>CAIKTR010000050.1 GCA_903830425.1 uncultured Opitutia bacterium
CCCATTGTCACGTATTACGTGACAATCGGTTTTCCGGGATAAGGCGCTTGCCGGGCGTCTGCTCCGTGTGACTTCGCTCCGTGTGCCCTGCCCGTGTGCCCTACCCGTGTGCCCTGCTCGTGTGCCCTACCCGTGTGGCCTGCTCGTGTGGCCCCCGACTTTTTTCTCGCTGTTCCGCTGTCGTTCCGGCCGCTCGGAGCAAAACCCCATTGTCACGTATTACGTGACAATCGGTTTTCCCGAACGGAGGGCGGGCAGGGGCGGCCGGGAGGGGGCCTGGCCCCGCCCGCAGTCACAGGGGTGGTCGCGGGAGCAGGGCTGGCGCTGGGGGCGCCGGGGGTGGGCGCCGGGGACTCACCGGCGGCGCCGGCCGGGCGCTTACCGGCGCGGCTGGTAGGTCTTCTGCTGCAGGCCGCGGGCGAGGTGCTGGCGGAAGGTCGCGAGGTTCTTCACCGCGCCGAGCGCGATGAGCTGGCGGGCCAGGTTGCCCACCGCCGTGCCCTCGAGGTTGAACGAGACCACCGGGATCCCCGCGGCGTCGGCGGTGGCCTGGCACAGCAGCCGGTTCTTCGAGCCGCCGCCCACCATCAGGATGCGGCGGAACTTCCGGCCGGTCATCTGCTCGAAGTTCGCGGCCGCCGCGGCGTGGCCCTGGCCGATCGAGTCGCAGATCAGCCGGGTGTAGCCGGCCAGCTGGCCGGGGGCCTTCGCCTTCGCCCGCTTCAGCTGGGCGTCGATCGCCGCCCGCATCGACTTCGGCGCGGTGAACGCCGGGTCGGCGGGGTCGAGCAGCACGGCCGGCGGGGGCAGCTTGGCGGCGGCGGCGATCAGGGCGTCCCAGTCGCGCGGCGTCTGCGGACGCGTGCGGAAGTCCTGCATCGTCTGCTCGAGCAGGAAGAGCCCGACGACGTTGGTGAGCGGCCGGTAGCCGCCGCTCCCGGTGCGCTCGTTGGCGACGCGCGCGGCCAGCGCCGCGGGCCCGAGCAGGGGCCGGGGGTGCTCAAAGCCCACCAGCGACCAGGTGCCGGAGCTGAGGAAGAGGTCGCCGCCGTCGGGCGAGGCGGGCATGGCGTCGTAGGCGCAGGCGGTGTCGTGGCCGGGGACGGCGATCACCTGCGTCCCGGCGAGCTCCGGCAGCCCGGTGACGCGGCCGAGCTTTTTTCCGGCGCGGACCGGGGTCGTGAACCAGGCCGGCGGGAGGCGGAAGTGCGCGAGCGCCGCCTGCGACCAGTCGGGCGTGTGCACGTCGAGCAGCTGCGAGGTGCTGGCGACCGTGAGCTCGTTCTCCGCGCGGCCGCTGAGGAGGAAGTTGAAGTAGTCGGGCAGGAACAGGCAGCGCGTGGCCAGGTCCGTCAGGGCGGGGCAGCGGGCGACGGCCTCGGCCAGCTGGAGGCTGGTGTTGTAGAAAACGTTCGGGATGCCGGTGGCGGCGTAGAGGCGGTCCGCGCCGTGCGCGGCGAGCGCGGCCAGGCCGGCCTGCGTGCGGTTGTCGCGGTAGGCGTGGACCGGGAACACCAGCCGGCCCGCGTCGTTGAGCAGGACGTGGTCGCAGCCCCAGGTGTCGACGCCGACGGAGGCGAGCCGGGCGCCGCGGGGCAGGGCGGCGACCGCCCGGCGCAGCCCGGTCCGGATCTCATGCCAGAGCGTGCCGATCTCCCAGTAGGCATGGTCGCCGAGCTCGCGATAGGTGTTGGGGAAACGGTGCGCCTCGGTCAGCGTGAGGCGGTTCTGCGCCCAGGCGCCGAGAATGACGCGGCCACTGGTGGCGCCGAGATCAACGGCGGCGGTGTAGGTGACTTGGGACATGGCGGATTTTCGTTTGCATCAGGCTTTGCTGCGCCCACGGTTTTCCAATCCCAAAATGCTCAACGCCGAACGAAAGCCCGTGACGGGAAAGCGGGTGCAGCTGATGGCCACGTGCCTGTGCGACGCCTTCTACGACGACGTCGCCCGGGCGACGGTGGAGGTGCTGGAGCATGCCGGCTGCACGATCGACTTTCCCGAGGGGCAGACCTGCTGCGGCCAGCCGGCGCTGAACGGCGGCGACTGGGCGGCGGCGCGCAAGGTGGTGCGGCACACGGTGCGCACCTTCGCCGGCGAGGATCCCGTGATCCTGCCCTCCGGCTCCTGCGCCGCGATGCTGTTCCACGGCGCGCCGCTGGCCTTCGAGCACGAGCCCGACCTCGCCGCGGTCGAGGCGCTGGGGCGCCGGACCTGGGAGCTGCTGGACTTTCTGGTCAACGGCCTCGGCCTCACCTCCTGGCCGGGCCGCTACGACGCCCGGATCGCCCTGCACCGGGCGTGCCACGCGCGCGGCACGGGCAGCCTGCCGGCGGCGCTGACGCTGCTGCGGTCGATCCGCGGCGTGGAGGTGGTCGAGTTCGGCGAGCTGGAGCAGTGCTGCGGCTTCGGCGGGACGTTTTCGGTGGCCTTCCCCCATATCTCGCAGGCGATGGGCGACCTGAAGCTCGAGCACATCCGCGCCGCCCGGCCCGACCTGCTCGCCTCCGTGGACATGAGCTGCCTGATGCACCTGAGCGGTCGCGCCGCGCACGAGGGCCAGCCGATCAAGATCCGGCACGTCGCCCAGATCCTCCGCGACGCGCTGGCGTCCGCCTGAACCGCCATGGCCCAGCAGCTCATCGACCAGTTTGCCGCCCGCCTGCCCGCCGACCGGCGGGCCGCGGTGTACCAGAGCACCAAAACCACGCACGAGAAGCGCACGGCGATGCTCTTCGACCAGTTTGCCGAGCCTCACCGGCTCCGCGCCCTCGCGGGCGGCATCAAGCAGCACGTGCTGGAAAACCTCGACACCCTGCTGCCGGCGGTCGAGGCGAAGCTGCAGGCCAACGGGGCCCAGGTCCACTGGGCCGCGACCGCCGAGGCCGCCTGCGCCGCGGTCCTCCGCATCATGCAGGCGCGCGGCGCGACCAAGCTGGTCAAGGCCAAGACCATGGTCAGCGAGGAGATCGCGCTGGAGCACTTCCTGGCGGCGCACGGCATCGAGGCGCTCGAGACCGACCTCGGCGAGTTCATCGTCCAGCTCGACCACGACCGCCCGAGCCACATCGTCCGCCCGATCATCCACAAGAACCGCCGCGAGATCGCCCAGAGCTTCGAGCGCCACGGCCTCGGCGCCTACGACGACGACCCGCAGACGATCACCCGGCGGGCGCGGCAGTTCCTGCGGCAGAAATACCTCCAGGCCGACGTCGGCCTGACCGGCGCCAACTTCGTCTCGGTCGAGAGCGGCCGGCTCGTGCTGGTGACCAACGAGGGCAACTCCCGCTTCAGCCTGGCCGCGCCGAAGTGCCACATCGCGCTCGTCGGCATCGAGAAGCTGGTCCCCCGCGACCGCGACCTCGGCCTGCTGCTCAACCTCCTCGCCCGCTCCGCCACCGCCCAGCAGCTCACGGTCTACACCGAGTTCATCACCGGCCCGAAGGCCGCGACCCAGCCCGACGGCCCGGAGGAGCTGCACGTCATCTTCGTGGACAACGGCCGCACCGACGTGCTCGCCTCCGAGTGCCGGGCGATCCTCCGCTGCATCCGCTGCGGCGCGTGCATGAACGTCTGCCCGGTCTACCGCCAGGCCAGCGGCCACGCCTACCGCAGCGTCTACCCCGGCCCGGTCGGGGCCGTGCTCTCGCCCCTCCTCGCCGGGAAGAAATTCCCCGAGCTGGCCGACCTGCCCAAGGCCTCCTCGCTCTGCGGCGCGTGCCACGAGGTCTGCCCGGTCGACATCCCGATCCCCGACCTGCTCCTCCGGCTCCGCGACCAGGGCAAGCGCGCCGGCGCCCCGCTCGCCGCCGCCGGCACGCCGCCGATGGGCGCCTGGGCGCTGCTCGCCTCGCAGCCCGCCGCGTGGAAGGCCGCGCTGCTCGGCGGCAAAATCATCAACTACCTCCCCACCAAGCTCCTCCCGGTGCCCCCGCTGCGCGCCTGGGAAAAGAGCCGCACGCTGCCGGAGTGGCGCGGCGGCGAGTTCCGCCGCTGGCTGCGGCACCGGACCACCCCATGAGCTCCGACCGCGACACGATTCTCGCCGGGGTGCGCGCCGCGCTGGCGCCGCTGGCCGCCCGCGCCCCGCTGCCGGACTGGGACCGCGACCTCGTCCGCGTCCGCACCCTCCAGCCCGCCGCCGACCCCTGGGCGCGGTTCGCCGCCCGCCTCACGGCGGTCAACGGCACGCCGCTCACCGCGGTGGCCGACCTGGTCGCGCTGCTGGAGAAAAACCAGTGGCGGCGCGGCTACTGCGATCCGGCGCTGTGGCCGCAGTTCCAGGGGGCCTTCCCCGCCCATTTCACGGTCGAGACGGCGTTCGACCGCACGCGGGTGGACGACTACGACTTCGGCCTGACCGCGGCGGCCGGCGCGATCGCCGAGACGGGCACGCTGATCCTGACCGACCGGGGGACCTCCTCGCGGCTGGCCGCGCTCGCGCCGTGGGTGCACATCGCGGTGCTGCGCCGGGAGCAGATTTACGCGGACATTTCCGCCGCCCTGGCGGCGCTGCCGGACGACCCGAACGTCATCTGGGTCACCGGCCCCTCCAAGACGGCCGACGTCGAGGGCATCCTAATCGAGGGGGTGCACGGCCCGGGCGTGCAGGTGGCGCTGCTCCAGTAGCCGCCGGCGAATCCGCCGCCGGGGCGATTCCCGCATTGAGTCGCGCCCCGGCCCCGCAATAGTTCCCGCCCAACCCCATGCCTTCCCCCTCCGCCCCCCCGGTCGAACCCTACATTGCGCCGGAAACCTCGATGCGGGAGTTCACGGTGCGCGCCGTGCTCACCGGCGCCATCCTCGGCCTGATCTTCGGCGCCTCCTCGCTCTACCTCGTCCTCAAGGTCGGCCTCACCGTCAGCGCCTCGATCCCGGTGGCCGTGATCTCGCTCGCGATGTTCCGCGGCTGGTCGAAGGTCGGCGGGCGCGACGCCACCATCCTGGAGAACAACATCACGCAGACCGCCGGCTCCGCCGGCGAGTCGCTGGCGTTCGGCCTCGGCGTGACCATGCCGGCGATCCTCATCCTCGGCTTCGACCTCGAGCTGACGCGCGTCATGCTGGTCGCGGTGCTCGGCGGCCTGCTCGGCATCCTCATGATGATCCCGCTGCGCCAGGCGCTGATCGTGAAGGAGCACGGCGTGCTCAAGTATCCCGAGGGCACGGCCTGCGCCGCCGTGCTCAAGGCCGGGGCCTCGCCCGCCTGCCGCGCCGCCGCCGCGCCCGCCGCCCAGGCCGAGATGCGCGCCGCCGCCGCCGCGGGCCTCGGCCAGTCGCCCGGCGCCCGCGTCATCTTCACCGGCTTCGGGCTCGGCCTGCTCTACAAGACCCTCAACGTCGCCGCCAAGGGCTGGAAGGACGTCCCGGAGAAGGTCTTCGGCGCGCCCTTCAAGGCCGGCTCGATCAGCGTGGAGATCTCCCCCGAGCTGCTCGGCGTCGGCTACATCATCGGCCCGCGCATCGCCTCGATCATGTGCGCCGGCGGCGTGCTCAGCTACCTCGTGCTCATCCCGCTGATCAAGTTCTTCGGCGACGCGCTGCCCGGCCCGCTGGCGCCGGGCCTCATCCCGATCTCCGCCATGGGCCCCCACCAGATCCGCGGCGCCTACATCCTCTACATCGGCGCGGGCGCGGTGGCCGCCGGCGGCATCATCAGCCTGGTGCAGTCGCTGCCCACCATCTGGCACGGGCTCCGCGGCGGCCTGCGCGACCTCGGCCTCTCCGCCGGCGCCCCGGCGGGCGCCCCGCCGCGCACCGAGCAGGACCTCTCGATGAAGTTCGTCGGCATCGGCATCGTCGGGATCATCGCCGCCGTCGTGCTCGCGCCCTCCCTGCACATGAACCTGCTCGGCGCCCTCCTCATCGTGCTCTTCGGCTTCCTCTTCGTCACCGTCTCCTCCCGGCTGACCGGCGAGATCGGGTCGTCCTCCAACCCCATCTCGGGCATGACGGTCGCCACCCTGCTCTTCACCTGCCTGATCTTCCTGCTGGTGGGCTGGACCGGCGGCACCTACTACGTCACCGCGCTCTCCGTCGGCGCCATCGTCTGCATCGCCGCGTCGAACGGCGGCTCGACCTCGCAGGACCTCAAGACCGGGCACCTGCTCGGGGCGACCCCCAAGTACCAGCAGCTCGCGATCATCGCCGGCTCCCTGCTCTCCGCGACCCTGCTCGGGCCGATCCTGCTCAAGCTCAACGACGCGGCCACGGTCTACGTGCCCGCCGCCCAGGTCGCGCCCGCCGGCCTCCGCACCGACGTGCGGCCGCTGGCCACGACCGAGACCCTCCGCGGCCCGCAGGCGCGCGACGACGCGGCCACCTACCACGTCTGGCAGAAGACCGACGAGGTGGGCGGCCCCGCCGGCCGCTACCTGGTGAACGACGCCGGCCAGGCGGTCTGGCTGGTCGATCCCGGCATCAACGGCGCCTACAACACCCGCCCGGACGGCACGACCGTCCGCAAGTTCGACGCGCCCAAGGCCACCCTGATGTCGTACATCATCAAGGGCATCCTCGACCGCCAGCTGCCCTGGGCGCTGGTGCTGCTCGGCGTGATGATCGCGCTGACGCTGCAGCTGTCCTTTCTCCCCGCGCTGGCCTTTGCCGTCGGGGTCTACCTGCCGCTCTCGTCCTCGAGCCCCATCTTCATCGGCGGGTTCATCCGCTGGCTGGTGGACCGGAAGGCCCGGCAGCAGCCCTCGCACGCGCACCTGACCGAGGACCAGCTGGCCGCGGAGAGCGACAAGAGCTCCGGCGTGCTGCTGGCCTCCGGCTACATTGCGGGCGGTGCGATCGCCGGCATCATCATCGCGTTCCTGGCCGGCGCCCTCGACCGCGTCGACGCCGCGCTCACCGCCTGGTCGACGGCGCACAACCCGTTCTTCGAGGGGCCGCACTCCGATGCGCTCTCCCTGCTGCCGTTCGTCCTGATCTGCGGCCTGCTTTATTTCGTCGGCCGGGAGCAGCTGCTGGTGCCGCGGCCGGGCGGGCGCGACGGCCCGGCCGGCTGAGCGCGGCCGCGCCGTCCGCCGGTCCCGCGGCCGTCAGCTCGGGGGCAGCTCGGTCAGGGCGACGGCGGTGGCCCGGCCGCGGTGGAGCCGGTAGGTGGCCAGGCCGTGCGGGGCGAGGGCCCCGAGCGGGTAGGTGCGCCCGGCCAGCGTGAGGCGGGGCTGCGCGGGGCGGCCCGCGACCTCCTGCAGCCGCACGATTTGCCCGCGGCCGTCCTCGGCCGGCTTGAGCGCCAGCAGCTTCACGCCCGCGGGGGCGAGGGCGGCGAGGCTGCCGGAGCGGCCCAGCGGGCCGGGGTGGGGCGGCACGGCCAGGGTGACGGCCGGCTGCTCGAGCTCGGCGGCGAGGCGCGGCAGGAGCCGGCCGCTGGTGGTGAGGAGAAAGTTGAAGCGGTACTCGCCGCGGTCGGCGACGGGCAGCGAGACGGGCGTGGCCGGCGTGTCGCGCAGGTCGAAGCAGTAGCGGGTGGAGCGCACGACGGAGGCCCGGAAGGTGCCGTCCGAGGTGTCGAAGCCGTAGAGCGCGTCGCTGGCAAAGCCCAGCGTGTGTCCGTCCCGCTGCAGCCGGACCCAGCGTCCGCCGGGCACCTCGCCCGCGGGCCCGCGCCGCACCTGGCCGCCGGGCACCTCGTAGGTGGCCTGGTCGCCGGCGCCGGGGAACACCAGCTTGAGGCGCGCGCGCGTCTCGTTCCAGAGCAGCCGCGCCTCGACGTCGATCGCGTCGCGCCCGCGCGCCAGGCGCAGGCACAGGTCGAGCTGGGAGCTGCCGCCGGTGAGCCGGACCCAGAGCGCGGCGCGCAGGGGGCCGGACTCGAGGGTCTCGACGGCGGTGACCTTCCAGGCGTGGCGCACCGTCATCAGGTGCAGGGAGTCGGGCTCGTCGTAGAGGCCGCCCCAGGAGCCGAAGGCGTCGTCGACCGTGATCGCGCCGAGCCCGCCGGCGGCGAGCAGGCGGCGGGCGCCCTGGAAGAGGGAGATGCCGCGGGCGCCGGGGCGGGCGGCGACGCGGTAGCGGCCGTTGGTGATCTCGCCGCGGCGGGGGGCGCGGGTGCCGGCCGGCACCGCGGGCGCGCGGGCGCCCTCGACCCAGCCGACGCTGAAGAGGCCCCAGCCGAGCGCGGGCAGGCGGGCGGTGGTGAGCACGCGGATGCGCCACGGGATGGCGGGCAGGAAGGAGTGCTCCGGCTTGATGCGCTGGAACGGCAGCCGCTGGCCCCCCGGCCCGCGGACCTCGAGCGGGACCTCGCCGGGCCGGTTCTCGTAGGCGAAGATGGGGCGGTAATCGAGGCAGACCTCGAGCTCGAGCGGCCCGGCGTAGGCGTGCGGGTGGGGGTTCCACACCAGCAGCGACATGGCGCTGGGATGATCCGGGCCGACCGCGGGCACCGTGGTGTCCGCGCGGCGGGCGAGGGCGTTGAGGGCGGAGAACTCGACCGTGCGGGCGGTGTGGAGCAGGCCGCGGGTCCAGTCGGTCTGCTCGTCGAGGGCGCGCTCGATGCTGGAGCCGGGCAGGATGTCGTGAAACGAGTTGAACAGGAGCCCGCGCCAGGCGGCGCCGAGGTCGGGGGCGGGCGCGGGGGCGACCAGGCCGGCGGCGGTGGCGGTGGTCTCGGCGCGGCTGAGCGCCGCCTCGGCCCGGCGGAAGGCGTACTTCAGCTTCGCCGCGGAGGTGTAGCAGCCGCGCTGGCAGAAGTTGAGCTCGCCCCGGTGCACCGGCGGCGCGGCCTCGGGCCGGGCCGCCACCTCCTGGGCCAGGGCGCCGAAAAACCGGTGCAGGCCCGAGTGGACGACCGCCACCTCGGGATGGGCCGCGGCCCAGGCGTGCAGGTCGCGCACGAGGCGGCGGGTCGGCCCGCCGCCGTGGTTGCCCAGGCCGTAGAAGACCGCGACGTGGTGGTAGGGCTGCTGCTCCGCCGCCGCGAGAAAGCCGTCCATCCGCCGCGCGGCCTCGTCGCGCTCGCAGCCGTACCAGCCGTGGATCGGGCGGTAGCCGAGGACGCGGGCGCCGGCGGGCCCCTCCCACCAGAAGGCCGGCCCCGGGAGCGGGTGCTGCTTCGGGTCGGGCCGGAAGAACGAGAAATAGCGCAGGCCCGCCGCCGCGAGGATCTCGGGCAGGCCGGCGCTGTGGCCGAAGGAGTCGGCGGCCCACGCCGCGGTCGCGGGGCGGCCGAACTTCTCCGCGAAGTACCGCTGCCCGTGCAGGTAGACGCGCGCAAACGTCTCGGTGGCCGGCAGGTTGGTGTCCGGCTGCAGGTAGCCGCCGCCGATCGGGTCCCAGCGGCCCGCCCGGATGTGGCGCAGGATCCGGGCGAAGGTCGCCGGCTCCTCGCGCTCGATGTGCTCGTACAGCGCGGTCTCGCCGCGCGCATAGGTGAGCGCCGGGATCTCGTCCATCAGCGCCAGCACCGTGCGGACGGTGATGAGGCTCTCATTGAGCCCCTCGCGCCAGTCCCACTGCCAGACCGGGTCGAGATGCGAGTTGGCGATCAGGTGAAACGTGTAGCGGGGCATGGAGGGGATGGTGGGTGGGGCAGGGGGGAAGGGGCGGGCCGGGTCGCGTCACACGGGCTCGTTGATGACCGGATTGGTCAGCGTGCCGATGCGCTCGATCACGATGCTCACGGTGTCGCCGGGCTGGAGGAAGCGGGGCGGCTGGCGGGCGAAGCCGACGCCGTGCGGGGTGCCGGTGAGGATGACGGTGCCGGGCAGGAGGGTCTTGCTGCCGCTGAGGAACTCGATCAGCGCCGGCACGTCGAAGCACATGTCGCTGGTGTGCGAGTCCTGGAGGGTCTCGCCGTTGACGAGGGTCTGGATCGCGAGGTTGTTCGGGTCGGGGATCTCGTCGCGGGTCACGAGCACCGGCCCGAGCGGGCAGAAGGTGTCGAAGCTCTTGGCCTGGCAGAACTGGCCGCCGCCCCAGCGCCGCTGCCAGTCGCGGGCGGAGACGTCGTTGGCGCAGGTGTAGCCGAGCACGTAGTCGAGGGCCTCGGCCCGGCGCACGTTCTTGCAGCGCCGGCCGATCACCACCGCCAGCTCGCACTCGTAGTCGACCTCGTGGCTGGCGAGGTGGCGCGGGAGCTCGATCGGGTCGCCGGGATGCTGCAGCGAGTTGAGGCTCTTGAGGAAGAGCATCGGCTGGGCGGGCACGCCCTTGCCGCCCTCTGCGGCGTGCCGCTGGTAGTTGAGGCCGATCGCGAGGATGCCGGAGGGCGTGAGCGGCGCGAGGCGCTTGCCGGGGACGACGACGCGGTCGGTGACGTGAAAGTCGCCGAGGAGGTCGCCGGCGATTTCGCGGGCGGAGCCGTCGGCCTGGAGCGCGGCGTAGGCCGGGCCGGCGGGGGTCAGGTGGCGGAGGATCTTCATGGGCGGCGCAGGGAGAGCAAGAGGGGCCGGGCGGCGGAGGGCAAGGGCGGCCGGTCGCGGCCGGCTACGGGTCGCCGCCGGCGGCCCAGGCCCCGGGGGGCCGGCCGTGGCGGGCGCGGAACCGCCGGTAGAAGTGCGAGAGGTCGCCGTAGCCGCTGGAAAACGCCGCGCCGAGCACCGAGTGCCGGCCCGCGCGCAGCAGCCGGGCGGCATGGGTGAGCCGCCGCTCGGTCAGCTCCGCCAGGAAGGTGCGGCCCGTCACGGTGCGGAACAGGGCGCTGAAGTGGCGCCGCGACATCGCGGCCCGGGCGCAGGCGCGCTCCAGGCTCCAGGGCTCGTAGAACGTTTCCGCCAGCTCCCGGGCCACCGCCTCGACCCGCCGCCGGGCGTGGTCCGCGGTGGGCTCGGCGGGCCGCCGGGCGAGCGACACGAGGATCGTGCCCGCCGCGGCCCCGATGGCGGTCTCGCGCCCGACCTGCGCGCCGGCCTGCTCCACGATCGCCGCGCGCCAGAGCCCCTCGAAGCGGTGGCCCCAGACCGGGCCCGGGCGCAGGCCCACGCCGCGCCCGCCCGTCAGCCGGCGCCAGAGCTCCGCCAGGCCGGGCTCGCGCCGCAGGAACGCCTGCGAGAAGCACACCAGCAGCAGCGTCGGCGGCGCCGTGTCCGTGATCCGGTGCCGGTCGCCCGCGGGGATGCAGAGCACGGAGCCGGCGGGGGCGGGCACCGGCGGGCGGCCCCCGGAGCCGGCGCAGGTCACGCGCCCGTGCAGCACGTAGAGGAGCTTGTGGAAGCGGTCGGCCCGCTCCGCCATGCGAAAGCCCGGCCCGTGCACGCTCTCGGCGAAGACCACGCCGTGGGCCGGCAGGGTGACGGGGATGGGGCGGGAGACGGGCATGGGCGGCGGCGGGCGGAGTGCCCGATCTGCCAATCGAGACAAGCCCGATGCGCCAAGACGGGGCAAGGCAAAACCGGTAGGCTGATTCACCCTTTAGCCCAACCCCGTCCGCATGCCCCGCTCCCCCCATCCCGTGGCCACCCGCGCCGAAGTCGAGACCGTGCTGCGGGGCGGCGCCCCGCGCCCGGTGCCGCTCTTCCTGCCGGCGATCTACGAGCACAAGGCCTGGTTCATCGGCCGCACGCCGTCGGCGATCGCGCGCGACGCCGACCTGCTCACGCGGGCCCTGCTGGCCGAGTTCGAGGCGGTCGGGCCGGACGCCCTCACGGTCGGCGTCGATGTCTACAACCTCGAGGCGGAGGCGGTCGGCTGCGCCGTGACGTTCTACGAGGGCGACGACCCGAGCATCCCGGGCATCAAGCCCGGCGACCACCTCCTCCGGGCGGGCGACGACCTCCGCGCGGCCCCGCTGCCCAATCCGCTCCAGGCCGGCCGCATGCCGGTGAACCTCGAGGCCGCGCGCCGCGTCCGCGCCGCCCTGGGCGCCGACTTCTGGCTGCGCGGCGCCATCTCCGGGCCGTTCTCGCTCGCCATCAGCCTGATGGGGGCGGACGCCCTCTACCTCGCCTGCCTCGACGACCCCGCGTGGGTGCAGCAGCTGCTCGCCTACGCCGGCCGCGTGATCAAGGAGTTCGGCAAGGGCTACCGCGACGCCGGCGCCGAGCTGATCGTGTTCGACTCCCAGGCCTCGCCCGACCTGCTGTCGCCGCGGATGTACGAGGAGCTGGTCCTGCCGATCACCCAGGACCTCGCCGCCTGGGCCGCCGCGCAGGGGATGCGCGACCTGCCGCTCGTCATCGGGGGCAACACCACGCGGATCGCCGGGCTGCTCGCCCGCACCGGCTGCAACAACCTGCTCTGCGACTTCACCGCCGACTTTGCCGTCTGGTCCGAGACCTGCCGCACGGCCGGCCGGGCCCTGCGCAGC
The DNA here is from genome assembly GCA_903830425.1 of uncultured Opitutia bacterium. Classification (GTDB taxonomy): domain Bacteria; phylum Verrucomicrobiota; class Verrucomicrobiia; order Opitutales; family Opitutaceae; genus Opi-474. Next base: position 12,257 of record CAIKTR010000050.1, read on the forward strand.
AACCTCTCGCCCCGCCTGCTCGAGACGGCGCCGCCCGACGAGGTCTACGCCGCCGCCGCCCGCGAGGTGGCCCGCGGCAAGGACCTGCCCGGCTTCATCATGGGCACCGCCGTCGTCCCGTTCGGCACCCCCACGGCCAACGTGCTCGCGGTGAAGCGCGCCTGCCTCGACGCCCGTGCCTGATTCTCCCATGCGCACCCTGCAGGACCGACTGACCCAGTCGGCCGACTTCCTCCTCGGGGTCGAACTCGTCTCGACCCGCGGCACGACCGCGGAGCCGCGCGCGGCGAAGACCAGCGCCTTCGCCCGCGACCTCGCGGGCTACGCCGGGCTCGACTGGGTCTCGATCACGGACAACGCCGGCGGCAACCCGATGCTGTCGCCGCTCGCCCTGGCCCGCCCGCTGCGCGCCGCCGGCCGGGAGACGGTGATCCATCTTTCCTGCAAGGATTTCAACCGCAACGGGCTCGAGAGCGAGGCCTGGCACCTCGCCGACCAGGGGTTCCGCAACATCCTCGCGCTGAGCGGCGACTACCCGGGGACCGGGGTCGGCGGCGGCGCCAAGCCGGTCTTTGACACCGACTCCGTCGGGCTGCTCACGCTGCTCGGCCGGCTGAACGCGGGGCTGGACGTCACCCGCCCGGGGGCGAAGCAGCCGGCGCGGCTCGCCCCGCAGCAGTTCTACCCGGGCGCCGTCGTGACCAATTTCAAGCTGCACGAGAACGAGGTCGTGCCGCAGCTGCTCAAGGCCGAGCGCAAGCTCGCCGCCGGCGCGCGCTGGTTCATCAACCAGATCGGCTACGATTCGCGCAAGGTGCACGAGCTCATCGCCTGGTTCCGCCGCCGCGGCCACGGCGCCGTGCCGCTCCTCGGCAACGTGTTCGTCCTCAACCCCGGCGCCGCCCGCGTCTTCCGCGCCCAGCGCATCCCCGGCGTCAGCCTCTCCGACGAGCTTGCCGCCGTCTGCGAGCGCCACGCCGCGAGCCCCGACCAGGGCAAGGCCTTCTTCCTCGAGCTCGCCGCCCGGCAGATCGCCATCTACCGCGGCCTCGGCTACCGCGGCGCCTACCTCGGCGGGGTGCACACCCTGGCCGACGTGGACCGCGTGCTCGCGCTCGAGCGCAGCTTCGCGCCCGACGACTGGCGGGGTTTCGCCCGCGAGATCCGGTTCTCGCGGCCGGGCGAGTTCTTTTATTTCGCCGAGGATCCGGCCACCGGCCTCGCCCACCCCGACGAGCTGCACCCGGCCTACGCCGCCTCCCTCCCGGCGCGGCCGGCGAGCCGCCACGTCACCTACTCCTACCGCTTCTCCAAGTTCACCCACGGCCTCCTCTTCACGCCCGGCCGGGGCCTGTGGAACCTTGGCGCGAAGCTCTGCCGCAGCGCGGCCGATTCCCGCCAGGGCCCGCCCGGCATGCACGCGGTCGAGCACCTCGGGAAAAGCCTGATGTTCGGCTGCCAGGACTGCGGCGACTGCTCGCTGCCCGACATCGCGTTCCTCTGCCCGGAGTCCTCCTGCGCCAAGAACCAGCGCAACGGCCCCTGCGGCGGCACGCGCGACGGCCGGTGCGAGGTCGAGGACTTCGACTGCATCTGGTCCCGCGCCTACGACCGCCTCAAGCACGAGGGCCGCACGGAGGAGCTCCTCGCCCACGCCCCCGTCATCCAGGACCAGACCCTCCGCGGCACCTCCAGCTGGGCCAACACCTGGCTCGGGCGCGACCACCTCGCCGCCCGCCCGCCCGCCGCCCCCGTTTCTCCGCCCGCCCAACCCTAGGTCCCCCCTCCGCGTTTTTTATGAACGAACCCAAGCCCGCCTCCCTCGAGGCCAAACTCCAACAGTATCCCAGCCCCGTCGAAATGCTGCGCCACGCGCCGGTCGGCGGGTACCAGTTCCCGTTCGCGCCCGAATTCACCAACTGGCGCGACGAGCAGGAGGCCTGGCAGCACAGCGTCGTCCTCTTCGACCAGTCCTACCACATGAAGGACGTCTATTTCGAGGGGCCGGATGTGAAGCGCCTGCTGTCCGACGTCGCCGTCAACACGATGAAGAACTTCGGCGCCAACCGCGCCAAGCAGATCGTGACCTGCAACCCCGACGGCCACGTCATCGGCGACGCCATCCTCTTCGGCCACAGCGAGGAGAAGGTCAGCGTGGTCGGGCGCCCCTCCGTGCCGAACTGGATCGAGTTCCAGGCCCTCCGCGGGAACTACGCGGTCAAGGTCACGCGCGACGAGCGCACCGTCAGCAACCAGGGCCGCCGCCTGATCTACCGCTACCAGATCCAGGGGCCCAACGCCCTGGAGCTCATCAAGAGCGTGCACGAGGGTCCGTTCCCGGAGATCCCGTTCTTCCACCTCGGGGACCTGAAGATCGCCGGCCGCCCGGTGCGCGCGCTCAACCACAACATGTCCCGCATGGGCGGGCTCGAGCTGCACGGCCCGGTGGACGACGGCGAGGCGGTCCTGAACGCCCTGCTCGCGGCCGGCCCGAAGTTCGGCCTGCGGCGCGGCGGCAGCCGGGCCTACTCGACGGTCTCGCCCGAGAGCGGCTGGATCCCGTCCCCCATGCCCGCCATTTATGCCGGGGACCAGATGAAGCCCTACCGCGAGTGGCTCCGCGCCGACGGCTTCGAGGCCAACGCCTCCCTCGGCGGCAGCTTTTATTCGCCCGCGATCGAGGATTATTACCAGACCCCGTGGGATCTGGGCTACGGGCGGCACGTCAAGTTCGACCACGACTTCATCGGGCGCGCCGCGCTCGAAAAGCTCGCGGACCAGCCGCATCGCCGCAAAGTCTGGCTGCGTTGGAACAACGAGGACGTCCTGCGGATTGATGCCAGCCAGCTCGGGCGGGGCGAGCGCTACAAGTACATGGAAATGCCGAATGCCTACTATTCGATCCTGCCCTTTGACCAGGTGCTGGCGGGCGGCCGCCTGGCCGGCCTGTCCACCTACACGGTTTACACGACCAACGTGCGCGGGTGGTTCTCGCTCGCCATGATTGACGAGAGCGTGGCCGATGGCGCCGCGGTGTCGGTCGTCTGGGGCGAGCAGGACGGCGGCTCCCGGAAGCCCAGCGTCGAGCGGCACGTGCAGACCGAGGTCCGCGCCACGGTTTCCTACCAGCGCCTCAATGAGCAAACCTGAACCGGCCCGCGGCGGGCCCCGCCACCCTTGATTCTGCCCGGCCACCGGCGCGACCTCCGCCCGGCCCGCCGCCGCGGCCGCCCGTACCCGGGCGGCGCGCCGGCGCCGGAGGGGGCGGCGCCATGACGTTCACCGAGGTCAACCAGCACCCCGTGGTGCGCGAGGCGGAGTTCAAGCGCCTCCTCGGCGTCCCGGCGGACTTCGCCTTCACGCCGCTGCTGGCGGAGAACGCGGCCTGGGCGCGCGCCTGGTACGCGGCCCACGGCCGGCCGTGGCTGTGGGCGCGCCCGGCGGGCAGCTGCGCGGTGACGGGGGAGGTGGTGACGCTGGACGCGCAGGACCTGACGAGCCGCGAGCTGGCGCGGCGCTTCCGGGCGGCGGACCGCGCGGTGGTGGTGGCCGCGAGTGCGGGCGCCGAGGCGGAGGCCGAGGCGGCCCGGTGCTGGGAGAACGACGAGCCGGACCGGTATTTTTTCATGGAGACCTACGCCTCGGCGGTGGTGGAGGCCCTGATTGCCGAGGCCGGGGCGCGGCTCTGCTCCTGGGCGGACGGGCTGGGGGCGGTGCTGCTGCCGCACTACAGCCCGGGTTACCCCGGCTGGTCGGTGGGCGAGCAGGCGCGGGTCTTCTCGCTGCTGACGGCGACGGGCGAGCCGCCCGGCCCGCTGGAGGTGATGGCGTCCGGCATGCTGCGGCCGAAGAAGTCGCAGCTCGCGGTGTTTGCCCTGGCGCCGGCGGGAAGCGCCGGCGCGGCCCCGGCCGACCTGGTGCCCTGCCACGCCTGCGCCCTCCGGCACTGCGCCTTCCGGCGCGCGGCCTCGGCGGTCGCGCCCTGACCCGCTCCCGCGGCCCCGGCGCGCGGCGGCCGGCTCAGCTGGACTCGAGGCCCGCGCAGGAGCAGAAGAGGTGGCGGTCGCCGTAGACGTTGTCCACGCGGCCGACCGCGGGCCAGAACTTGGCCGCGCGCGTGTGCCGGTCGGGGAACGCCGCGGTCTCCCGCGAGTAGGGGTGCTCCCAGGCGGTGGCGCAGACCGCCGCGGCGGTGTGCGGCGCGTGCTTCAGCGGGTTGTTCGCCGGGTCGGACGCCCCGGTGGCCACCGCCGTCATCTCGCCGTGGATGGCGATGAGGGCGTCGCAAAACCGGTCGAGCTCCGCCTTGGTCTCGCTCTCGGTCGGCTCGATCATGAGCGTGCCGGGGACGGGGAAGGACATGGTCGGCGCGTGGTAGCCGTAGTCGATCAGCCGCTTGGCGACGTCCTCGACCTCGAGCCCGTGCTTTTTCCACGGGCGGAACTCGAGGATGCACTCGTGGGCGACGAAGCCGCCGGTGCCGCGGTAGAGGACGGGGAAGCAGGCCTCGAGCCGGCGGGCGATGTAGTTGGCGTTGAGGATGGCGGTCTGGGTCGCGGCGGTGAGGCCGTCCGGGCCCATCATGCGGAGGTACATCCAGGAGATCACGAGGACGCTGGCGCTGCCGTAGGGGGCGGCGGCGACGGCGCCGACCCGGGTGGCGGCCGTCCCGGCGGGGGCGAACACGTGGGAGGGGAGGAAGGGCGCGAGGTGCGGGGCGACGGCGATGGGGCCGACGCCCGGGCCGCCGCCGCCGTGCGGGATGGCGAAGGTCTTGTGCAGGTTGAGGTGGCAGACGTCGGCGCCGAGGAAGCCGGGCGAGGTCAGCCCGACCTGCGCGTTCATGTTGGCGCCGTCCATGTACACCTGCCCGCCGTGGGCGTGGATCACGGCGCAGAGGTCCTTGATGCTGCCCTCGAACACGCCATGGGTGGAGGGGTAGGTGACCATGAGCGCCGCGAGCTCGCGGGCGTGGGTTGCGGCCTTGGCGGTGAGGTCGGCGACGTCGATGTTGCCCTGGGCGTCGCAGGCGACGGGCACGACCTGGAAGCCGCCCATGGCGGCGCTGGCGGGGTTGGTGCCGTGGGCGGAGGTGGGGATGAGGCAGATGTGGCGGTGGCCCTCGCCGCGGGACTCGTGGTAGGCGCGGATGGCGAGCAGGCCGGCGTATTCGCCCTGAGAGCCGGCGTTGGGCTGGAGGGAGACGGCGGCGAGGCCGGTGATCTCGGCGAGCCAGGCCTCGAGGTCGCGGCAGAGCCGGGCGTAGCCGCGGGCCTGCGCGGCGGGCGCGAAGGGGTGCAGGCGGCTGAACTCGGGCCAGGACACCGGCAGCATCTCGCTGGTGGCGTTGAGCTTCATCGTGCAGGAGCCGAGGGAGATCATCGAGTGGCAGAGCGAGAGGTCCTTGGCCTCGAGCCGCCGGAGGTAGCGCAGCATCTCGTGCTCGGTGTGGTGGCGGTGGAAGACCGCCGCCGTCAGATAGGCCGAGGTGCGCGCATGCGGCGCGGCGAAGTCCGCCGCGACGCCGTCGGCCGCGCCGAGGGGCGCCGCGCCGGCCGCGGCGCCGAAGCAGCCGAGGATCGCCGCCACGTCCTCGCGGGTGGTGGTCTCGTCGAGGGAGACGCCGACGGTGCCGGCGTCGATCCGGCGGAGGTTGTAGCGCCGGGCGGCGGCGGCGGCGTGGACGCGCTCGGCGTCGACGCCGCGGACGGTGAGGGTGTCGAAGACGGGCTCGGCGTTCACCCGGGCGCCGAGGGCGGCGAGGCCGCGGGCGAGCAGGCCGGTGAGGAGCTTCGTGCGGCGGGCGATCTCCCGCAGGCCCTCGGGGCCGTGGTAGACGGCGTACATGGACGCCAGGACGGCGAGGAGCACCTGGGCGGTGCAGATGTTGGACGTGGCCTTGTCGCGGCGGATGTGCTGCTCGCGGGTGCCGAGGGCGAGGCGCAGGGCGGGGTGGCCCTGGGCGTCCTTGGAGACGCCGACGAGGCGCCCGGGCATCTGGCGCTTGAAGTCGTTCCGGGTGGCGAGGAAGCCGGCGTGCGGGCCGCCGAAGCCGAGGGGCACGCCGAAGCGCTGGGCGGAGCCGACGGCGACGTCGGCACCGAACTCGCCGGGGGCGCGCAGCAGGGTGAGGGCGAGCAGGTCGGTGGCGACGATGGCGTAGGCGCCGGCGGCGTGGGCGGCGGCGAAGCAGGCGGCGAAGTCATGCACGCTGCCGGTCGTGTCGGGATACTGCACCAGCACCCCGCAGCAGCCGGCGTCGGGCCGGAACGTGCGCCAGTCGCCCACGCGGACGGCGAGGCCGAGGGGCCGGGCGCGCGTCCGGACAATGTCGATGGTCTGCGGGTGGCAGGCGGCGTCGACGAGGAAGTTCCGCTCGGCGGCCGGATCGGCGTCCTTGAGCCGGTGGCACATCATCATGGCCTCGGCGGCGGCGGTGCCCTCGTCGAGCATCGAGGCGTTGGCGATCTCCAGCCCGGTCAGGTCGCAGACCATCGTCTGGAAGTTCAGCAGGGCCTCGAGCCGCCCCTGGGAGATCTCGGCCTGGTACGGGGTGTAGGCGGTGTACCAGCCGGGATTCTCCAGGATGTTCCGCTGGATGACCGCGGGCACGAGCGTGTCGTAGTAGCCGAGGCCGATCTGGCTGCGGAAGACCTGGTTTTCGCCGGCGATGGCGCGCAGCTCGGCCAGCGCGGCGCTTTCGCCCACGGCGGCGGGGAGCTGCAGCGGCCCGCGGCGCAGGTGCGCCGGCACGGTGGCGTCGATCAGGGCCGTCAGCGACGGTTGGCCGAGGAGCTGGAGCATGTCGGCGGTGTCGGCCGCGCTGTCGCCGTGGTGGCGGCGCGCAAATGTGTCGAGGGGGGCGAGGGGGTCGCGGGACGAAGCCATGCCGCGGACGGTAGGCGAGGGGGTAGTCCGCGCAACCGCGTTCTCGCCCGCGCCGTCCAAATAAGGGTTTGTTTCCCCGGCGGAAAGCCGGTCTGGTTTCCGCCCCGGATGACCGCCGCGCCCACCTTCCGCACCCGCCAGGCCCGGGCCGACCATGTCGACCGGCGGCTGGCCGAGCTGTATCCGGAGACGCCGATCCCGCTGGAGCACCGCGATGCGTTCACCCTGCTGGTCGCCGTGGTGCTGTCCGCCCAGTGCACGGACGAGCGGGTGAACCGGGTGACGCCGGCGCTGTGGCGGCGGGCCGGCAAGCCGGAGCAGCTGCGGCGGCTCCCGGTGGCGGAGATCCGGCGGCTGATCCGGCCGTGCGGGCTGTCGCCGCAGAAGGCGAAGGCGCTGGCCGGGCTGGCCGAGCGGCTGGTGACGCAGCACGGCGGCCAGGTGCCGCGGACCTGGGCGGAGCTGGAGGCGCTGCCGGGGGTGGGGCACAAGACGGCGAGCGTGGTCATGGCCCAGGCCTTCGGGGTGCCGGCGTTCCCGGTGGACACCCACATCCACCGGCTGGCGCAGCGCTGGCGGCTGACGGGGGGGCGGCATGTGGGGCAGACGGAGGCCGACCTGAAAAAGCTGTTTCCCCGGGAGCGCTGGAACGCGCTGCACCTGCGGATCATCTTCTACGGCCGCGGGCACTGCACGGCGCGCGGCTGCGACGGCCGGACCTGCGAGATCTGCCGCACGCTTTTCCCCCGGCGGCGGCGGGCGGTGCAGACCCGGAAATGAGCGGCGGGAGGGGCCGCGAAATCGTGATTGATTCACCCGCCCGGGCTGTTCACGTTCTCGCCTTCCTCTTGGACGCTTAGCTCAGTTGGTTAGAGCACGTGCTTCACACGCACGGGGTCACAGGTTCGAGTCCTGTAGCGTCCACCAGTTCTCGTCCTTCGGCCTGCAACCCGGCAAGTCAGGCTAATTTTCCAACGGCGAGGGGCGTAATCGCGAAAGAACCTAGGCAGAAGCTAAGCAGCGCGGCCTTCGGCTAAACGGGATGGCAGAGAACGAACGTCTTCAGGTGAAACTCCCGTTGTTTGGCGACGCGGCATTGCAGGTGCCAGACCGGCTGGTAGCGGTAATCGATCAAGTCTTCCGCCTGGCTGATTTCCTCGGCCCACGGCGCGTGTAAGACCACGACCCAGCCGGGGAGGTGCAACTGGGCCTCTTTACAGGACGGCTCGATCTGCCAGCGCACGCGGGTTTGCAAGTGAAAGCTGAGGGTGCTGGGGGCAACCATTTCTCCGGCATCCAACACCGAAAACTCGGCAAACTCGGTGGCAACCAGTTCCCGGGTGCACCGGCTCATGATTCCGCGCCAAACAGGTGAGACGTCGATGTGCGTGCGGAACTTGGTTTCGTCACCCTCACCCTCGGGTATGACCGGGGTGTCGATCTCCCCCATGTAGGTTTGATTGGGGTAGATCTCGCCGGGCAGCACCGGAGTGATGACATTGTGCAACTCCGAGCGCTTCAAGGTCTCGCACCGCGGGTCGTCGTATTTGATCTGTCCCCGGTCAATGAACACCGGCTCCCGGTCGAGTTCGAGCAGGAACCCGCTCTTGTCGTTGTGCGTGTGCGAGGCTCGAGCCTTGGCGCCCACCAGGTGCAGCCGGAGGCTCCGCCCGGTGGCGTTCCGGCGAAGACTGGTGATGTGCCCGGTGCTGGGCAGCCGACCGAAGACGGGCACGACGGGACGGGGCGGGCGAATGACCGTGGGACCCGCGATGAAACTGTAGATGCCATTTTCAAACCGCCGTGGGTTGTCGCCAGGTGCGGCCAGACACGTCGCCGCGATATCCGCATAGGCATCGTCAGGGAAGATCGCCGCGAGCAGCGGAATTGCGTCGGCCCAGAAACGGTCCTTCAGATTGTCCCCATCCATCAGCACCGAGCCCGGCTCCACCGCCGACATGATGCTGACGAACCGGCCGCTCTGCGTCAGGTTTTCGGGCAACAGGTCCCGCACCTTGCGACCGCGGGCCCGGGCGTAGGCCAGGACGCCGCCCAGGGACGTGTGCAAGGTGGCGCAGAAATAGGCCATGCCTTCGGAGGCACCGCCATCCGGTTCGACGTAATTTTGCAGGCCTTCCCGGAGGTCGGCCCAAGCGCCCTCGACATTTCGCCGGACCCGTGGCCAGTGGGTCTCGAGGTAGAGACAACCCAACAGCCGGCCCCGGCAAAACCACGGGCCCTGGTTGATGTGAAACACCTCCTCCCGCCGCATCATGTCCTGTTCGATGACGGCGACACCCTTGTCCCAGAGTGTCTGGCGGGCGAGGGCCTGCGCGCGGGGAGTGAGCGCAAAGTCGAACCAATCCAGCAGCAGGGCGCAGGCGGTCACGGCAAGTTCCTCGAGAAACGCGCCCTGATCCCAGACACTGCCCCGCGCGCGACATTCGGCCGAAATCGCCCAGGACTTGGTGTGCAGCATGCTCATCACGTAACGCAGGGCGTGAAAGGCCTGCTGCTTGTCGCCCTCGATCAACCCTACCAGGCCAAGCACGAGCGCATCGTAGAACAGCGGTTCATGCCCGCGCTCCCGCTCGCGCGTGTAGCGCTCATCGAGGACTGGCAGGAAATCACTGATATAATCCTCGGGCCGCCGCTGCAGTGCGGCGGCCGCGGCTTCCTGCATGGACCGGTAGTGCAGATCCCAGTGCGGGGCAGTACGCTTGGCCCGCAGCGTCTCCAGCTCGGTTTCGCTGAAGAGGAGTCCACGCGAGAAACGTACGGCCGGCCACTGCTCCACCGGCAGGATCAGGCCCGACCATTTCCCGTCGTAAACTGGACGCGTTTTTTCCAATTCGGCCACCAGGCCGGATTGGGCCACCCCCCACCAGCGGAGGGCCACGACGCCGCGGCCGGTCCGCGTGGCCGTGAAGACCGCCGCCACCGCCTGGACCGGACGCCGGCCCATGGGCAGCGTGATCTCCAGCCGATGGTCATTGCCCGCGACTGGCGGCCCCAACGTCGTCCACGCTCCCTCGCGCTGGGCTTCAAACTGCACGGTCATTCCCACCGTGAGCACCTGGCAGAAAACGAATTGATCAAAGCGCGCCTCGATCTCCTCGAGCGGCAGTTCCAGGCGCGCCGCGGCCTTCCCGACGGCGCAATTCTCCCAGGTCAGGGCCCGGCGGTCCCAAAAATCCGTGAGCTTCACCTCCAGGGCTTCAACCGGGATCACGCGCAACGGCAGTTGGGTCGCGACAGCGGGATCCTCGAAATGCGCGAAAATGGATTCGGCCGGCGTCAGTTCGAAGAGGTGTTGCACGGAATGAATGAGTTAGCCCGCGGGGCGCGGCGAACAGGAAAGCCAACTTGACTCTCCAAAAGCGGCAGGGATTGGCAAACTTTCTTGCTCGTGCTGACACCCACGGGGTCACCGGGTTAAGTCCAGAAGGAGCACGCCGTCGGATGTGCAACCAAACAGCAACCGCGCCTACAGTCACCTATGGCGCGCCGTGAGTCCTGTAGCGTCCATTCTCTCGCTTGAGGTCAGACACGAGCGGGCGCAGCCCGCTCGTTGTCTGTGCCGACTGGATCGGCCTTCTTCGTCAGGATTCGACCAGCGAGAAAGAACAGGAATGAAGACCAAATATTCGCGCAGCGGGTGATTAATAGACCTTGTCGAAGGACGTGCCGTTGAACCGGTAGACACTGCCGTCGCCCAGGCCGAACCAGAGCCTGTCTCGTCGGTCGCGATAGATGGTCCACACCATGGAGCTGGTCAGTCCGTCGCGTTGGGTGAAGTGAGTCAGCCGCTCACCGTCGTAGCGCCACACACCGCTGTCGCGCGTGCCGAACCACATGTTGCCGGCCGCGTCTTCGGCGATGGAGAACACCCGACTCAAGGATCCCGACGCGCCCTTGTCCTTGAGACTGAGGCCGTGCTGCTTGGTGAAGTTGGACAGGGATCGACCGTCATACCGCAGCACGCCGAGGCCGTTGTTGCCGATCCACAGCACTCCGCGGCTGTCTTCGAAAACACTGCGGACGTGAAACGGCTCCTCTTCCGCCGCGAGGCCCAAGGTTCGGTCGTCTAGGATCGTGAAGTTTCGTCCGTCATATCCAAACACCGCAGGATACGTCCCGAACCAGATCATCCCGTTGCGCCCGCGGCTGATGTCGGTGACGCGATAGTCGCCACTGGTGACAACATCGGCCGACACCGGGAAGGGCAGAAATTCCAGCCTCCGGCCATCAAAGCGATACACCCCTTGGCCATTGAACTGGGCAGCTGGTTTTCCGCTATCGCCGATAAACCAGAGATCACCGGCGTCCTTGCGCCAGGTATGTCCCAGTGCGACGTTCCAATCGTCCTGATTTCGTCCGACTTGGGTCGTGAACGATTTGCCACCGAAACGGCTGATCCCATGTTCGGTCTCGAACCACAAGTCTCCGGCAGCATCTTCCTGAATCGTTCGGACCTGATTTCCGCTCAAGCCATCGGCCACCGTGTAGTAGGAAAACTCGTGCCCATCCCAACGGCTCACGCCCTCATCGTGGCTTCCGAACCAGAAGCGCCCCTGGCTATCCTCAAAAATCGAGCGAATCCCGGAGGTGAACCGGAGGGACACCCTCGAAGGTTTCGCCTTCGCGACCGTTTCGGGCGATCGGTTAATCTGGACCTCCCGCCCATTTGCATCGGATGCGCTCTGACCCGATTGAGAGCCTATCGTAAACGCGAAGCTGCAGATAATAGAAATCTGCCGAGGGATGGACGTCTTCATCTTCTTCCGCCGATCGTTGATTGAACCAACCTTGGGATGGTTTATCCAAATTCAGATTTCTTTAGCGACTAGATGTTTGCGGAAAAACGACCCTGGTTCGCAATCGAGGGTTGAAGATATCTTCATGAATCGAAAGCCGTTCGGTTCAACCAGTTTTGTTAAATGATGAACGCTAGACGTTAGCCCATTTTGTATCCGAAATCATGCACCGGGTAAAGGCCCAAGACGGCAACACCACTTGTCAGCTTAGCTTCGCAACCAAACAGCAACCAAGCCTTGGATTACCTCTATGGTGCTGTGGCTCCTGTAGTGTCCGCCAGTCTTCGCCGCCGCGACCGCGGCCAGAAGACTGCCGCGCCGAAGCCCGCGTCCAGCGGGCGCAGGCGGGCGGAGGGCCGGGGTGGCCCGGCGATGTCGTTTCGCGCCCCGCCGCATTTTATCCGGGTTTCCCGCATGCCGCGGCTCTCGGGGCAGAGAGCCTTGCGGCCCCCAAATTTTGAGAAAGAAACTCGGCGCCACTGGCGGATTCGAGTATCCGGAGTGTCGTGTGCAGTATGATGAAGGTATCGGTACCCTCTGGCCGGTTGATCCGCGCCCGGTGCTCCGCGGTCGCGATTCTTCTGGCTCTCGTCTGCGCCTCGCGCCTGGCGGCCGAAATCCAGGTTGGCGTCGTCGGCCAATCGAGCCCGTCGCTGCCGCGGCAATACGCCCCCGGCACCTCCCTCCAGTTTGCCGTCAGCGGATCGATCACCGGCCCCAGCCTCCAATGGTATCACAATGACGCGCCGATTCCGGGGGCCACCTCCTCCGCGTACACCATCACCAGTCTCACCGCGGCTGACACCGGAAACTATGAGGTGCGGGGCACCGCCCAGGGCGCTCCCGACGCCAGTCGGCCGATCACGATCAACGTGCTGCCGTTTCCCCCGTCGCCGGTCGACCCCGCTTTTATCCCCTCGATTCCGCCGGAGTTGCGTCCACTGGAGGTTTTCCCGGGCGCGTCCGACGGCAGCGTCATCGTCCAGTGCTATCCGGCAACCGACCCGTATAACAACGGCGATCACCTCTCCGTCATCCGCCTCAATCCCGATGGCAGCCGCGATGCGACGGTGTTGCTCCCGACCAGCCCCCACAGCGTCACCGCGGTGCTGCCGAACGGGGACCTGATCGTGACGGGGGCGCCGTATCGCCTCCAAGTCGACGGCACGCCCGGCCCGTTCACGCTGCCGGCCGCCTTCAACGCCGCCGCCGGCCTGCGCGCCGTGGTCCAGGCCGACGGGAAAATCCTCCTCTTTCAAAATAACCTGCTCGCGCGCCTCAACGCCGATGGGTCGACCGATGCCGCCTTCAGCGCGGTGCCCCGGCCCGGATCGATCTATGCGGTGCGCCTGGATTCCGCCGGCCGCATCACGATCAGCGGCGGCCGTCCGGCCGCGACGACGTACGGGCAGGCGGGCTATGTGCATCGGCTCCTGCCGTCCGGCGTCGACGACCCCGCCTTCCAGCCGGCCAACTCCGTCGGAACCAGCGTGGAGGCTTATCCCCTGGACGACGGCAGCGTGCTGCTGCGTTATTTTATTTTCAGCCACGAAGGCCCGTTCCTGCAGAAACTGCGCGCGGACGGGACCGCGGACCCGCACTGGACGATGTCCGGGATCCTGGACACCAGCGCACTCGTGGTCGATCCGGTGACCGCCCGTATTTTCTATCTCGACCGGATGTCCGGGCTGCATCGGGCCGCGATCGACACCGGCGCGGTGGTTGACGACCCGGCATTTTACGGCGGCGAACTCTATCCGAACGCCCTGAAGCTGAGTCTCGACGGGAGCTTGTATGCGGGGGTTTACCGCGTGCTCACGAATAGCACGGTCACGACGTTGCCTGCGACCGTGAGCGTCGGCGCGAACGACCTCACGCCGGTCCAGGGGTCGACCCTCGTGCTGTCGTCCCGGCTCACGGGCACCGGTCCGTTTTCCTACCAATGGCTCGCGCTGGACGGGCAGCCGCTGCCGGCCGAGGTCACGGCCTCCGCCCTGACCATGCCCAACGTGGGCGCCGTGAACTTCGGGCGGTATCAACTGCGGGTGACCGGCGCCGCCGGACCTGTGCTCAGCGAGGTCGTGCGCATCGGGTACGACACCTATCAGGTCCCCTATCTCGCGAACCTTTCAGGCCGCGCGTTGGTCGGCACGGGCGATGACACCGCGATCGCTGGCGTCGCGGTGAAGATCAACGCCGGCGCCCGCGGCCTCACCACCCTGATCCGCGGGGCGGGGCCGGCGCTGCAGCCTTACGGCGTGGGCCAATTCCTCCCCAACCCCGCCCTCAACGTGTATGGCGTCGGCGCCCACTTGATCGGCAACAACGACAACTGGGGCGGCACGCCCGAGATGCGAAACGCGGCCCTCGCGGTTGGCGCCTTCCCCTTCGCCGCCGACAGCCACGATGCGGCGTTGCTCCAGACATTCGGCACCGGCAATACGACGATCCAGCTGATCGACCAGACCGGGGCGAGCGGGGTGGGGGTCCTCGAGATTTATCGCCTGGAATCTTCTCCGCCGGTGCCGGGTGAGATCCTCAATCTCTCCCTGCGCGCCCGCACCGCCCCCGGCGAGCGAGTCGCGACGGCGGGATTCGTCATCGCCGACCCGCAGAACTTCGGCCGCTCCGCGCGACTGGTGATTCGAGCGGTCGGACCCGCCCTCGCGGGGTACGGCGTCGCCTCGCCGCTGCCGGACCCCGTCCTGACGCTCTATCGCTCGGACGGCACGATCGCCGCGCAAAACGACAACTGGTCGGCGGGATCAGGCGTCGGCGACCTTACGGCCGCGATGAGCCAGGTCGGCGCCTTCGCGCTGCCCCAGGGCAGCCGGGACGCCGCCCTCCTCCTCGACCTGCCGGCCGGCGTCTACTCGGTCCAAGCCTCGGGCGCGGCGGGCACGCTCTCCACGGGGGTCGTGCTGATCGAGACCTACCTCGTGAAATAGGGAGGGGAAACCGGGCGGGGACCGGACTCGCGGGCGGCGGGTCCAGGGTCGCGGCGGCGCGATAATTTTAGCCATGGGTTCGTAAGGCCGGCCATTCCCAGGCGGGGCCGGGCGTGCTATGATGCCGGCGATGAACCTGAGCTCCGCCTTTACGGTCGATCCCGACGCGCCGGCGATCCGGCGGCACAACGCCCAGGTCGCCGCCGCGCAGGAGGCCTCCGACGCCGGCCGGCCGACGCGGGTGCTCCTCAAGTGCAGCGAGTGGGTCGGGCAGCACGGCTTTTACGCCGACGAGATCGGGCTCGATTACCGCGAGTATTACACCAACCCCGACCGGATGCTGCAGGTGCAGCTGGAGGCCGCGCGGCGGCGGCGCGAAATCCCGGTGCACGACATCATCCTGGGGGCGCCGCCGCGGGATAGCTGGTGCACCGGCGTGGACCTCTGGCCGGCGGTCGCGCCGGGCGCGTTCGACTGCGAACTCATGTACCGGCGGGAAACGGTGATCGCCAACCGCTCGCGGCACCTTTCGCGGGAAGCGTGCGATGCCCTCGTCCTGCCCAGCCTTGAGGACGGCGGCTTGATCGGCACCATCCGCCGTTTCCACGAGCACCTGGTCGACCAGTACCAGGACAAACTGGTCTTCCTCGGCAAGACCGTGGACCGGATCCAAAATGGGATGGGCACGAGCGGTTTCTTCAGCCTCGCGCTCGACCTCCGGGGCGAGGCCATCATGGCGGACATGTACGAGGACGAGGCCTTCGCGCACCGGTTCCTGCGCAAGCTGGCCGACTGGACCGACGCCCTGACGCGCCGCTGGGCCGCGCCGGCGGAGCGCCACGCGCCCTTTCCGCTCACGGACCACGGCATCGACATGCTGTCGCCGGCGATGTACGAGAAATATATCCTGCCGATCCTGCTGGCCAAGAACCGCGGCCGGACCGGCGAGCCGCAGCTCTTCCACCACTGCGGCCGTGGCCAGCACCTGTTCCCGATCGTCAGCCGCCACTTCAAGCTGCAGACGCTCCATGCCCTCACCTACCCGCTGCTCGACATCGAGCGCATCCGGCGCGAGGTCGGCCCGGAGGCGCACCTCATCGTGCTCATCTCCGACGGCATCCTCAACCTGGGCACCGCCGCCGCCGTGCGCTCCGCGGTGCAATCGCTCCTCACCGACCGGCTCAAGCGGAGCGGGCCGCTCACGCTGATCTCCGGCGACCTGCTGCCCGGCACCAAGCTGGACAACCTCCACGCCCTCTACGAAGCCGTGAAGGAATTTGGCGCCATCGGCTAGTTTTCCGCCGCGCCGGGACAAGGGCGGCCGCGGCCGGCGGGGCCCCCGTCGGGGCCGGCCGACCGCCCCGGGGCCAAGCAGCAATCAAGCTTGCGCTTGCCTCTGACGTGCCGTGACTCCTGTGGCCTCCCCCATCCCCCGGGAGAGGCTTTTCAGGGGGTCCGATCACACGCCAAGCCACCTCCCCCCGCCATGCGCTGGTTCTTCGCCCTGAACGAAAATTCCCCGGCCTTCTGGGACTACGCGAACCTCCTCCAGGTCGCGGTGCACAGCGCGCGGCAGCACACGGCGCTCCGCCCGGTCTGCATCTACGACGGCGAGGAGAACGCCCTCATCGGCTGGCTGCGCGCCGCCGGCGTGACGGTCGTGCGCCGCAGCACGTTCCTCGGCGCGTTCACCGTGGAGTTCTCCCCGATCGCCCGCGGCGCCTACCTGCGGCTGGAGATCCCGGCGATCTGCCGCGAGCAGGGCTGGGACGACGAGTTCGCGCTCTACACCGACTGCGACGTGATGTTCCAGGGCGACGTCGCCCCGTGGCTCGCGTCGCTGCGGCCCCGGTTCCTGGCCGCCGCGCCCGAAAACGACCGCGCCGACCACGTCCATTTCAACAGCGGCGTGATGCTCATCAATCTCCCCGCCTGGGAGCGCGAGCTGCCCGCGCTCACCGCCACGTTCCTCGCGCACCGCGAGGAATCGCTCGCCCCGCCCTACGATCAGGCGCTGCTGCAGCGCCACTTCCACGGCCGCACCGACGCCCTCCCGCTCGAGCTCAACTGGAAGGCCTACTGGCCCGGCGCCGAGCGGGCCGCCCTCCTGCACTTCCACGGCCCCAAGCCCGCCCACAAATACCTCGTGCTCAACCGCCGGGCCCCGGCCGCGATCCAGGACCTCGCGTCCCCGGCCTACCTCCAGGCCTGCCACCGCTGGGACGCGGCCCTGCTGGCGGCCCTCGCCTCGCAGCCGCTGCCGGCCGATCCCGGCGGGCAGCGGGTCGAGCCCGGGTTCGAGGGCTTCACCGCCGCCGCCGGGCTCGGGGTGTCCGAGGGGCCCTTTCCCCTGATCATGCTGCCCGCGGTCCGCTGGGGGCTGGCCCCCGCCACCGAGCTCACCTTCACCGTGCCGGCCGGATGCCGCGGGGAATTCGAGGCCAAGTTCCAGTGCCCGCACACCGATCAAATCGTAACGGTCCTGCTGGACGACCGCGAACTGGCGTGCGCCCCGGTCCAGCGCGTGTCCGATCCCCAGTCCCTGATGGTCGCGTTGCCCGTTGGTCCGGGCCAGCACCGCCTGCGCCTGGGCTATGCGTGCGGCTACCCGCAGAGCAACGGCGACCCCCGGGTGCTCGCCGTCCTCTTCCACGCGCTCCGCTTTCGTTTTGTGGCGGCTGCGGCCACCGCCTGAGCCGGACTCATGCCGCGCCAGGGTGGAGGGGCGGGGCCGATCTGGCGGCGGATGTGCATTTGCTGCGTGAGCAAGAAATGAGCATTCATTGTCTGAAATTTGTGTGGCCCTTGCGCCGATACGGCCGTAATCAAACCACTGTGGTCAGCAACGAATCCGCTAAGTAGCCATGCATTTTTCGCCCCCCCCCCAGAGATTATCGGTGGGAAAATTATACCAATCGATTGCTGAGTTGGCCATGACTGGGATCAGCCAGCCAGCACTAGTATTGTGTCAGGAGTTTTCGCCGAATATTTTGAGTCCGTGCCAAATGCCTTGGTCAACGTGGTTAACAGCTGCATTTCCCTTTCAGGTGCAGCGTATGCGAACTAGCCTCCCGTGATGAAGCCGCGCCAGAAAGCCAAAGCCAAAGCCGCTCCCGTGCCGCCGCCGGTTGCGGCGCCGGCTGTAGAGGAAACACCCCAGTCGCCCCACTCGGGCGCTGGTTTTGCTATCGTTGGGATTGGCGCCTCGGCCGGCGGGTTGTCGGCCTTCGAGGCGTTTTTTTCCGGCATGCCGGCGGACATCGATCCCGGCATGGCCTTCGTGCTGGTGCAGCACCTCGCCCCGGACCACAAGAGCATCCTCGCCGAACTGATCCGCCGCTACACGCGCATGAAGGTCTTTCAGGTCGAGGACGGCATGGTGGTGCAGCCCAACTGCGCCTACATCATTCCGCCGGGCTGCGACATGGCGTTTCTGAATGGCACGCTGCAGCTGCTCGCGCCGATCTCGCCGCGCGGCCAGCGGCTGCCGATCGACTTTTTCTTCCGCTCGCTCGCCCAGGACCAGCACGAGCGGGCGATCGGCATCGTGCTCTCGGGCACCGGCAGCGATGGCACGCTGGGGGTGCGCGCGATCAAGGGCGAGGGCGGCATGGTCATGGCCCAGAATGTCGCCTCCACCGAGTTCGACGGCATGCCGCGCAGCGCCATTGCCACCGGCCTGGTGGATTATGAGATGCCGCCGGCCGAGATGCCGGCGCAGCTGATCGCGTACGCCGCCCACGCCTTCGGCCGGGCCACCAAGCCGGGGACCGTCATTCCGCACAAGCTGGAGAGCGCGACGAAGAAGATCTTCGTCCTGCTGCGCTCCCAGACCGGCCACGATTTTTCCCAGTACAAGCCCAGCACCGTCCACCGCCGCATCGAGCGGCGCATGGCCGTCCACCAGATTGAGTCGATGGAGAGCTACGTGCAGCTGCTCCAGCAGAGGCCGGAAGAGGTGGACGACCTGTTTGGCGATCTGCTGATCGGGGTGACCAATTTTTTCCGCGATCCGGCCGTCTTCACCGCGCTCGAGGAGCAGGTCGTCCCCCGGCTCTTCGCCGGCAAGTCTTCCGACGGGATCATCCGCGTCTGGTCCGCCGGGTGTTCCACCGGGGAGGAGGCCTACTCGCTGGCCATCCTGCTGCAGGAGCGCATGGAGGCGATCAAGCAGGGCTTCACGGTGCAGGTCTTTGCCACCGACATCGACCGCCGGGCGATTGCCACCGCCCGCCAGGGCCTCTATCCGGCCAGCATCGCCGCCGACATCACCTCCGAGCGGCTGGCGCGTTTTTTCACGCTCGAGGCCGACGGCAGCGCCTACCGCGTCCACAAGGGCATCCGCGACATGCTGGTGTTTTCCGAGCAGGACCTGATCAAGGATCCGCCCTTTTCCAAGCTCGACCTGATCCTTTGCCGCAACCTCCTGATCTACCTGGGGACGGAGCTGCAGAAGCGGCTGCTCCCCCTGTTTCACTATGCGCTCAGGCCCGGCGGGTGCCTGTGCCTGGGCACTTCCGAGACCGTGGGCGAGTTTGGCGACTTGTTCGACGGGCTCGACCGCAAGGCGAAGCTGTTCCTGCGCCGGGAAGACTCCCAGAGCACGCAGCGCCTGGCCCTGGGCCGGTTTCTCTCGCCGGTCACCGCGACCCAGGCGGCGCGCCCGCCGTCCGCGGCCAAAACCCGCTACCCGGTGAAACTTCCCCTGCGTGACCTGACCGAGGACTTGCTCCTGCAGCTGCTCGCCCCCGTCGGCGCGCTCGTCAACAGTCAGGGCGACATCCTCTACCTGCACGGTCGCGCCGGCCTGTATCTGGAACCGGCCGCCGGCGAGGCGGGCATCAGCAACGTCCTGAAGATGGCCCGCGACGGTCTCCGGCCCGCTCTGGGGGTGGGCCTGCGCCAGGCGGCGACCAAAAACGAGGTCGTGCGGGTGCTGGGCCTGAACGTCAAAACCAACGGCCACTACACCCGCGTCAACCTGATCATCCATCCGGTGGCCACGGTCACGGGCGTGACGTCCGAGATGCCGCTTTATCTGGTCGTGCTGGAGGAGGCGCCCGCCAGCGAGGCGCCGGCGGGCGCCCCCGCCGGCGGCCCGGCGACCGATCCGGGCAGCGACGCGCGCATCAAGGCGCTCAAGCAGGAGCTGCGGGCCCAGCAGGAATACCTCCAGAGCGCCCATGAGGAGCTGGAGAGCTCCACCGAGGAGCTCAAGTCCTCCAACGAGGAGATGCAGTCGGTCAACGAGGAGCTGCAGTCCACCAACGAGGAGCTGGAGACCTCCAAGGAGGAACTGCAGTCGGTCAACGAGGAGCTGGCGACGGTCAACACCGAGCTGCAGACCAAGGTGCTGGACCTGTCGCGGGCCAACAACGACATGAACAACCTGCTGGCCGGCTCCGGCATCGCCACCATCTTCCTCGACCACCAGCTGCGCATCCTGCGCTTCACCCCCACCGTCAAGGCGATCATCAACCTGCTCCCGACCGACGTCGGCCGGCCGGTGGCCCACTTCGTCTCCAATCTGGTGGGCTACAACCGCCTGGTGACGGACGCGCAGGCCGTGCTGGACACGCTGACCGCCAAGGTGGTGGACGTGCAGACCCAGGCGGGCGTGTGGTTCATGATGCGGATCCAGCCCTACCGCACTCTCGAGCATGTCATCGAGGGGGTGGTGCTGACTTTTGTGGACGTCACCGAGACGAGGCTGGCGCAGGAGGCCCTGCGGGTGAGCGAG
>CAIKTR010000051.1 GCA_903830425.1 uncultured Opitutia bacterium
ACCGCGTCGCCATCTACAATCTCG
This sequence comes from uncultured Opitutia bacterium, assembly GCA_903830425.1. Lineage (GTDB taxonomy): Bacteria > Verrucomicrobiota > Verrucomicrobiia > Opitutales > Opitutaceae > Opi-474. The sequence goes on from CAIKTR010000051.1 coordinate 25, forward strand.
GCACAGCCGAGTATGTGCGCGTGAACGACAGCGTCGGCATCCTTTGCCAGAGCCTCGGACTCACGCCCAGACTGGACCACACGGGTGGTGACCGCGGCTGGATTGGCGACAATCCCTTCATTTTTCTCGAGACCAAGAAAATCCAGGCGACCGGGTGGAAACCGGAATTAAGCATCGCGCAGGGCATCGTCCGGACGCTTCGCTGGCTCGAGGCGAATCCCTGGGTGTTTGAGAAGAGGTAGCGCGCCGCGCCTGCGGCGCGAGTGAGAGGGAGGAGGAAAAGCGAAAGTCGAAAAGCGGAAAGCGAAAACCTAGCCCTACTCGCGCTAGCGACGCGTTTCACTATCACTTTCACTCGCGCCAAAGGCTCGCTTCCCTTTCCCTAACGCTTTCTCCGTCACTGCCGCCTTCCGCTTTTCGCCTTCCGCTTTCCGCTTTCCGCTTTTCCTCCGCTCCGCCTTGCCTCCTTCTCCCCTCCCTTTCGGGCTTTCGCCGCGCGCCTCCTGCCGCTGGGGGTGGCTAGTCGCCTGTCTCCTGATGCTCGGCGAATTTCTGGTCTTTGACCGGATGACGTCCCAGTACCACACGGGCGTCTATCCCCGTTGGACCGACCAAACCCAGTACCTGTCCGAGGCCTACGCGGGTTATCAAAACCTGCAGGCCCAGGGCTTTTGGTCCGGGCTCGCGACGACCATCACCCACCCGGTGGCGCAGGGCAAACTGCATGACGTGCTGGCCGTGCTGGTTTTTTGGTTGGCGGGGGGAGCCTCCCGCAGCGCCGCCCTGAGCCTGAACCTGCTGGCTTTGCTCGCCTGGCAGGCCGCCCTGTTCGCCATCATCCCGCGGGTGAGCGGCTCGCGCGCCCTGGGCTGGATCGGCTTTGCCCTGCCGCTCTGTCTGGCCTGGCCCTGGTCGGTCGGCCCAGGCAGTGCCGTGGATTTCCGGCTCGACCACGCGGCGATGTGCCTGATGGGCGTGGCAGGTGCGTTTGCCTTGCTCACCGACGGTTTTCGCTCCTGGCGCGGATCGGTGGCCTTTGGTGCCGCCGTCGGCGTCACGCTGCTGGAGCGGTTTCTGACCGGAGCATATTTCATCCTGATTTTCGCCGCCGCGGCGGTCTGGATTCTTCAGGGAGACTCCCGCCTCCAGCGACTGCGCAACCTGCTGCTGGCCGGACTGACCGCCGCGGTGCTGGCTGTCCCGCTGTTATGGCTCAACTGGGGCGAAGTCTGGAAGTACTACTGGGGGGGGCATATCCTCAGCGCCGACGGCGATGCCCGCGCACCGGGGCTGGATCTCGGGAAATCGGTCCAATTTATCCTCACCAACCTAGGGCAAGGGCAGCTGGGGCCCTACTTCGGCTGGACCGTCGCCGCCCTGACCGGGTTGCTCTTGGTCGCCTGCCTCGCGGCCCGGCGCCGGGTGACGGCGCCCGACGACCGCAACGGGCTGTTCTTTGCCCTAGTGTTTTTGCTGGCTCCGGCCGCCGTGCTTTGCCTGCACCGGCAAAAATCCGTGGTGGTCATCGGAGTCATCGTCCCCGGGGTGCTGCTCCTGCTGCTCTGGATCTGGACCGCCCTATGGCACCGGATCGATTTTACCCTGCCGCGCCCGTGGCTGCGGGTGATCCCCGCCCTGGCCGCGGTGGCGACAGTCGAGGCCGGGGAGAATTATTTCCTCCAGCGCCAGCTGACGCCTCCCCACACGGCGCAATTTCTGGTCGAGGCCCGCCAGATCAACCAGCTCGCGGACTATCTGTTCACCGCCTCGCGCCAGGCTGGCTTGACGCGTCCCCGCCTCGGCGTCGATCAGGTGAGCGACGAACTCAACGCGCGCACCATGGCCCTGCTCTGCTTTGAACGGCAAAAAACAATGTTGCCGTTTCACACCGTGCTGCCCACCAGCATCCTGAGCGAAAAAGATGAGCAAATCATGGTCCAACTGGAGCAGTGTGATTTCTTCCTGCTGACCAAAATGAAGCCCTTGGAGGGGTACTATCCCTACGACCACCAGATGCGCCGCCTGTACCCAACCTTGAAATCATGGTGCGAGACCCATCTCCGCAACGTGGACACCTTCCTCCTCCTCGGCCACGAGGTGTCGCTTTACCAGCGACGGGAAATCCCCCTGGTGCCGGCAACCACCCGCCCATGAAGATCACGGTCCTCGGACTCTGGCATCTGGGCAGCGTCACGGCTGCCTGCCTCGCCCGGCATCACCGGGTGACCGGCCTCGATTTCGACGAAGCCGTGCTGACGAACCTGCGAGCCGGGCGCGCGCCGCTACACGAACCGGGGCTAGATGCCCTGCTGGCCGCCGGCCTCGCCAGCGGACAACTGGACTTCTCCTCCGAACCCTCCGTCGCCGCCCAGGCGGAGGTGCTGTGGGTCTGCTACGACACTCCGGTCGACGACGAGGACCACTCGGAGGTGGACTGGGTGCTGTCCCGGCTTGGCCGTGTGCTGCCGGTGCTGCGGCCGGGGACGGTGGTGCTGGTCTCCTCTCAACTGCCTGTCGGCACCTGCGCCCGACTGGCCCGGGAGCATCCGACCCTGCATTTCGCCTGTTCGCCGGAGAACCTGCGGTTGGGGCGCGCGATCGAGGCCTTTGAGAAACCCGCGCGCATCGTGGTCGGCACCACGTCACCCGACGCACAGGCCTGCCTGGACCGGATGCTGGCCCCGCTGGGCGCGCCGCGGCTATGGATGCGGACCGAGTCGGCCGAGATGACCAAACACGCCATCAACGCCTTCCTGGCCGCCTCCATCACCTTCATGAACGAGATCGCCTGCCTCTGTGAGGACACCGGCGCAGACGCGAAGGAAGTGGAGCGCGGGCTGAAGAGCGAAAGCCGCATCGGCCCGCAGGCCTACCTCTCCCCGGGCGGGGCGTTCGCAGGCGGCACCCTCGCGCGGGACGTGGTCACGCTCTCGCAGCTCGGCCATAAATTCGGCGAGACCC
>CAIKTR010000052.1 GCA_903830425.1 uncultured Opitutia bacterium
GGAGCAAACTGTAACAAGGTCCGCCTTCGTGTCCCCACGTATTCCAGCGCAGGCTTCCACCCGCCACGCTCCCGCCGCGGCCGGGGCAAGGCCGGCGACGGCCGGATTTCCGGCAGGTGGCCTAGGGCGATTTCCCTAACGCGGTGGAAAAATTTCACCCGCAGACGGCTCGACACCCGTTCGCCCAACGCTGTCTTAGCGCGGTGCCGACGAGCCCAACAACCGCCCCGGTCAGCCCACCGGACAAGCCGGGGACCTCGGACCTGTACTGCCTGATTTATATCAGCATCCCGCGAAAGCCTGAGCCCACCAAAGCCGAGTTGTTGGAGATCTTGGAAGTCGCCCGACGCGACAACCTCAATAAGTACAACATCACGGGTATTCTGCTCTACAAGAAAGGTCTCTTTCTTCAGGTCTTGGAAGGACCCAAGCATTTCATCCGCCAACTCTACGCCAAGCTCTTGTTGGACCCGCGTCACCATCATCTGGCGGTGATTGAGGAATGCGAAATCGCCAAACGATCATTTGCTGAGTGGACGATGGCGTTCCACGATTTGGATGATAAGGAACTTCTGAAGATACCCGGTTTTTCGGACTACATGAACGATCCCGGTCACCCCAAGTTTTCTTACCAAGATTCAAGGAGTCTGTGGCACTTGTTGAAGATTTACCGGGAGCAGATGTGCTAGGCGGCGTGCGGGAACCCTCCCCCGCACCGGTCAAGCGCGGCGACCGCCAAATTTCCGATAGGTGACCTAGGGCGATTCCCCCAACGCGGTGGAAAAATTCCACCCGCAGACTGCTCGACACCTGCTCGCGATCCGCAGTCTTAGCGCGGTGCCGACAAGCCCAACAACCGCCCCGGTCAGCCCACCGGACAAGCCGGGGACGTCGGACTTGTACTGTCTGATTTATATCAGCGTTCCGCGAAAGCCTGAGCCCACCAAAGCCGAGTTGTTGGGCATCTTGGCAAAAGCCCGAAGCAAAAACCTTAAGGCAGGCATCACGGGTATGCTGCTCTACAAGAAAGGCCTTTACCTCCAGGTCTCCGAAGGACCCAAGCATTTGATTCGAAAACTTTACAACACGCTCTTGTTGGACCCTCGTCACAATTATTTGGCTGTGGTCGAGGAGGGCGAAATCTCTAAGCGCTCATTTGCTGACTGGACCATGGCGTTCGCTGAAGCGCTTGATACAGGACTTCAGAAGATACCCGGTTTTTCGAACTACATGAATGACCCCGAGAGCTCACAGTTTTCTTTGAGTGATTCGCGGAGTCTGTGGCTTTTGTTGAAGGTTTATCGGGAGCAGATGCGCTAGAACCCACGCGAGACGCGCGGTCGGGCTCCGTTCCACGTCTCACCTCTCACCCGGGCGCGGGGAGGGACAGGACCGGGACCACACGGGTCCTCGCATTGCCCCGATCGGAAACCTAGGCGCTCAGCCGAAGAACAGCATCAGCGTGGCGGCGCCGATCACCACCCACAACACCGTGTAAAGGATATCCTCGCCCCGCGGGCCTTCCACTTGCTCCTCCGCGTGACGCCGCCGACGCTCCAGCGGACTCTGGGCCACCAGCAGCGCCAGCGACTCAATCTCCCGCTTCATCCCCATCGACTCCATCGCATTCCGCCGATCCAGCGCCGTGGAAACCTCGTTCGCCAGCCGCATCACCGCCGCAATCGCCGCATGCCGCTCCCGCCCTTCCGGCAGCTTCTCCGCATGCTCCGCGAGCAACTTGCTGTTCACCATCGCCCGGGTGACATGGTCACGCCGGCGTTCGATAAACTTCCGGCGCTCGGGTTGTTTTTTGGCAGAAGGATTCGCAGCTGGTTTGATGAGCACGGGCCGAAAAAATGTAGCCAGCCATCCGCCCTTCAAGTGGAATTTTTGTATTTTCCCAGAGGAAACTACTTAGTCCCCAGGTCCGCGGTATCATCACCCGGCACCGGCGCCCCCGACTCGCCTCCCCTGGATAGCCGCCGGCTGCAAAGCCCTCACGGCCAAACCTCGTAGACCTCCAGCAGGCCCTCGCCCGTCACCTTGCCCACCCCCGTGAGCTTCGCCGTGTAAACCCCCGGCGCGAGCGTGATGAGCACCGCGGCGTCCTTGCTGCCGGCGTCCAGCCCAAAGGCCCCCACTTGCGTGAACGTGGCGGCCAGGCCGGCCGCCCAGTTGTCGTTGGCCGCAATCTGCGTGCCGCAGGCATCGAAGACCTGCAGATACGGATCCGCCAGAACCCCGGGCACCCCGTACGCGAGCAGTTTGGGCCCGACGCCCCGGATCAGGAGCTGCTTGCTCCCGGTGCCAACAATCACGAAGCCCACGATCAGGGGTTCCCCTCCCGTCCCGACATATTGGCGGGCCGAGACGTTGACCAGGCGGTTCACGCAATCCGTGGTGGCGGTGTCGTAGAGCTCGAGCAGGACCGTCCCGGCCCCCGGCCCAAAGGCAAAGGCGGTATGCGGACCCGACAGCTCCGTGACCAATGCGGAGTCCCCGCTCCCGGGCGCGAACGGAAAGGCCCCCAGTTGGCTGCAGGTGGCGGCCAGTTCTGTACCCCAGTTGTCGTTCTGCGTCATCAGCACGCCGGTGTGCGAGTAGACCTGCAGGACCGGGTCGCACAGGCCCGTCAGGCCAAACTGGTTCAGCGCAGGCCCGCCGGCCCGGAGCAGGAGCGGCTTGTTGCCCGCGACCACCACGCCGGGGATCAGCCGCTGACCGGACGCCAGGTTGGCGCGGACCGAGATGTTGGCCAGCAGGCAGGGCGGCGGCGGGATGCAGGGGGCGGTCGGCTCGGAGGGGGCCGAGACCGGGCTCGTGCCCAGTCCGTTGCTAGCGGCGACCGTGAAGGTGTAGCGGGTCCCGTTGACCAGGCCCGTAACCGTGATCGGCGAGCCGGTGCCGGTGGCGGTAAGCGCCGGGCCCCCGCCGACCGGGGTGGCGGTGACGGTGTAGCGGGTGATGTCGGTCCCGCCGTTGCTCGGCGCCGTGAAACTGACCGTCATGGAGCCGTTGCCGCTGGTGAGGGTGACGCCCGAGGGCGCGCCGGGCACCGTAACCGCCGGGGCCGTGGTGAACGTGCCGGTGGCGGAGTAGCTCGTGCCCATGCCGTTGGTCGCATAGGCGGCAAAAACATGGGCCGTGCCTGGGGCCAGGCCCGTGGCCGCAACCGTGAAAATCCCGCTGGTGCCCGGCGCCGCAACGTCCGTCACCCCCGCGCCGCCGAGCTGCGGCGCCAAATTGACTGCGGCCACGGCGAAAACCACGCCGCGGGCGGTGATGTCCGCACCACCATCCGAGGTGACGTCGCCCCCCAGGGTAGCCGTGGTAATGGCGAGGTCCGCGCTGGTGGGAGCCGCCACGGTGGGCGCAATCGCAGGAGTGAGGGCACCGGACGCGGCCGAAGCCAGACTGGTCCCGGCGGCATTGGTGGCCGTGACGGTGAAGGTGTAGGTGGTGCCGTTGGTCAGGCCGGCAATCGTGATCGGCGCCCCGGCGCCGTCGGCGGTGAGCGGCGTGCCCCCGCCGACCGGAGTGGCGGTGACGGTGTAGCGGGTGACGGCGGTCCCGCCGTTGTTCGCCGGCGGCCGGAAGCTGACGTCGGCCGAGCCATTGCCCAAAGTCGCGGTGACGCGGGTCGGCGCGTCGGGGGCGCACGCGACAATCGTGAGCGTGCCGGCCACATGGGAAAAAGTGTAATTGGCGGCCACCCCGCCCGAGGGCGTGAGCGCGCTGGTGCCCGCCGCGCAGGCCACCGTGGCCGTCGTTGTCACGGTCGGAGCCGTCGTCAGCGAACTGGAGGTGTCGCCGTTCTTGAAGCCGGTGTAAGTAACCGTGAGGACGGGATTGGCCACGCCGTAGAGCCGCGTCTGATCGTCCGCCCGTACCGTCAGGACCGCCTTGCCCACCGTCAGCGCTGCCGAACCGCTCGCCGCGGTGTAGTTGGTCGCATCGGTCGGGGTGAAGGTCACGCCCAGCGTCTGCGTCCCCGCCGCCGGCACCGCACCCGCCGCCGGGCTGTAGGCAAACGTCCCGGCCACGCTCGCGGTGGCATTGAGCTGCGTGCCGGTCAGCGCCGTGCCGTAGGTGATCGCCGGCGGCGTCGCCCAGGTGATCGTTGACGTCGCCTTCCCTACCGCCAGCGACACCGAGCCGCTCGCAACGGTGTAGTTGGCCGTGTCTGCCGGCGTGAAGGTCACGCCCAGCGTCTGCGTCCCTGCCGCCGGCACCGCACCCGCCGCCGGGCTGTAGGCAAACGTCCCGGCCACGCTCGCGGTGGCATTGAGCTGCGTACCGGTCAGCGCCGTGCCGTAGGTGATCGCCGACGGCGTCGCCCAGGTGATCGTCGGCGTCGCCTGGTTCACGGACACACTGACGGTGGTGGTCGCCACCGTGTAGTTGGAAGAATCGGTCGGGGTGAAGGTCACGGCCTGCGCGGCCGAGCCCGCGCCGGGCGCCGTGGTGGGTGCCGTGAACGCAAAGCTGCCGGAGACACTCGCCGCTCCGCCACTCAGGCTCGAGGCCGCCAGGGTCTGCCCGTAGCTGATCGCGCTGGCCGTCGGCGCCGTCGTGATCGTCGGCGTCACCTTGCCGACGTCCAGCGAGACCGAACTGTTCGCACTGGTGTAGTTGGTCGCGTCGGTCGGCGTGAAGGTCACGCGCA
>CAIKTR010000053.1 GCA_903830425.1 uncultured Opitutia bacterium
CCTCGTGCCGGAGGAGGGTCTTCTGGTCCAGCGCGGGATTGGGCGCCTGGCGCCGCCAGAGGAGGAACTCCTGCTCCTCCATCAGGAAGGAGTAGTGATGGTACAGGTAGCGGACGGCCAGGGCGTCCTCGATCGCCGGCAGGTGGTCATCGATCGTGTTGCGGTTGATTTTCTGGAGGACGAATTCCGGGGCGCGGTCGGAGGCGTAGAAGTCGGCGTTGAGCTGCTCCAGGTGCTGGTTGTAGGCGGCGTAGCCCTGGAGGGTGGGCCGGTTGCGGAAGTTGAACCCGTTGAAGAGGGCATAGGCCTGCTCGTTGCCGAGGATGTCGACGGTCTGGTCGCGGATCAGGGTCTTGATGCCGGTGAGGGCGTAGGTCTTGGCCAGGCGGGTGTATTCGGCGCGGGCGGTGGCGGGGAAGTCCCGCACCTGGCCCAGGGCGTGGGCGTTTTCCACCAGGCGGGCGTTGAGGGTGTTGGGCGCCCAGATGATGGTGGGCGGCGAGTTGGCCCAGATCCCGCCGAGGCAGCAGGCGGCGCAGGCGGCGAGCAGCACGCCCTTGGTCCGGCGGAAAGCCGGCTCGTCCTGCAGCAGGACGGGGTAGGCGCTGACAAAAAACAGGCTGAGGAAAAAGTGGGCGAGCACGTGCCCGTCGGCGCGGACGAATCCGTGTTTCCAGTTGAGGAACGACGCGGCGGCGGCGATCAGCGTGATGGCGGCCACCCGGGGGCGGTCCGCGGCCGTGACCAGGCTGAGGCCATAGTAGGCGGCGAGGGTGCCCGCCGCGCCGAGACCCCAGAGCAGCATGCCGGTGGATTCCTCGAGCCCCATGGCCTCGACGTAGCCGTTGCTGACGCTCAGGGAGGTGGCGACATAGGCGGGCAGGTTGGCCAGCGATTGCCCGAGGGCGGCCCAGCCACCCAGAAACGCGAGGGCGAAGGCCCCGCCGATCAGCCCGGCGGTGGCGGGGCGGCGGCGCCAGAGATGCAGGGCCAGCAGGCAGGCGAGGGCGAAGCCGGCGAGGAGCAGGTTGGTGAACTTCACTAGGGACATGATCCCGAGGGCCAGCGCGGTCAGCGCGGTCAGCCCGCGGTTCGCGAGGAACCGGTCCCGGGTCAGCGCCAGGCTGAAGAGCACGATCACGATCATGTGGACCGCGTCGACATACCCGACCCCGAAGACGAAGAAATAGACGTAGTAGACGGCCTGGCGCCAGCCGGTGAGGCGGCGGCCGAGGCCCCAGATGGCCAGGGCGAAGAGCAGGTTGGCGCCGATTTGCCAGGCCAGCTGCGGGACGTAGAGCGTGCCGGAATTGGTCGGGGCGAGGACGTACCCGAGCGGCCCGTAGGTGAACACGATGTCCCGCCCGAACTGCCAGCCGTGCTGGAGGGCGTAGCCCAGGGTCATGCGCCAGGAGGAGTCCAGGTCCGCGGTGGGCGAGAGCGGCAGGCGGATCAGGGTGAGCCAGAGGCCGACGACCAGGGCGGCCTGGCCGAGCCCGTACCGCAACCGGCCGGCCAGCGTGCTGGGTCGGTGGGCGGTCGGGGCGGGGTCCGGGGCGGTCATGGGGGAAGAGGAAAGACTACCAACTCGACTCCGAGCGGTCCGGCTGGCCGGACAGCTTGCGGGGCGTATTCCGGGCCCGTTCGCCGTCAAAGTCCAGCAGCGCCTCGCGGGCCAGGTCGGCGTGCCGGGGCAGCACGCGGTCGAGGTCGTAGGCCCGCACCACCTTCGAGTAGCCCATCGGCGCGGTGGAGGTGCCGTTGCGCTGCTTGTCGAGGCAGGTCTTCATGACCTGCGCGAAGCGCTCCGGCTGGCCCGGCGGCACGAGGTAGGCCTCGGCCTTGTCGGTGACCATCTCGGGGATGCCATGCACATCCGTGCTGACCATCGGCGTCTCGAACGCCATGGCCTCCAGCAGCACGCGCGGGAACGACTCCTCGTAGCTGGTGCAGACAAACAGGTCGGCCAGCAGGAAGAAGTCGTAGGCCTCGCGCGTCTCGGTGATGAAGTTGACGTTGGTGAGGCCGAGCCGCTCCAGGTCGCGCAGGAGCGAGTCCTGGTATTCCCCCGGCCGGCCGCCGACGAAGAGGAAGCGGTACGCCTCCCCGGCGGCGTGGTGCCGCATGAAGGTGTCGATCGTGCGGATGAAGGTGTGCTGGCCCTTGCGCTCGCAGACCGTGCCGACGTTGGCGATGATGATCTCGTCGTCGGCGTAGCCGTGCTTCCGGCGCAGCTCGGCCTTGGTGTGCTCGCGCTTGAACGCCGCGATCCGCGGGAGGTCGATCCAGGAGGAGACGAAGCGGTAGTTGTCGTAGTCGTTGAACTCCTCGAAGTACGCGCGGCTGGCGCGGCAGAGGAAGGCGACGCGGGTGGCCTGGCGGAAGGCGCCGCGGGCGACATGCTGCATGTGCGGGTGGAGCGCCTTGGAGAAGAACCGCTTGATCGAGGCGCTCTCGTGGATGTAGAGCAGCGAGGGCTTGCCGGCGGCGGCGGCCAGGGGCACGCCCCACCAGCAGGCGACCGTGTTGCAGAGCACCACGTCGACCGTGCTGAGGTCCAGCTTGCCGCGCATCACCTCGACCTGCTCGGCCAGCTCCTGGTCGTTGCGCGCGCCGTGCAGGGGGTGGCGGTCGACCAGGGTGACCGCCAGGCCCAGTGCCTCGAAGGCGCCGCGCAGCGGGCCGTCCTCGGCCGCGAGCACCGTCAGCGTGAAGCCCTCGCGCCGCGCCATGAACGCGGCGTACTCGAGGAGGAAGAGCGGGGCGCCCTCGTAGTTGAGGTTGTGCGTGACGAGCAGCAGGTGCAGGCGGCCGGCGCGGGCGGCGTGCTCGTACCGGTAGGTGTCCAGCGCCAGCGTGCCCGGCTCGAGGTACAGCTGCCGCGGGAAGTGCGGGTCCACGAACTGGGCGTACTTCCGGACGAAGTTGAGGTGCTCGCTCTCGTAGTAGGTCGTGCCGCGCGAGGCGCTGCCCCAGTGCCACAGTTCCGCCTGCGGGGTGTAGACGATGCGGTGGCCGGCGGCCTGGAGCCGCAGGCAGTAGTCCACGTCGTTGTAGGTGACGCTGAACTCCGTCTCGTTGAAGCCGCCGAACTCGCGGTAGAGGTCGGTGCGCGTCATCAGGCAGGCGCCGGTGACGGCGCTGACGTCGCGGGCGAGCTGGTGCAGCGGGAGGAAGTCGTCGGAGTCGGCGTGGAGCCCGGCGAGCGGGACGTCGGCGAGGCCGTGGTGGGGACCGACGGTGATGCCCGCGTGGTTCAGGTGGCGGTTGGGAAACAGGAGCTTGGCGCCGACCACGCCGACCTCGGGCACGGCGAACCAGCCCGCCATGGCCTCGATCCAGCCCGGGCGGAGGGCGTCCACGTCGTTGTTCAGGTGCAGGACCAGGGGGGTGTCGAGATACGGCAGGGCCGCGTTGACCAGCCGCGAGTAGTTGAACGGCTGCAGCGGGTCGGCCTCCGGCCGGATCACCCGGCAGCGGAACTCGCGGCGCGACGGCAGCAGGCGCAGCAGCCGGACGGTCTTTTCGTCGCGGGAGAAGTCGTCGACGATCAGCAGCTTCACGTGGCGCCAGTCGACGGTGGGCCGCAGCGCCTCGAGGCAGCGCTCGAGCAGGTCGCAGCGGTCGCGCGTGGGGATGACGATGGTCACCGGGTGGGCGGCGAGGAAGCTGTCGTCCCAGTAGAGCTGGTGGTGCAGGCTGCCGCGGCGCTGGGCGAAGGGGGGCTGGAAGGCGCGGGCCGGCAGCTGGCGCCGGACAATGGCGGCCTCGAGGGCGTGGCGGGTCTGTTCGACGAGGATGGGGCCGTCGGCCCGTGCCGGTGCGGGCTCGGCGGCATGGTAGCAGATGGCGTCGAGGTGCCGGACCTGCTCCGGGCGGACGTGCTCGGCGAGCCGCAGGGCCAGGTCGTAGGCGAGGGCCGGGGCGTAGTCCGGCATGAACTCGCCGGCGCGCATGTAGAGCCGGCGATGGATGACGAGGAGCTGGCCGGGCTGGACGCCGGCCACGACGA
>CAIKTR010000054.1 GCA_903830425.1 uncultured Opitutia bacterium
GCCGGGTCGACCCGATCGCGCTGCTCCGGGAACTGCACGCGGCGGAGTCGCCGCTGGTGCGGCACGCCCCGGGCTTCCAGGTGCGCCACCTCTACCACGACCGCGAGGAGTTCACCGTGGTGGGGGCAGTGGGCGGCGCCGCGGCGGGGCGCTAATATTCAGGATCTCCGGGCTAGTAATTGGCCGGCGGGAGGTGCTTCATGGGGAAAATCCTCCCATGAAACGCACCCTCGTAAAATTCCTGCTCGCGGCGTGGCTCCTGCCGCTGGCGGCGCTGGCCGGCGATCCGGCGTTCAACGGCCGCTGGCGGCTGGACCCGGCGCGGAGCACGGCGCTCGACGGCTGGCACAAAATGGACCTCGTCATCGCCCTCGACGGCACGAAGGTCGCGCTGACCTACGACATGCTCTGGATCAAGAGCCGGGTGGTGGCGACCAACACGGCCGACACGGCGCGGCCGGTGGAGCAGAAGCATTTCTTCCGCGTCGAGCAGCGGCACATGGCGGTGTACCCGGCCAAGGGCGGCGTGACCCGCCTCACCGCGGAGTGGCTGGACCGCGGCCGCACCCTGCGCACGGAGGCTTTCACCCCGGTGGAGGTCTCGCAGGGCGACGTGGTGATGCGCGTCACGAGCGAATACCGGGTGGGCGAGACAGGCGACATCCTGACGCTGATCGAGCTGCATTCCACGCGGAACCGGCCGCTGGTGTATGTCTTCACGAAGGTGCCGGCGGAGGCGGCGAAAAACTAAGACCATGAAAACCCTGATTTCCCTGCTGGTCCTGTCCCTCGGCCTGGCCGCCGGCTCCGCCCGCGGCGCCCCGTCCCCGGCGGCTCCGTCCGCCCCGGCCGCCAGCCGCGCGGCCTGGATGATGCATTTCAACCTCGACTGGAACGTGGCGGGCGGCCTGCCGGAGAAGGCGCTGCTGGTCAGCCTGCAGGGCCTCGCCAACCGGTCGGCGCCGCAGCTCTACATCGTGCACCCGCCGCAGTTCCAGTGGGAGATCACCGGCCCGCTGTATGAGTTCTACCAGCGCAAGCACGGGGTGAAGTTCACCGAGCTCGCCTCCGCCGACGCGGCGCTGGCCCAGTTCAAGTCGTGCGCCCGGGGTTATGTCGTGTGGGATCCGGCGGTGGCGGCCTCGCTGAACGTCGCCTTCACCCTCGCCGGGCTGGAGGACGCGCTGGTCGTGACCGCGGCGCAGATCCCGCTGGTGGAGCGCCACGGGCTGAAGCCGATCGACGACCTGCGCGGCCGCTACACCGGGAAGACGGATGCGGCCATCTACCAGGACGCGTATAACCGCTACTGGGCGCGCTGCGCCAAGGACCGGATCATGCTGATGGGCGGCCACGCCGGGGCGGTGCGGATGCCGGCCATGGCGGACTGGGGCGTGCGCGAGAAGATGTTCTTCCACGACCTCTCGGCCAACCCGCAGCACGCCGAGGAGCTGGCGCTGAACCGCCGGCTGCTGGGCGGGCTCACGCCGGGCGGCTATGTCTTCGGCTGGCACTCCTACGGCAAGGACACCGAGGAGCAGCACACCACGCTGCTCTCCACCTACGGCCTGCGCATGGAGGGGCTGCACAACCTGCCCAACCTGAGCTTCAACTGCCAGTTCACCTTCACGCCCGGCTTCAAGTTCGTGAACAACCACCAGGTGGCCCGGGACGCGCGGCTCACGGCGGAGCCGAAGGTCTACCTGGCCTTCGTGCAGTCCGACTCGATCGGCATCGGCGTGTGGACCAAGCCCGGCCGCGGCCAGCTGCCCTTTGCCTGGCAGGTGACGATGAACTGGACGGAGTTCTCCCCGGCGGCGCTCGAGTATTTCCACGAGTCGGCCACGCCCAACGACTACTTCATCGGCGGCCTCTCCGGCCCGGGCTACATGTATCCGAACCACATCCCCGCCGCGCGGTTCCCGGGGCTCATGGCGCAGGCCGGCGAGCTCATGGCGCGGCTGGACGAGCACGTGATGGAGATCATGGACAACTCCGCCGCCGACGGAAACCTCGGCAACACCGACCTCACGAAGGAAACGGTGGACCGCTACTACCGGGCGTTTCCGCAGGTGATCGGGTTCATCAACGGCTACGGCCCGGCGCGCACGCGCGACCTGCGCGGCACGCAGCCGCTGATCTCCTACGACTACTACATCGACCCGCGCCGGCCGCGCGCCGAGGTGACGGCGGACCTGAACGAGCTCATCGCGCTGAATGCGAAGCGCCCCTACTTCCTGCTGGTGCACGTGCGCGAGTCGAACGACGTGAACAGCCTGATCCAGGTGACGAAGCAGCTGGAGGGGCCGGTCGCGATCGTGCCGGTGGACGTGTTCCTGAAGCTGGCCGCGAGCAACCAGACCTACACGACCCGCTACCAGGATCCGGACGACCCGAAGCATTTCAAGGGGTACTGAGCGCCGCCGATCTCCGTTGCACGGCTGCGGGCGGGCCCGCAGCCTGCGCCATGGCCACCTATTCCCGACCGGGCTCCCGCCTGCCGCCGCGCCGACCGGACACGCCCGGCGAGTTTGTCGCCCCGACCGGCGCCCTGCGCCGGCGCGGGGAGGTCGACGTGCCGCCGGCGCCGCCGGCCGCGGTCGCCCC
>CAIKTR010000055.1 GCA_903830425.1 uncultured Opitutia bacterium
CGGCGGCCGCCCCCGCCGCGGCGGCGGTCGCGTTCGGCCGGCTGCGCGGCCGGCTCGCGCTGGTTTTTGTCGGGCCCGCCTTCCTGCTGTATGCGGCGCTGGTGCTCGGGCCCGGCGCCGCGGCGATGGTTTGGGCCTTCACGCGCTGGGACGGAATCAACCCGCGCCAGTGGGCGGGGCTCTACAACTTCAAGTGGCTGCTGTTCGAGAGCGACGTCTTCTGGTCCGCCCTGGCCAACAACGCCTTCCTGATGATCGTGCCGGCGCTGGTGGTCGTGCCCCTCGCCCTCCTGCTGGCCGCCCTCATCCACCGCGGGGTCTGGGGCGCCCAGGTCTTCCGGGCGGTGTTCCTCTTTCCCAACCTGCTCGGCGGGGTGGCGGCCACCCTGCTCTGGCTCGGGGCCTACGAGCCGCACGGCGGCCTGATCAACGCCGGGCTCGTCGCCCTCGGGCGGGGGCTGGACAACGACTGGCTGCGCTCGTTCGACGGCTATCCCTGGCTGGCGCAGAGCCATCTCTACTGGGCGCTCATCCCGATCTACCTGTGGATGGCCTGCGGCTTCAACCTGATCCTCTACCTCGCGGCGATGGAGGGGATCGACCCGCAGCTGTACGAGGCGGCGGAACTCGACGGCGCCTCGCGGGCGCGGCAGTTTTTTCTCATCACGCTGCCGCTGATCTGGGAAATCCTCGTGGTGAGCGCCATCTTCCTCGTCATCGCGGGGCTCAACGCCTTTGAGCTGATCTGGCTGCTGACCTCGCAGGACCCGACCACCACGGCCCACACGCTGGGCACGCTGCTGGTGGCGACGATGTTCAAGGAGTTCGCCATCGGGCGGGCGACCGCGATCGCGGTGGTGCTGTTCGTGCTCGTGCTGGCCACCAGCGCCGCGGTGATGCGCGGCCTGAGGCGCGAGGAGGTGGAGCTGTGACCATGACGACCCCAGCCAAGCTGCCGCGGGCGCTCATTCTGGTGGTCCTGCTGGGATATGCCGCCTGGGTGGTGTGCCCGATGATCTGGGTCGCCTATTCGTCGTTCAAGGACGACGCGGCGATTTTTCAGGACACGTTTGCCCCGCCCGCCCTGGGCGAGTGGCACGCGGAGAACTACACCCACGCCTGGCGCGAGGCCCGGTTCCGCGAGTATTGCGCCAACAGCGTGGTGGTCACCGCGGTTTCGGTCGGGCTCATTGTCGGGCTCGGGGCGATGGCCGCCTACGCGCTGGCGCGGTTTTATCATCCCGCGGGCCGCACCGTCTTCTGGCTGTTCCTCGCCGGGTTGATGATCCCGGCCCAGCTCGCCGTCATCCCGCTGTTTTTCGAGCTGCGCGCGCTCAGCCTGCTCAACTCCCGGCTCGGCCTGATTCTGGTCTACACCGCCAACGGCCTGCCCTTCGCGATCTTCATCCTCGCCGGGTTTTTCCGCTCCCTGCCGCGCTCCCTCTACGAAGCGGCCGTGATCGACGGGTGCGGGGAGTTTGCCGCCTTCTGGCGCGTGCTCCTGCCCCTGGCCCGGCCGGGGCTCACCACCGTCGCCATCTTCCAGTTCATCGGCGTGTGGAAGGAGTATTTCTTCGCGTTCATGCTGACCGGCGGCGACCCCGCCCGCCAGGCCTGCACCCTTCCGCTCGGCCTCGCCAACCTCTCCATGACCGCCCAGTACCGTACCGACTACGGCCTGCTCTTCGCCGGCCTCGTGCTCGTGACCCTGCCGATCCTCGCCCTCTACCTCCTGCTCCAGCGGCACATCGTCAAGGGCATCTCCGCCGGGGCGCTCAAGGGTTGAGGCCGGGCCGCCTGGCCCGCGACAAAGCCATCGACGGAGGCTGGCAACTCTGGTGGTTTGGCCGGGATCCGGACTGCTCCTCGCAAACGAAAGAAGCCGCGCCCCTTTTCCCGCCATGACACATCGCGAACGTTTTCTCGCCACGGCCTTGGGCCAACCCCGGGACCGGGCGCCCTACTGGCTGTACTGGTGGATTTGGGGCGGCACGTGGGAGCGCTGGAAACACGAGGGCCTGCCGTCGGAGTTCCGGTCCTTTGCCGACGTGCGCGCCCATTTCGGCGCCGACGAGATTCCGCGGGTCGTCCCGGTGCGGCTGGGTCCGCTGCCGGATTTCAGCGCCACCGTCGGGGAGGACGCCGAATCCGTCACCTTCATCGACAGCTGGGGCATCCGGCGCCGCAACCTGAAGGGCATTGAAGGCATGTCGGAGTTCCTGGACTGGCCGGTCAAGTCCCGCGCCGACTGGGAGCGTTACCGGGAAAAGCACCTCCAGCCCAAGGA
Organism: uncultured Opitutia bacterium; assembly: GCA_903830425.1. Lineage (GTDB taxonomy): Bacteria > Verrucomicrobiota > Verrucomicrobiia > Opitutales > Opitutaceae > Opi-474. The sequence goes on from CAIKTR010000055.1 coordinate 2,288, forward strand.
TCCGGCCCGGCTGGCCCCGGATTGGCGGGAGCCCTGCCGCCAGTGGGCCGCCGCGGGCGTGCCGATCCAGCTCGGACAGTTTCCCGACGTCGGTCTCTTCGGCTCCCTGCGCTGGCTGCTCGGCGACGAGGAGTGCCTGATGGCGTTTTGCTCCGATCCCGACTGGGTGCACGAGATCATGGCGCACATGACGGCGCTCTATCTGGAGGTCTTTGCCCAGGTGGTGCGCGAGGTGCGGGTGGACGTGATCCACCTCTGGGAGGACATGTGCGGAAAACAGGGCCCGCTGATCTCGCCGGCCCACTGGCGGGAGTTCATGGCCCCCGGCTACCGGCAGATCCACGCGTTCGCCCGCGCCCACGGCATCCCGGTCCTCTCGGTGGACACCGACGGGCAGCCCGACCTCATTGTGCCGCCGATGCTGGAGGCCGGCGTCAACTTTCTCTTTCCGATGGAAGTCGCGGCCGGCGCGGATGTGAACGTCTACCGGCGGAAATATCCCGGGCTGGCGATGATGGGCGGGATCGACAAGCGCGCCCTGGCGCTGGGTCCGGCGGCGATCGACGCCGAGTTGGCGCGGATCCGCCCGGCCCTGGAGAGCGGACGCTACATCCCCGACCTCGATCACCATGTGCCCGACGACGTCTCGTGGCCGAACTTCTGCCACTACGCCACCCGGCTCCGGGAAATGGTGGTGGGCTGAACCGGCTCAGCTCCCCACGGCCTGCCAGGCGCCGGTCCGCATCGAGTCGAGCAGGGCGCCGAGCACGCGCTGGGCCTTGAGGCCGTCCGCGAAGGTCGGGAAATCCACCTTTTCGCCGCGAATCGCCGGCACGATGGCCCCCGGGGTCGGCGGCGCGCCGCGGCCCAGGAACTCGGTCGGCAGCTGCTGCAGCGGGATATCCGTCTTCCACGTCGCATAGCGGGTCAGCGTCGCGCCCGCCCGCAGCCAGAGCTCCTCCGGATGGTCCGAATGCACGGCGAGCGTCCCGCGCTCGCCGGAGAGCTCGATCCGGAAGAAGTTGCCATAGCCCGGGGCCACCTGGGTGGTTTCAAAGGTGGCGACCACCCCGCCGGTCAGCTCGGCGAGAAACGCCGCGTTGGTGTCGGTGGTGGCGGGCCGCAGCCGGCCGGTGGCGTCGGGTTTTTCCGGGAGGAGGGTCTGGGCCAGGCCCACCACCCGGCGGTACTCGAGCCCGGTGACGAACCGCACGCCGTCGATCATGTGCACCCCCAGGTCGCCGAGCGCCCCGAAGCCGGCGAGGGCGACATCGTTGCGCCAGGAATACAGGGTCGCGGCGGCGCCGAGAAAACTCTGCAGGTAGACCGTGTTCACGCGCTGGATCCGGCCGAGCTCGCCCGCGGCGATCAGCTCGCGCGCGAAACGGAAGGCCGCGACGTTGCGGTAGGAAAAATTGATCCCGCCCAGCCGGCCCGCCGCGCTCCGCGCCGCCTCCATCGACTCGGCCTCGGCCACGGTCATGGCCAGGGGTTTTTCACAGGACACATGGGCGCCGTGCCGCAGCGCCAGCAGGGTGAGGTCGTGGTGAAACTTGTTCGGCGTGCAGATGGAGACCAGGTCCGGCCGGGTTTCCCGGAGCATCTGCTCCGTGTCCTGAAACCGCGGCACGCCGGCGTGCGCCGCGGGCACCCGCCAGCCCGCCGGATCGGTGGGATCGCTCAGCCCGACGACGGTGACGCCCGCCTGGGCGGAAATCTGGTTGAGGTGGACCTGGGCGACGCCGCCCATGCCAATCACCGCGTAGCGGAGGCTCGGGGAGTTCATGCCCGGACAGGATGGGAAGCTCCCCGCGCCGTGTAACGCGAAATAGCTCAGTCCTTGTCCGCGTGCTTTTCCCCGGGGCCCTGGGCCGCCTGCGCCCACGCGCTGAGCGCCGCCACCTGCTCCCCGGTGAGCCGGGCGTCGGCGTGGGTGAGGGTGTAGGACTTGAGCGGCATCTCGCGGTCCTTCAGCTCGTCCACCACCTCCTGGAGCTTCTTGGCCTGCCGCTTGGCGGGGTAGGCGCCGAACTCGGAGAAGTTCAGGTGCCGCTTGCCGTCCTTGACGTGCCGCGCGAGCCACCAGCCGACCGGCTGGACCTCGGCATACCAGGGGTAGCGCGTGCGGTTCGAGTGGCAGTCGTAGCAGGCGACCGCGAGGATCTGCTTCACCTCGGCCGAGGCCGGGTGGAGCACGGTGATTTCATTCCGGCCGGTGAAAGGCTCGGCGACGGAGAGGTTTTTGGCGGGCCGGATCGCCTGGATGACCACGAGGATCACGGCGAGGGCCAGGAGGATTTTGGTTTTCATGGAAACAGGGATTAGTCCGACAGGCGCTGGATGCGCTCCTGCAGCGGCGGATGGGTGGAGAAGATTTGGCGGGGGTCGCCGCCCTGCTGGGCCAGCGTGCGGAGCACTCCGCGCAGGCCGCCGGCGGCGTAGCCGGTGGTGACGGCCAGGCGGCGGCCCTCCTGGTCGGCGTCGTACTCGCTCAGCGGATCAAAGCCCTGCGCGCACAGCGTGGCGAGGATCTGCTCCACGCCGAGGTCGAACTGCCGCAGCTGCGACTCCAACTGGCGCACCCGGCCGCTTTGCTGGGCGGCGAGGCTCGTCGCCCCGGAGAGAAACTCCCCGCGCTCGACGATGCTGAGCGCATGCCGCTTGGTGATGTGGGCGATCTCATGGCCCAGAATGGCGGCGAGGGCGTCATCCGTGTCCGCCTGCCTGTACAGGCCGCGGGTGATGAAAACGTAGCCGTCGGGGGCGGAGAAGGCGTTGACCGTCGCGGAGTCCAGCACGCCAAACCGCCAGTCCAGCTCCGGCCGGCTCGAATAGCGGCCGAGCGCGCGGCCGATCAGGTTGACGCGCCGCATGATCTCCTCGTCGCGGACCAGGCCGCCGTACCGGCCGACGAGCTCGAGGGCCACGGAGTCGCCGATGACCCGCTCCTCCGCGGGGCCGATCTTGGCGGCGGCCTTCGCGACCTTGCCGACGCTCTTGAGGGTGTCCATGCCCTTGGACAGTTTGCCGAAGTCGAACTGCGCGCGGGCGCCGGCCGCGAGGCACAGGGCGAGCAGCAGGGGCAGGAGGGTCCTCATTGGTATTCCCCTTTTTTATTCTGCAGGAGGAACTGCTCCACTTCCCCGGGAGTGACGGCGTGGCAGGCCTGGAGCAGCCAGTCCAGATCCCGGCGGGAATCACCCAGGTGGCGGCGGACCGCATAGTCCGCGGCGGCCGGGGCCAGCGGGCGGGCGGCGGCGGTCGCGGTGGTTGGGCTGGCGGCGAGCGGCAGGCCGTCAAGGCCCTTGTTTTCCGCCGGCCGGGACTCGGACACATTGCCGGAAAAAACCCAGCCGGCCTGGGCGCCATCCCGGACGCGCAGCCAGATTCCGCGGACCTCCTCGACCTTCAGCTTGCGCCCAAGGGCGAGCGTGGCGGCCGGCTTGGCCAGCGGCTGCGGGTCGCTCAGCAGGGTGGTTTCATACCGCTTGGAGTAGACCGTGCCGCCGGCCACGACGGCGGCGTGCCCCGCCGCTGTGGCGGCAAGCAGCGCGGCGGCCAACCGGAGCCGGGCGAGGAGGCGGGGCATCATTTGGATTTCAGGGTTACGATGGGTTCCCAATCGGCCGGGGGCGGCTGGGCGGCCAGGCTCCGGGACTGGGCAAGCAACTCACGGGTCAGATCATCGGCCGGGGCGGCCGTCAGCGCACGGTCAAAATCAACCGCCGCGTCAGCGAACCGACGGGCGTTGAAATGGGCGTAACCGGACCCGTAGGCGGCGAGGAAGGCCTGCTGTCCGGGCGACAGGTCCGCCGGCCGGCCCACGAGTTCATAGACTTCCACCGCCGTTTGCTTGCCCTTCACCCGCAGCCGGGTCAGCGGCCGCAGGGCGAACCGCCCGGCGACGGCGCGGGCGGTGTTTTCGCCGAGCATGATCTGCGTGCCGAACTCCTTGTTCGCTCCCTCCAGGCGGGAGGCGAGATTCACGGCGTCGCCGAGCACCGTGTAATTTTTTTTCCGCTCCGACCCCAGGTTGCCGACCAGCATCTCGCCCGTGTTGATGCCGATGCGCATAGACAGGGTGTGGCCGACCGTGGCGCGGAGATCGGCATTGATGCGCACGAGCACCTGCTGCGCCGCCAGGGCGCCGGTGCAGGCCGCGGCGGCGTGGTCGGCATCGGGCGCCGGCGCGCCAAACACCGCCATGACGGCGTCGCCGATGTATTTGTCGATGTAGGCGCCATGATCGAGGAGGCACTCGCTCATTTCCTGCAGATAGCGGTTCACAATCTGCAGCAACTGCTCGGGCGGCAGTTTTTCCGCGAGGTCGGTGAACCCCGCGAGGTCGGAGAAATAGACCGTGGCCAGGCGTTTTTCGCCTCCCAGCCGGATTGCCGCGGGATCGCGCACCAACCGGGCCACCACCCCCGGATCGACGTAGGCGCCGAACATGGTCTGGATCTCGCGCTTGCGCCGCTGCTCCTGCCAGAAGTTTTCCGCCACGACCCCGAGCAACATGAGCCCCGTGGCGGCCAGCGGCGTGGCGGGAGGGAAAAACCATCCCGCCCCGAGGGCGGCATAGGCGGCCGCCAGCAGCCCAAGCGCCAAGCCGGCCGCGCCGGCCGTCGGGGCCGTCAAGCCGGGCCAGCGCGCGGCCAGCAGCCCGAGCAGGCCACCGGCGGCCGCCGCCAGCAGCAGCGCCCCCCAGTCCGGCAGCGGCCGGATGAACCCGCCGGACCGGAGATTGGCCCAGGCCGTCCAGTGCAGGAGCACGCCCGGCTCGAGCTGGCCAACCGGCAGCGACTTCAGGTCAAAGGTTCCGCTGGCATTGGCGCCGATGAACACCGTCCGCCCGCGCACGAGGTCGGCGGCCGGACCGGTCAGGCCCGGCTCAGCCGCCAGCGCCAGGGCAATCGGGGCCGTTTCGAGGTCGGGGGCCGCGGCAATCAGCCGCTGGATGATGGGGCCGCCGGCCTCGATAAACGGGCGCGCGGAGAGCACGGGCACGCCTTTGGCCGTGAGCTGCTCAAGCCCGCCCAGCCAGCGCACCAGGCCGCCCGCGTCGGCTCCGGGCGAGTCCAGCGCTGCCGCCGCCAGCGATCCCCGGGCCGCATACCGCCGCACGACCCCGTCCCCGTCGGAGAGAAAATCCGCCGAGCCGGTCCGCGATGTGGGGAAAAAACGGGGATGGGCCGCCGTGAAGGCCGCGGACCAGAAGACGGGCCCGCGCTCCGGGGTGCGCGCCAGCACGACGGACGGCGTGGCGGCGGTGACGGCGGCCAGCAGCAGGTCCTGGTCGCCGGCGGCGGATTCCTCCAGAAAAGTGAAATCCAGCACGATCCGGCTGGCGCCGGCCTGCCGGAGTCCGGCGACCAACTGGGCAAAGATCCCGCGGGGAAACGGCCAGCGCACTCCCTGGGGGCTGAGCGCGCGGAGGGTTGCCTCGTCAATCAGCACGAGCGCCGAATCCGCCGGCAAGGGAGGGGGCCGCAGGGGATGGCGGCTGGACAGGTCAAAAAACGCCCGGTCCAGCGCCGGCCGGAACGGCGAAAAATGGAAGGCGATCAGCAGCAGGGTCACCGGCAGCAGCCAGGTCCAACGCAGCGCCGGGGTGCTCCGGGAGGGAGGGGACACGGGCGGATTAGGAGGAACCGGGACGAGGGCGGCAAGCGAGCAAAGGCAGGAACGGGCGGTCGGCCGGAGAGAGGGGCGGGCGGAGCAATCCGGGGGCGGGGGCGCGCTGAAACGATTGCCGGCGGGGCCGGCGGCCGACAGGGTGGGCCAGAAGACTTGCCCCGTGAAACCGCCGCCCGACTGCCTTGCCTGTGGCGCCTGCTGCTGCTCCCCCGCGGAACGGTTCATCCGCGTGACCGGCGACGACTGGGGGCGACTCGGGGAGGGGGTGGAAAAATGCGCGCACTTCCTCGGCCACCGCGCGTTCATGAAAATGACCGGGGGGCGCTGTGCGGCGCTGGAGGTCCGCACCGCCCCCGGGCGCCCGACGGAGTTCTTCTGCACCTGCTACGCCCAGCGCCCGCAAATCTGCCGGGAACTCGCCCGGGGCTCGCCGGAATGTGCGGGCGAACGGGCCCGGCCGAAGGTTCTCCTTGGCGCTCGCCAACCCGCGCACTAAAAGCGACGGTTGAATTTTAACACCGTGACGTCCTCCCCCTCCCGCCTCTCCGCCCCTGCAATCCGGCCGCTGCAAAAACTCATGGCGGCGAACCGCGGCGAGATCGCGGTCCGCATTTTCCGCGCGGGCACCGAGCTCGGCATGCGCACGGTGGCGGTCTATGCCGAGGAGGACCGCTTCTGCATCCACCGCTACAAGGCGGACGAGGCCTACCAGATCGGCCACGGCAAGGGCCCGGTCGCGGCCTATCTCGACATCGAGAGCATCGTCGGCGTCGCCCGGGAAAAGGGCGTGCAGGCGATCCATCCCGGCTACGGCTTCCTCTCGGAAAACGCCGCCCTGGCCCGCGCCTGCGAGGCGGCCGGCATCATCTGGGTCGGGCCGCGTCCGGAGCTGCTGGAGATGATGGGCGACAAGACCGCCGCCCGCGCCCTCGCCCAGCGCCTGAAAGTCCCGACCCTCCCCGGCACCGAGGAGCCGGTCACCGACCGCGGCGTCGCGATGAAGATTGCGAAGGAGATCGGCTTCCCGCTCATCATCAAGGCCGCCTTCGGCGGCGGCGGCCGCGGCATGCGGGTGGTCCACAAGGCCGCGGACCTGGCGGCGCTGCTCGACGAGGCCCAGTCGGAGGCTGAGCGCGCGTTCGGCAACCCGGCGGTCTTTCTCGAGAAGTACATTTCCAACTCCAAGCACATCGAGGTGCAGATCCTCGGGGACAAGCACGGCAACGTCATCCACCTCCACGAGCGCGACTGCTCGGTCCAGCGGCGGCACCAGAAGGTCGTCGAGGTCGCCCCGAGCTTTGGCCTGCCCAAGGCCGTGATCAGCGAACTCTGCGAGGCGGCGGCCCGCCTGGCCCGCGAGGTGCGGTACGACAACGCCGGCACGATCGAGTTTCTCTACGACCTCGACCGCCACGAGTGGTTCTTCATCGAGATGAACCCGCGCATCCAGGTGGAGCACACGGTGACGGAGGTCGTCACCGGACTCGACCTGGTCCGCGCCCAGCTGCTCATCGCGCAGGGCTACGCGCTGCATTCGCCCGAGGCCGGCCTGCCGCTCCAGGCGGACGTGCCCTGCCACGGCTACGCCATCCAGTGCCGCATCACGACGGAGGACCCCGAGAACAAGTTTGTGCCGGACTACGGCCGCATCCTCGCCTACCGCTCGCCGGGCGGCTTCGGCGTCCGCCTCGACGGCGGCATGGGTTATGCCGGCGCGGTCATCACGCCGTTCTACGACTCGATGCTCGTGAAGGTCATCACCAGCGGCCAGAGCTACGAGATCGCGATGAACCGCGCCCGCCGCGTGCTGAGCGAGTTCCGCATCCGCGGCGTCAAGACGAACATCCCCTTCCTCGAGAACGTCATCGCGCACCCGCTCTTCCGCTCGGGCCAGGCCACCACCACGCTGATCGACACCTCGCCGGAGCTCTTCACGTTCAAGCCGCGGCGCGACCGGGCGACCAAGCTGCTCAACTTCCTCGGCAACGTGGTCGTCAATGGCAACCCGCACGCCAAGGGCTACCGCCCGGCCAAGCCGCTCCCTGTCGTGGCCGTGCCCGGCCAGGAAGACCGCGGCGCCCCGCCGCCCGGCACCCGCGACCTGCTGCTCAAGCTCGGGCCGAAGCAGTTCGCCGACTGGACCCGGCAGCAGAAGCGCCTGCTGCTCACGGACACGACCTTCCGCGACGCCCACCAGTCGCTGATGGCGACGCGGGTGCGCAGCTACGACCTGCTGGCCAGCGCGGGCTTCCTCGCCCGCCGGGCCCCGGAGCTCTACTCGCTCGAGATGTGGGGCGGCGCGACCTTCGACACCGCCATGCGTTTCCTCCATGAGGACCCGTGGGAACGCCTCCGCCACCTCCGCGCCCGCGTGCCGAACATCTGCTTCCAGATGCTGTTCCGGGGCGCGAATGCCGTCGGCTACACCAACTATCCCGACGCGGTCGTCGCCGGCTTCGTGCGGCACGCCGCCGCGTCCGGCATGGATATTTTCCGCATCTTCGACTCGCTGAACTACCTGCCCAACCTCCGCGTGGCGATGGAGGCGGTGCACGAGACCCACGCCGTCTGCGAGGCCGCGCTCTGCTACTCGGGCGACATTCTCGACGACCGCCGCGACAAGTTCTCGCTGAAGTATTATGTGAAGCTGGCCCGCGAGCTGGAGCGCATGGGCGCGCACGTCCTCGCGATCAAGGACATGGCCGGGCTCTGCCGGCCCTATGCCGCGCACAAGCTGGTGAAGGCCCTGAAGGAGGCGGTCGACCTGCCGATCCATTTCCACACGCACGACACCAGCGGCATCAACGCCGCCTCCATCCTGCGCGCGGCCGACGCGGGGGTGGACATCGTGGACCTGGCGACGGCGTCCATGTCCGGCAGCACCGCGCAGCCGAACCTCAACGCCATCGTGGCCGCGCTGCAGCACACGCCGCGCGCGACCGGCCTCGACCTCGAGGCGCTGAACCGGTTCTCCGACTACTGGGAGGGGGTCCGGGAGTATTACCGGCCCTTTGACACGGCGCCGAAGGCGGGCAGCGCCGAGGTCTACCTGCACGAGATGCCGGGCGGCCAGTACACCAACCTCAAGGAGCAGGCGGCCGCGATGGGCGTGGCGCACCGCTGGCCGGAGATCGCGCGCACCTATGCGGAGGTGAACCAGCTCTTCGGCGACATCGTGAAGGTCACCCCCTCGTCCAAGGTGGTCGGCGACATGGCGCTCTTCCTTTTTTCCCGCGGCATCAAGCCCGCCGATGTCGTCAACCTCGAGCCCGGCGCCACGCCGTTCCCGGAGAGCGTGATCGACATGCTCACCGGCGGCCTGGGCTGGCCCGACGGCGGCTGGCCGCTGCCCGTCTGGCGCGCCGTGCTCGGCGACCAGCGCTGCAAGGAGGCCCAGGCGAAATACCGGGGGGCGCTCGCCGCCGAAAAGAAGCGGGCCCGCGCCGGCCGCCCCGCGCACCCCGCCCCGAAGGCCGCCGGCGAGCTGGCGGCGATGAAGAAACCCCTGGCGGAGAAGCTCCGCCGGGAGCCGACGGACGACGAGTTCTACTCGCACCTCATGTACCCGCAGGTGTTCGCGGACTTCGCGAAGCACCAGCGGGACTTCGGCGACGTGAGCGTGCTGCCCACGCCGGCGTTTTTCTACGGGCTCAAGCCCCGCGAGGAAATCTCCGTCGAGATCGAGGAGGGCAAGATGCTCATCATCCGGCTCGTCAATGTCGGCGACGCCGACAAGGACGGCCGCCGTCCGGTGACCTACGAGCTGAACGGCATCGCCCGCGAGGTGTTCATCCACGACCGGAGCGTGCTGGCCACGGCGAAGGCGCGGCCAAAAGCCGACCTCACCGACCCGCTGCAGGTGGCCGCCCCGATCCCGGGCCTCATTGTCATCCTCTCCACCTCGGTGGGCGCCAAAATCGCGAAGGGCGACAAGCTCTTCATGATGGAGGCGATGAAGATGCAGACCACGATCTACGCGCCGGCCGACGGCGTGGTGGCGGAGCTGCATGCCGCCATCGGCGACACGGTCGAGGCCAAGGACCTGATTGTGAAGCTCCGGCCCGCCGCCGGCTGAGGCGGGGGCAAGGGCCAGCCCAGGAACCCGGGAAACCAACGGTAGCGCTCTAGCCCTCCAAAGTTTCCGCCCCGCGCCCATGCCCGCCATCAACCCCGCCGCCCTGGGCCGCCACCTGCGGCACCTGACCGAGGCCATCGGGGTGCGGCTGGCCGGGCAGCCGGGAGAGGCGGCGGCCGCGGACTACGTGGCGGGGGAATGGGAAAAAACCGGCGCGCGGGTGCACCAGGAAAAATTTCCCGTGCAGACGCACGACGTCCGCGAACAGCAGCTCCAGGTTTATCACGACGGGGCGTGGCACGACGCGGGCGGCTCGCTTTTTGCGAACACCCCGGGCACGGCGGGGGCGTGGGTCGAGGCCCCGCTGGTATTTTTCGAGGGGCCGACCGGCTACCAGCAGGCGGATCTGGCGCCCGGGCTGCGCGGCCGCATCGTGCTGCACCTCGGGAGCCACCTCGAGTCGCGCGAACACTACCGGCGGCTGGTGGCGGCCGGGCCGGCGGGACTCCTGATGGTCGACGTGCGGTATCCGGGCGCGACGCCGCTGGCGGATGCGATTTTCCCGGCCTATGCCGCCGCGTGCGGCGCGGTGCCGGCGCTCAACGTCGCCTTCCTCGACGCCTGGCGCTGGCGCGAGCGCGGGGCGACGCGCGCCCGGTTCCGGGTGGTGGGCGGGCCGCGGCCGGCGGAGTCGGCCAACGTGGTGGCCGAACTGCCGGGCACCGACCCGGCGGCGGGCGTGCTCTATCTCGGCTGCCACCACGACACCCAGGCGGATTCCGTGGGGGCGGATGACAACGGCACCGGGACGGCCGGCTTGATCGAGCTGGCGCGCGTGCTGGCGGCGCGGCCCCGGCGGCGCACGGTCCGGCTGATTTCCTTCGGGGCCGAGGAGCAGCTCTCGGTGGGCAGTGCGGCCTACGTGCGCCGGCATCGCGCCGCGCTGGCGCGCGACGGCCGGTGCCTGTTCAACCTCGACAGCATCGGCTCGCTGCTCGGCTGGAACACCCTCTGGGGCAGCGGACCCCGCGAGCTGGACGCGCTGCTGCCGGCGTATTTCAACCAATACGGCCAGCCGTTCCGGCGGGAGCGCGGCGTGCTGCCGTACGCGGATCATTTTCCCTTCACCGCTGCGGGCGTGCCCGCCCTCACGCTGCTGCGGGTGAACTGCGCCGCCGGGCGTTTTTTCCATCACCGGCCGGACGACGACCTGAGCCGCGTATCGCTGCCGGTCCTGGCGGCCCTGCTGAATGCCGTGGCGGACTGCACGGCGGACCTGGCCGCGGTGGAGCAGCTGCCCTTTGCCGCGACCATCCCGGCCGACGAGCACGCGGCGGTGGCGGCGTGCTGGGAAGACCTGTTTGGCGGCTGGGATTTCAGCCCCGCCGGGGCGCCGGCTCAGGCGACGGCCCCGGTCAGATAGCGGATGACATCCTCCGCGCGGTAGTGGTCCGCGCCGGCGGGCACCAGCCGCGCCAAGTCGACGACCTCGTTGCCCGCGGTCACGATGGGCGGCTCGGTTTCGCCGTGGCGCACCTGGCCCAGGCCCACGGTCGCCATGAGCCCGTTGCACAGGCACTTTCGGCCCACGATGTCCGCCGCGAGGCCGCCTTTGCGCAGATAATGGTCGTCCGGCTCGCTGGCGCAGCGGTAGCCGACGCTGCCGTCGGACTTGCGATAGGGCTGCCGCAAGTAGCCGAGGTCGCAGATTTTTCCCCGCGCCGCGTAAACGTCACCCTGCGACAGGGTGCCGGCCATCTCGGCGACCTTGAAGGGAAAGCCCGTGGGGGAGGCCGCGGGATCGGTAAACACGCTGGCCGTGCCGTCGCGGCTGGCCTGGATCATCCGCCGCTTCAGGTCCGGCGCGAGGCCGGACTCGTCGCAAAACGCGAAGGCGGTGCCGACCTGGATGCCGGTGGCCCCCAGCAGCTGGGCCGCCGCAAGCTTGTCCGGCCGCGCCTGGCTGCCCGCCAGCCAGAAGGGCAGGCCGAGCTCGCGGATTTTCGCCAGATCCGGCACGTCGCGCGGGCCGTAAACCGGTTCGCCGCGGGCATCCAGCTGCAGCGGGCCGCGGGGCGGGGCATTGTGTCCGCCCGCCAGCTCGCCCTCGACCACGAAGCCGTCCACCCGGCCGTTGGATTTGCGGGCCAGCGTCAGGGCCAGCGTCGCGGAGGCCACGATGGCGAGGAACACCGGCCGGCGCAGCAGGAGGGGCGGCTTGCCCCAGAAGGCCGCCGGATCGAACCGGAGGAAGTGCTCTTCCCCGGGCAGGGTGTCGGCGACCTCAATCTTCTGCTCCGCCAGCTCCCCCGCCGCCAGGCGGTCGAGGATGCCGGGGATCGTGCGCGGGATGCCCGCGCCCATCAGCACATAGTCAACGCCGGCCAGCATCGCGCCATAGAGCGAGGCCAGGGTGGGCAGCTGGATTTTTTCGAGCAGGTTGATGCCCACCACGCCGTCGTGGCCGGACTTGGCGAGAAAGACCTCGGTGAAATTGGCCGCCACGGTCAGCTCGGTGAAGGCCGGTCCGGGTGCGAGGGCGGGGAGCGGGGTCGAGGCGTAGGCCGCCGCGGGCGCCTTGCCGCCGGGGACGAAATAATGGGCGAGCACCCGCTCGGCCATGGCCGGGATCGGGAAGTGAGACAGGGCCCGGCGCATCTCGCCGGAAAGATCGCCGGCCTGCAGGCGCCGCGCCAGCACGCTGGCCAGTGCGGTGCCGGAAACGACGCCGAGCGCGCCCAGCTTGGAAACGGAGCGCGCCAGCTCCCAGTTGGAGACGGCGGCACCCATGCCGCCCTGAATAATGACCGGATGTGACATAATAAGGTAAAGGCCGTCGGGCTGATTGGAGGCCGCGGGCCCAATTACCTTTCGTCCCCGGGTTGGGCAAAGGAAGGCCAATGCACCCGGGCAAACGGGTGTTAGCACCGGCGCCGGAGGCAGCAAGATGTACCCACTCTCCCTGCGCGAACAAAAAATACTCCGAGGAAAACCGCCCCGATGCGGACGGCCCCGGCCCCCGCCCGGCCCCCGCCAGCGCGAATCTCGTCGAAAAGAAAGCGGGTGCCGCTACGGTAGCTCGCAGCCGGCGTGCCGGCTGCCTGCCCATGACTTCCCGCGAACGAGTGCTGATGGCTTTGAGCCACCGCCAGCCGGACCGCATCCCGGTGGATCTTTCCGGCCATCGCTCGTCCGGCATCGCCGCCATGGCCTACCGGCGGCTGCGCCAGCATCTCGGGCTGGAGGACCGGCCCATCCGGGTTTACGACCCGGTGCAGCAACTGGCCATCGTGGACGAGGATGTGCTGCAGCGCTTCGGCGTGGACACGATCGAGCTGGGCCGGGCGTTTGCGCTCGAGGACAAGTGGTGGACGGAATGGGTGCTGCCCGACGGCTCCCCCTGCCTGATGCCGGTGTGGGCCAAGCCCGAGCGCGGCGAGGGGGAGTGGATCCTCCGGTCGCCGGGCACCGGCCGGGTCATGGCGCGGATGCCGCCGGGCGTGCTGTTTTTTGAGCAGGCCTGCTTTCCCTTTGCGGAACACGACGACCTCGACCGGATCGAGGAGGCGCTGGGCGAGGTGATGTGGGCGGCGGCGGCTTCGCCCCCGGGCCCCATCGCGGCCGGCGCGGAAGGCACCCGGCGGCTGGCGGAGGGCGCGCAGCGGCTGCGCCGGCAGTCGGATCGCGCGATCATCGGGCTGTTTGGGGGCAACCTGCTGGAGCTGGGCCAATTTCTCTATCGCAACGACAATTTCTTCCTGCTCCTGGCCGGCGAACCGGAGCGGGCCCACGCCTTCCTCGACCGGCTGATGCGGCTGCACCTCGCCAACCTGGAGCGCTTCCTCGGGGCGGTCGGGCCGCACCTGGATGTTATTTTATTCGGCGACGACCTGGGCATGCAGTCGGGACCGCAGATCTCCCCCGCGATGTACCGCGAGTTTTTCCAGCCCCGGCAGCGGCAGCTGTGGAGCCGGGTCCGCGCCCTGGCCCCGCACCTCCGCATCATGCTGCACTGTTGCGGCGGCGTGCAGGAACTGCTCCCCGGGCTGATCGAGGCGGGGCTGGAGGCGATCAATCCGGTGCAGATCACCTGCCGCGGCATGGAGCCCGCCGGGCTGAAGCGGGACTTTGGCGGCCGGCTGACCTTCTGGGGCGGGGGCTGCGACACGCGGGAGATGATCACCCAGGGCACGCCCGCCCAGGTGCGCGACCAGGTGCGGCGGCTGATGGAGGTCTGGCGGCCGGGCGGCGGCTACATTTTCCAGCAGGTGCACAACCTCATGGCCGATGTGCCGCCCGCGAACATCGTGGCGATGTTCGACGCGGTGAACGCGTGAGCGGGGCCTGCGAACCCGGCCGGCGGCGGCGGTCGCAGTGGATGTTAGTGGGCAAAATCTGCGTAGGTGGGCGGGACGGCTTGTGTTATGCTCCGTCCGGCTGAGGCCACCGACCTATGACCACCACCGTTTCCGAGCTCTTGCCGATCCTGCAATCGTCGATTGGACCCGTGATCCTGATTTCCGGGGTGGGCCTGCTGCTGCTGACCCTCACCAACCGCTTTGGGCGGATGCTGGACCGCGCCCGGTCGCTGAACCACGAACTGCGGTCGGATCCGCCGTCGGACAAACAGGAGGCGCTCCGCACGCAGATCGGCATCCTGATGCGCCGGGCCGGCATCCTGCGGATGTCCATCACCCTCGGCGCGGTCACCGTGCTGCTGGCCGCGGTGCTCATGCTGCTGCTGTTCCTCTCCGCCTGGTTCCAACTGGAGATGAGCGGGCTCATCGCCGGGGTCTTCTGTGTGGCCCAGCTCTGCCTCATCGGCGCCATGGTGGCGTTCATTGGGGACATGCACCTGGCCCTCGCGGCCGTGAGGCTCGAGGTGAAACCCTAGGCCGCGGCGGGAGCCCGGGGCTCCGCCTCAGTAGACCTGCTCCTCAAGCAACTGGAACAGGTCCGCCTCGGTGATGCGCTTCTGCTGCATCGAGTCGCGCTCGCGGAGCGTGAAGCTGCCGTCCTTCTCGATCGTCTCGAAGTCGATGGTCACGCACCACGGGGTGCCGATCTCGTCCTGCCGGCGGTAGCGGCGGCCGATGGCGCCGGCCTCGTCATAGAACACGGCGTAGCGGCGCTGCAGCTTCTTGTAGAGTTCCTTCGCGCGGGCGGTGAGCAGCTCCTTGTTCTTGAGCAGCGGCAGCACCGCCACCTTCACCGGCGCGATGCGCGGCGAAAGGCGCAGCACGGTGCGCTTCTCCACGTTGCCCTTGTCGTCCGTGACGTCCTCCTCCGCGTAGCCGGCGCAGAGCACGGCGAGCAGGATGCGGTCCACGCCCACGGCGGGCTCGATGACGTGCGGCACGAATTTCTTCTTCGTGGCCTCGTCGAAGTACTCCATCGGCTTGCCGCTGGCGGTCGCGTGCTGGGTGAGGTCGTAGTTGCCGCGCGCCGCGATGCCCCAGAGCTCCTGCACGCCGAACGGATACCGGAACATGATGTCGACCGTGCCCTTCGAGTAGAACGCCAGCTTTTCCTTGGGGTGGGCGTAGCGGGAGAGGTGGCTGTCGGGCAGGCCGATGCTCTTCAGCCAGGCCTCGCACCACGCGATCCACGCCTCGTGGCACTGGGCCCAGTCGGCGTCCTCGGAGATGAAGTACTCCATCTCCATCTGCTCGAACTCGCGGGAGCGGAAGATGAAGTTGCGCGGCGTGATCTCGTTGCGGAAGGACTTGCCGATTTGGGCGATGCCGAAGGGCAGCTTCACGCGGCCCGTGTCCACCACGTTCTTGAAGTCGACGAACATGCCCTGCGCCGTCTCCGGCCGCAGGTAGGCCACGCTGCTGGCGTCGGTCATCGCGCCGACGTTCGTCTGGAACATCATGTTGAACGAGCGCGGGGGCGTCAGGCTGCCGGGCTCGCCGGTGGCGGGGGAGGGGATCAGCGGGATCTCGTCCGGCCGGGCCTCGGTCAGGTCCTTGGCGACCACGGGCGCGAGGGTGCCCTGGAGGGCCTTTTTGCGCTTGAAGCTCTCGGCGGCGGCCTGGAGCTCGGCGGCGGTGCGCTCGCTCTCGAGGGCCGACACATAGCCGGCGGTCTGGCCGTCGATCACGACGGCGGCGAAGAACAGCTGATCCGCGCGGTAGCGCTGCTTGCTCACCTTGCAGTCCACCAGCGGGTCGGTGAACCCGGCGACGTGGCCGGAGGCCTCCCAGACCTTGGGGTGCATGATGATCGAGGACTCGAGGCCGACGATGTCGTCGCGGCGCCGCACCATGTCGTTCCACCAGCAGTCCCGGATGTTCTTCTTCAGCTCGGAGCCGAGGGGGCCGTAGTCGAAGAAGCCGTTGCTGCCGCCGTAGATCTCGGAGGACTGGAAAATGAAGCCGCGGCGCTTCGCGAGCGCGACAATCTGGTCCATGGTGACAACGGCGGGGGCGGGAGAGTCGGACATAGCCTGCCAGAGATGGCGGGCCGCCCGGCCGTGGTCAATTCCCCCGTTGCCGGCGGCGCGCGGGGCCGCCGCCGCGTCAAGCCGTCCGCGGGGCGGCCGGGAGGGCGAAGGCGGTCCGGGACCTTTCCTGCCAGCGCTCGCGGCCGGCAAACAGGGGCACGGAATCGGCGACCGGCAGGTCCTTCACGAGGAGAAAATAGCGGGCGAACAGCTCGTCGGCCGCGCCCCACGCAAAACCGAAGGGCGGCCCGGCTTCCGCCGGCCCCGGCGGCTGGTAATAGAAATAGCCCAGCAGCGAGCCGCGGTGCCGGAGCAGCGCGGCGACCCGGTTCCGGTAGGCCTCGCGCCGCTCCGGCAGGAGGGAGCAGAGGAAGGTCCGCTCGTAGATCACGTCGAACGGGACGGCCCCGAAGTCGTGGGCGAAGAAGTCCCCCACGAGGATGTTGGGCGCCAGCGCCGGGCCGGCCACCTGGTGGGCGCGCGCGACCGCCGCCGGCGAAAGATCCAGGGCGGTGACCGCGTAGCCGGCGTCGGCAAACGCCTTGATTTCATAACCCGAGCCACAGCCCGGGATGAGCACCCGGCCGCCGCGGGGATGGTGCCGGAGGTAGGAACTCAAGCCGGCGGGCACGCCGCCGAAGTCCCACGGGGTCTGACCGCTTTGGTAGCGCTGGTCCCAAAACTCCGGGTGACTGGGGTGGGTGGAATCCATGCCGAGGCGAGTGACGGCAGCCTACTGAAAATATTTCCGGCCGCGAGAATTATGGCGGGCCGGACTGGTGGGACATGGCCGGCCCCGGGACCAGCGGGAGCCGGGCGATCGAGCTGACCGCGAGGTTGTCCCACGAGCCGGTCCAGAGCGCGATCTGCTCGTCGGTCTTGATGAAGACGGGGCGCTGGGGGAGCGCGTAGTCCTTCGGCGGGTGCCACCCGCCCTCGATCCAGTCGGGCAGGTCGACGCCAAAGCGCACGCGGTCCTTCCGGCCGACCAGGCCGAAGACGCACTGCCACAGGTAGTCGCCGATCGCCCAATGCTGGCCCTGCTCGATCCAGAGGCACTGGTCGCCCAGCAGCACCGAGGTGCGGAGGTCGGGCGCGAAAAAGGCGTCCCAGAAGCCGGCGTCGATGCCGTGGCGGTGCACGAGGTGGCGGAAGTCGTGGCTTTGCCAGCCCGTGCTCGGGGCGATGTCCACCTCGCTCTGCCAGCCCGTGCCCGAGACGAAGAAGCCGCGCGGGTGCTGGTAGGTCGCGTAGGTGCGGTCGCAGGCCGCCAGAAAGGCCTCCAGTTCGGGGTCCGGCCGCAGCCGGACGTAGCGCTGGATGCCCTCGAGCGAGTCACCCATGCCGGCGATGAGCATCGGGCCGCGGTTGAGGTGCCAGCGGTTGCCGGCGAAATACCACATGCGATGGCAGCGGGTCTGGCCGCGCTCGTCGATCCAGTGGGAGCGGGCGACATGGCGGCAGAGCTTGCCGGCCTCCGCGACGTAGCGCTCGTCCCCGTAGATCTCCGCCGCGAGCAGCAGCGGGCAAATCATGAGGCCGTAGTATTCGGAGGGCTCGAGGATGTCCTTGATGCCGAGGACGCGCAGGGTGCCGGCGCTGTCGGCGTCGGGCATGCCGGCGAAATGGAACGTCCGGATCATGTAGTCGAGGTCCTCGCGGGTGGAGTCATACCAGCGGCGGTCGTTAAAGGCGCGGAAGAAGAGCAGCTTGCCCCAGATCCGGGCGTAATCCTGGTTGGCGACGGCATCGGCGGCAGGCCGGCCGTTTTTGCCGTAGGGCAGGCAGCCGACCTCCAGGTTGCGCAGGATGGCGGTGCGGATCTGCTCGAGCAATTTTGGCGGCAGCCAGTCGCGGGCGTAGAGGGCGGTGAGGCCGAGCGAGAGGTTGGGGACGGCGTTATGGATCAGCCCGTGCTTGCAGATCTCACCGGCGTTGAAACCGATGTGGTCATATTGGCCGTCGGGCAGGAAGGTGGTGGACTGGAAGTTGACCAGGCGCTCGAGCAGGGCCTTGGCGCGGGGGTCGGGCCGCAGCGCGATGGCCTGGGCGAGGCCGGCGAGAAAGGGCGAGGCCCAGGTGGTGTGGCCGGCTGTGAAGTCGGCCAGGCGGTAGGGGTTGACGCCCCAGACCGGGTGGTTGTGGAAGCCGTGGATGGCGCCGTTGGGCTGCACCCAGGAGTGCAGCCAGTTGCCCAGCGCGGCGAGATTGGGGGAGGCGGAGGTGGAAGGCAGGCTCATGAGAAAGGTTGAGCGCCGAGCTTTCGTTTTTTTCCGGCTTAGCCAACCACCAACCGTCACCGCCGCGGCCGCGCGGAGGAAAGAAGGCTCGCGGCGGGGGGCGAGGTATGCGACACCGGTTCCCGCCCCGCCATGACGAAGTCCCCTGTCGTGCCCCGCCCGGAGCATCCCCGCCCGCAACTGGTCCGGCGCGACTGGCGCTGCCTCAACGGCCGCTGGCAGTTTGAAATCGACCAGGGAGACAGCGGGCTGGACCGCGGACTGCTGACGCGGCCGCTCCAGGGGTCGATCATCGTGCCCTTCTGCCCGGAGTCGAAACTCTCGGGCGTGGCGAACACCGACTATCTCAACGCCGTCTGGTATCGCCGCGACGTCATGATTCCCGCCGCCTGGAAGGGCCGGCGCATCCTGCTGCATTTTCAGGCGAGCGACTACGACACCTTTGTCTGGGCGAACGGCCGGGAGGTCGGCCGGCACCGCGGGGGCATGACGCCGTTTTCCTGCGACCTGACGGAGCACGCCGTGCCGGGGAAAAAGGTGACGCTGGTGGTCCGCGCGCGCGACAATGCCCAGGACTCGATGCCCGCCGGCAAGCAGGCCTGGACCTTGGGCAACTCCGGCTGCCACTACACCCGCACGACCGGCCTGTGGCAGACGGTCTGGCTCGAGCCGGTGCCGCGCCGCGCGCACCTGTTGCGGCCTAAGATCGTGCCGGACCTCGCCAACCGGAGATTTTCCCTCGAGCAGCCCGTGCAGGGCGCGCAGGCCGGGCTGACCTACAGGGTCCGGCTCCGCGACGCGTCCGGGGTGGTGAGCGAGGCTAGCTGCGCCTGCGGCGAGGGGTTTTATCCGCGGCTGGACCTGCCCGTGCCGGCGGAAAAAATGCGGGTGTGGTCGCTGGAAGACCCGCACCTCTACGACCTTGAACTGGAGTTGCGCGACGAACGGGGCCGGGTGGTGGATGCCGCGCGGAGCTACGCCGGCCTGCGCAGCGTGAGCCTGGACGGATACGCGGTGAAGCTGAACGGCCGGCCGGTGTTTCAGCGCCTGGTGCTCGACCAGGGGTATTATCCGGACGGGATCCTGACGGCGCCCACCGACGCGGCGCTGGTGCAGGACATCCGGCGGTCGCAGGAGGCCGGCTTCAACGGCGCGCGGCTGCACCAGAAGGTGTTTGAGGAACGCTTCCTGTATCACGCCGACCGGCTGGGCTACCTGATCTGGGGCGAGTTCAGCGACTGGGGCCTCGGGGGCACGGAGGCGGTGCGCGGCTGGCAGCAGCAGCCGGACGGCGCGGTGGTGCGCAGCGGCAACCACAACGGCCACAACTACCCGGGGACATACATCACCCAGTGGCTCGAGACGCTGCAGCGCGACTTCAACCACCCGTGCATCGTCGGCTGGTGCCCGCTCAACGAAACGACGCGCCGCTGCGACGAACGCATCACCACCCACGACGACACGATGCGGGCGCTATTCCTGGCGACCAAGCTGTACGATGCCACGCGGCCGGCGCTCGACGTTTCCGGCTACGCCCACGGCCTGGTGGAGTCGGATGTCTACGACGGCCACGACTACGATCAGGACCCCGCGACGTTCAAGCGGCGCCATGACGGCTTGCTGGCGGACCGGCCGTTCGTGGCGGACACGGTCCGGCACCAGTCGATCCCGTGGCGGCCCGACCAGCCGTATTTCGTGAGCGAGTTCGGCGGCATCTGGTGGAATCCGCGCGCCAAGCCCGGCGACGACTCGTGGGGCTACGGCGACCGGCCGCGGACGCTGGAGGAGTTTTACACGCGCTTCGAGGGCCTGTGTGCCGCGCTCTTGGACAACCCGCGGATGTTCGGCTACTGCTACACGCAGCTCACCGACGTCTTTCAGGAGCAGAACGGCATTTTCTACTTTGACCGCCGGAAAAAATACGATCTCCGGCGCGTTCGCGCCGCCCAGCGGCGTCCGGCGGCGATCGAGCACGGCGCCGGGAGTCCGGTCACGGGAGCCGGCCGGCCTTAAGGTGCCGGGCGCGGGCGCACCGGGATGTGCACCTCCGCCTGCTTGGCAAACCAGGGGGTGAAGGGGCCGTTCCAGTAGACCGCGTAAGGCGCGCCGCCGGCCTCCACGCCGGATTGATGCCCCAGCCACGCGAGGAGTTCGTCGCGGGTCTTCTCAAAGTTTTCCCGGGAGTAGCCCCCGCGGACGCCGCGGCTGGCGACGCGGCGTTCCGGGATCCGGACGACCTCCACGCTCGCGGTGTTCCCGGAGACCTTGGCCTGCTCGCTGCTGGCGACCCAAAAATACATCGCCGCGCGGTCAACCTGCGCCTCCACCGGGGTCGTCATCGCGATGTTGTGCGAGGAGATGTAGCTGAACAAGGGGCGGAACAGCTGGTTGGAATGGTCAAAATAGCCGCCCTCGCCGGAGGACTTGAGCAGCATCCCGGCCGGCAGGGTCTTGAACTCGGAGACGCCGGGGGCGGTGGGGGCAAAGGCTTGTTCGGTGGCCATGGAGGGGAGAACGGTTAAGAGCAGGAGAAAAAATCGCAGCGGTACACTCATGCAGCAAGGTACTCTGGCGGGCGGAATAGCAACCGGAAGTCTTAATCCGGCGCGCTCCCGGGAGGCCGGCACGTGGCTTTCGCGGGATAATATTTGGGCCCAAATTTTTCTGGTGGGCCGGACGAGGGATTGGATTTAATTAATACTATCGCCCGTTTCCGGATTTATCTAAAGCTAGCCCAGTAGACATGCCGAAAACCGCCAATGATTTCCCACCTGTGGCGGTTGATTCCAATCGGCCCTATGACAGCATCCGGGAGCTTTACCTCTGCGAGGAGCCGGCGCTGCTGGCCTCGCTGCACCGGGGTGACCGAAGGGAGGCCACCCGGATCATCAACCTGATCCTGGTCCATATCTACAGCGCCGGGCAGGAACGGAGCGAAATGCTCAAGATTCTGCTGCTGGAACTCGTGGTTATGATGGCGCGGGCCGCGGTTGAAGCCGGGGCACCGCAATCCGACGTCATCGGTTTTTGCTACCGCCACCTGACCGAACTGACTGCGGTCAAGGACGACGAGCAGCTTTCCCGGTGGTTGAGGGAAGCCCTGCTGCGCATTTTCGACGCCATTGATCGGGTGCGCGCCTCCCAGGTCCCGCAACAGGTCCAGAAAGCGCTCGAAGCCATCCGCGCTGGAGCGGACGGGACGGCCAGTCGGCACATCCGCGAGCAGGTCGCCCGTCAGGTGGGAGTCGCCCCCCGGAGGCTCACCGAATTGCTCAAGGAGCGCACCGGCAGGTCCTTCAATGACCTGCTGCGCGAGGCCCGGATCGAGCGAGCCTGCGATATGCTGGTGAAAACCGAGATGACGGTTGCCGCGATTGCCCTTGATTCGGGCTTTTGCGACCAGAGCTATTTCACCCACGTCTTTCAGAAATTCAAGAAGACCACCCCCAAGCAGTATCGCGATGCCGGCAACATCCGGACGACCCCGCCCGCCCCGCAGGTTCATGCGAAGGAAGTCGCCAAGGCTTCCCCCAAAAAAACCAAGCCGGCGAAAGCGCGCAGGAAGTAGGGGATTTGGGGCATCGCAGGCAGCTGAGGCTTGCCGGGCGAGGGAAGGACGGTTTCCGCGCTAGCCGGAAGTATTAGGACGTTTCCGGAATGTCGCTAAACCCCTCTTAAGCAGCTAATCACCAAATATACGCTTTAGAACACAAGACTGGTGAACGGGTGTTCTCTAACCTAGGGCTGTGAATCTACCCCATCCTTTCAACGGCCGGATTAACCAGCCAGCTTAAGGAAAAACAGGACTGGAAATCATACCCTATGTTAGAACCCAAGAATAACTTAACTCTCCGCGAGAAGCTGACGGCGGGCCGTTTTATTTATGGAGCCGAGCTGGTCACCTCCCGTGGCATGCCCGAACCCGACCAGCCTTCGAAGCTGGTTGAACTGGGTGAGGCGCTGGCGTCGGACTCACGGATCGGCTGGGTTTCCATCACCGACAATCCCGGCGGCAATCCGATGATTCCGGCGGACTGGGTGGCCAACATTCTGAAGCCACGCGGCACGCAGCTGGTCATCCATCTCACCTGCAAAGACCTTAATCGCAACGGTCTCGAGTCGGCCGCTTGGCGTTACGCCGCTCAGGGGTTCGACAATATCCTGGCGCTGACGGGAGATTATCCGGTGGCGGGTTTCCGGGGTCAGGCGCTGCCGGTGTTTGATCTGGATTCGGTCAGCTTGGTTTCCCTGCTCCAGGCGATGAACCAGGGCCTGGAAGTCAGCCGGCCCAACGGCAAGACGGAGCGGTTGCCCAAGTCCAATTTCTTCATCGGATGCGCCGTGTCGCCGTTCAAGCGGCAGGAACGCGAATTGATGCCGCAGTACTTCAAGCTGGCCCGCAAAATCCAGTGCGGCGCCCAATGGGTCGTGCCGCAACTGGGCTACGACATGCGGAAGTTCCACGAGATCAAACTGTTCATGGACTGGGCGCACTTATCCGCCCCGGTGATCGGCAACGTCTATGTGCTGAACAAGACGGTGGCCCGGATGTTCAACCAAAACAAGATTCCCGGGTGCGTGGTCAGCGACGAGCTCTACGCGCAGGTGGAAAAATACGCGGCCGGGCCGGACAAGGGTAAGGCCTTTTTCACTGAACTGGCGGCCAAGCAACTGGCGGTGTTCAAGGGGATGGGTTTTGCCGCCGGCTATCTGGGTGGCGTGCACAAGGCGGAGAACTTCGCCCAGATCATCGATCTGGCCGAGAGCTACGGCGCGGATGACTGGAAGCAGTTTGCCAAGGAGATCCAGTACCCGAAGAGCGACGAGTTTTACCTCTTTGAGCGGGATGAGCAGACCGGGCTGGGCGACGGCACGCGGGTCAACGCGGCCTATTTGAAATCCCTGGAAGAGCCGGCCAAGGCCGCTGACGTGACCTTGAACTACCGGTTCACGCGCCTGGTTCACGGCCTGGCTTTCAATCCGGGCAAGAAACTGTTTCCGGCGATCCAACAGACGTATGCGCGCCTGGAAAAGGGCGAGCACCTGAAGACCTTGCGCGCCATGCACGGGCTCGAGCATGCCTCCAAGGCGCTGATGTTTGGCTGCCACGATTGCGGAGACTGTTCGCTGCCGGACACGGGTTATCTCTGCCCGCGCGCCTCCTGCTCCAAAAATGAGCGCAATGGCCCGTGCGGCGGTTCCTCCGACGGACGGTGCGAGTTGCACGACAAGGACTGCCTCTGGGCGCGCGCCTACGATCGGCTGAAGTTCTACGGCGAATCCCGGGAAATGATCGATGGTCCGGCGGTTTTTCCCAACCCCGCCCTCGGCGGCTCCTCGGCTTGGGCCAATAACTTCCTGGGCCGCGACCATCATCATGTCGCCCAGCCCGCCGCTGCCGCCACGGCCCCCGCCTCTCCGCCCAAGGCAGTCGTCTAACCCGCCTTTTCCTCCCTCCCTCCCTCCCTTCCTTAATTATACCCCATCAACCTAGCCTCCCATGCCCATCCCCAACCTGACCATTATCGGCGAATCCATCAACGATTCGGTTCCTTCCACCAACAAATTATTCGAGGCCAATGATATTGCCGCGCTGAAAGATCTGGCGGCGTCCCAGGACGTCGGCGGCGCCGGTTATATCGACGTCAATGTCGGCCCCCGTTCCGCGGACTTTCTGGCTGAGATGGTGCGTCACGTCCAGAGCGTCACGACCAAGCCGCTGTCCGTTGACACCCCCGACCCGGTCATGGCCGAGGCCGGTCTCAAGGCCTACGATCTCGTCCGGGCGGGCGGCAAGCTGCCCGTGCTGAACTCCATTTCCCAGGCGCGGTTGGAGATGTTCAAGCTCGTCCGCATCATGCCGTTCATGCCGATCCTGCTCGCTTCCGAGCGGGTGGAAAACGGGGTGGGCCAGCCCAACAACACGGCGGCGGAAGTCCATCAGACCGCGCGGCAGCTGGTGGCCGAGGCCGCCCGGCACGGCATTCCGGTGAACCAATGCATCATCGATCCCGCCATCTCCCCGATCGGCGCCGATTCCGAGGGCCGCTTCCACTGCCTGATGGGGGCGATCAACCTGATCCACGCCGACCCGGACCTCCGGGGCGTGCACATGTCGGTCGGTCTGAGCAATTTCAGCGTCATGCTCCCGCCCAAGCGCGCCGACGGCTCGCCCACCAAGGGCCCGCTCGAAAGCGCCTTCCTGACCTTGGCCGTGCCGTTGGGCATGGACCACGTCATCGGCTCCGTGAAGCGCAAGTACGACCTGCTGCCGCTCGATCACCCCGCCATGCTCTGCCTGAATGACTGTCTCAAGCTCGAGGGCTTCGATGTCATCATGCGCGTGCAGGAATATTACGCCTAACCCTTACTCCTTCCCCTCACCCCCTTACTACCATGGCCCAAAAAATCGTTCCCTCCGACATCGATATCGCCCACCAGGCGAAGATGCTGCCCATCGGGCAGGTCGCCGCGAAGCTCAACATTCCTGCCGACGCCCTTGAGCACTACGGCAAATACAAGGCCAAGGTGGGGCTGGACTACTACCAGCAGCAGCTGGCGAAGCCCCCGGGCAAACTCGTCCTGGTCACCGCCATCTCGCCGACCCCGGCGGGCGAGGGCAAGACCACGACCACGGTCGGCCTCGGCGATGCGCTCAACCGCATCGGCAAGCGCGCCATCATCTGCCTGCGCGAGCCCTCGCTCGGGCCCAGCTTCGGGGTGAAGGGCGGCGCCGCCGGCGGCGGCTACGCGCAGGTCATGCCGATGGAGGACATCAACCTCCACTTCACCGGCGATTTCCACGCCATCACTTCCGCGCACAATCTCCTGTCCGCGGTCCTGGACAACCATCTCACCCACGGCAACGCCCTCGGCCTCGACCCGAACCGCATCGTCTGGAAGCGGGTCATGGACATGAACGACCGCGCCCTGCGCGAGATCGTCGTCGGCATGGGCGGCGTGGCCAACGGCGTGTGCCGCCAGTCCGGCTTTGACATCACCGTGGCCTCCGAGGTCATGGCGATCTTCTGTCTCTCGCAGAACCTCGCCGAGCTCCGCGAGCGCCTCGGCCGCATCGTGGTCGGCTACACCCGCGAGAAGAAGCCCGTCACCGCGGCCGATCTCAAGGCCCACGGCGCCATGGCCGTGCTGCTGCGCGACGCCCTCGCGCCCAACCTCGTGCAGACGCTGGAGAACAACCCCGCCTTCGTGCACGGCGGCCCGTTCGCCAACATCGCCCACGGCTGCAACAGCGTGCTGGCCACCAAGCTCGCCCTCAGCCTCGGCGAATACACCGTCACCGAGGCGGGCTTCGGCGCCGACCTCGGCGCCCAGAAGTTCCTCGACATCAAGTGCCGCTTCGCCGGCCTGCAGCCCGACGCCATCGTCATCGTCGCCACCGTCCGTGCGCTCAAGATGCACGGCGGGGTGGACAAGAAGGACCTCAAGGCCCCCAACGTCGCCGCCGTCGAGCGCGGTCTCGCCAACCTGGAGAAGCACCTCGAGAACATCGCCGGCTACGGCCTGCCCGCCGTCGTCGCCATCAACCGCTTCACCTCCGACACCGACGAGGAGTTTGCCGTCATCCAGCAGCGCTGCGCCAAGCTCGGCGTCAAGGCCGTGCCCGCCACGCACTGGGCCGACGGCGGCGCCGGCGCCGAGGCCCTCGCCCACGCCGTCGTCGAGGCCGCGGAGAAGCCGGGCAAGCAGTTCAAGCTGCTGTATCCCGACGACCTCCCGCTCTGGGAAAAGGTCCGCACCATCGCGCAGAAGATCTACGGAGCGAAGGACATCACCGCCAGCGCCCGCGTGAAGACGAAGTTCGAGGACCTGCAGAAGGCCGGCTACGGCCGTTTCCCCATCTGCATGGCCAAGACCCAGTACTCGTTCTCGACCGATCCCAACCTGCGCGGGCGCCCGACGGGTTTCGAGGTCGAGATCCGCGAGGTGAACGTGTCGGCGGGGGCGGGCTTCATTGTCTGCCTCACCGGCGAGATCATGACCATGCCTGGTCTTCCGAAAATTCCGGCGGCGGAGGCCATTGACCTCGACGCTGCTGGCCAAATCGTCGGGCTCTTTTGATGCCCGCCACGGCTGGGTTCCATCCCGGCGCACTCTTCTTCACCAATACGGAGAAGGGGTCCTTTCCTCTGGGTAGCGGAGGCAAGGACGCGCCGGGGGGGAAGTTCCAGTGGCCGGTCCCGACGGTTGAGGGACCCCGCCGGCGCTGGCTCATCGCCGGCATGGGCACGGTGCTGCAGCTGTGCCTCGGCTCGGTTTACGCCTGGAGCTATTTTCAGAAGCCGCTGGTGGAGGCCTACGGCTGGCGGAACACCCAGGTGGCCTGGACGTTCAGCCTCGCCATCGGGTTTCTCGGCCTCTCCGCCGCGGTCGGTGGCGTCCTGCTGCCCCGCTTCGGGCCGCGCAAGCTGGCGGTCACCGGCAGCCTGCTTTACGGCAGCTCCTATCTGCTGGCCGCCCTGGCCCTGATGTTGAAATCCCTGCCGCTCTTGTGGATCGGCTACGGGGTCATTGGCGGCATCGGCCTGGGCCTCGGCTATGTCACGCCCGTCGCGACCGTCGCAAAATGGTTTCCCGACAAGAAGGGCCTGGTCACCGGCATGGTCGTGATGGGCTTCGGCTTTGGCGCCCTCCTGATGAGCAAGGTCATTGCCCCGGCCCTCGAGACCGCCTTCGCGCACCAGCTGCCCATGGTCTTTGCCGGGAGCGGCCTGCTGCTGGGCACCCTCGGCTTGGTGGCGGCGAGTTTCCTGCGCAATCCGCCAGACACCGTCGCGCCGGTCACCCGGAGCAGCGAGGCCTGGCCGCTCCTGCGGTCCCGGCAGTTCGGGCTGATGTGGCTGGTCTTCTTCTGCAATATCGCCGCCGGCATCGCCATCATCAGCTTCCAGTCGCCGCTGCTCCAGGATTTGTGGAAGAAAATTGACCCGCTCGCCTCCCCCGGCGCCTTGGCGGCCTGCGGCGCGACGCTGATCGCCGTCAGCTCGGTGTTTAATGGCCTCGGGCGCTTCTCGTGGGGCGGACTGTCCGACCGCCTCGGCCAACTCACCGCCTTCCGCCTCATGCTCGGCACCCAGGTCGTCGCCTTCCTCGCGCTGCGGCAGACGGCCAACCCGTGGATTTTCGCCGGGCTGATTTGCTACATCCTGCTCTGCTACGGCGGCGGCTTCGGCGTCATGCCGTCGTTCGTCCTGAACTCCTTCGGGCCCCGGCTGATGCCCGTGCTCTACGGCTGCATCCTGACGGCCTGGTCCACCGCCGGCGTGGTCGGCCCGCAAGCCATCGCGTGGTTGAAGGACCGGTACGGGCTGCAGGCCGCCGGCTACGCCTTCAGCCTCGGCGCCGGCCTGCTCGCCCTGGGTTTCCTCCTGTCATTGCTTTTGACTGTTTCCAAACCCGGCGACAAAGCTCGGGTGCATGGTTGATTTCCTGGCGGCGTTAAAGTCACAGCCCCTGCTCACGGACGGGGCGATGGGTTCCTACCTGTTCAAGCGGACCGGCCGGCTCTCGGAAACCAACCACGTTTACGAGGCCTTCAATCTGGAGCAGCCGGACCTGATCCGGGACACCCACCTGGCCTACCTCGCGGCCGGAGCGCGTTGCCTCAAGACCAACACCTTCGGCGCCAACCGCCGGCAGCTCCGGCCGTTCGGGCTGGAGGGGCGCATCGCGGCGCTGAACCAGGCCGGCGTGCAGCGGGCCCGGGAGGCGATGGCCACGTTCGCGGCCCAGCCGCACGCGGCGGGCCCCGGTTTCGTGCTGGCCTCGGTCGGACCGACGGCCGAGGTCCTGGATACGCCGTACGCGGTGGCGGACTGCTATCTGGAGCAGCTGGAAACGCTCGCCGCCGCCGGGGCCGACGCCCTGCTGCTGGAAACCTTCCATTCGTTGCCGCAGTTGGAGCTGCTCCTCGGCCTGATCCAGCGGCTGCCCGGGATGCCTCCGGTGATTGCCCAGATGAGCCTGGGCGCCACCCCGGGCGACCCCGCGCGGGCGGAGCCCGACCCGGTCGGCTTCATCCGGCGCATGGCTGAGCTGGGCGTGGCCGTGGCGGGCGTGAATTGCTGCGCCCCCTGGGATGCGAGCGCGTTTGTCGAGGCCGTGGGCGACAGCGAACCCGTCCGCTCAGGACGCGTGCGGCTCGCCGTGATGCCGAATGCCGGCGGCTTTCAGCGCATTGGCAACCGGCTCATGACCACGGTGAACCCGGAGTCGGCGGGGAAGCTGGCCCGCAGCCTGGCCGACCGCGGCGTGCGCCTGCTCGGCGGCTGCTGCGAAATGCACCCGCCGCACATCGCGGAGATGCACAATTACCTGCAGTCGCGCGGCGGCGCCCGGATCGTCACCGCCGCCGCCCCGCCGCCGGCCGCCCGGCCGCCGATCGGACCCGCCGAGAAGGCGGGCAACGGCCGGCTTTCGCGCAAGCTCCAGGCCGGCGAGTTTGTCGTCAGCATCGAGATGCTGCCCCCGCGCGGAACCGACGGGCAGATCATCCGGCGGAAAGTCGACTTCATCGGCGAGCTCGCGGCCAGCGGCTTGGTGGACGCGGTGGACTTCACCGACGGCTCGCGGGGCATCCCGCTGGTGCCGCCGGGCGATTTCATCCACCTCGTGCGCGAGCGGCTGGGCTGGACCGCCGCCACCGGCGACCCGCTGGAGCTGATCCCGCACTTCACCGGGCGGGACCTGAACGTGATGGGCATCCAGGGCCGGCTGGTCGGCTACCACGCCCAGCGCATCCACAATGTGCTCTTCGTCACCGGCGACCCGCCCAAGATGTCGCCGACCTATCCGCGTTCGACCGCGGTGTTCGACCTGGACTCGGTGGCGATGATCCGGCTGACGCAGGGCTGCCTCAACGCCGGCGTGGATTTCGGCGGCGTGCCGCTCGGCCGGCACGCCGACCCGCGCACCCATTTCACCATTGGCTCCGGGGTCGAGCTGGAGGCCCGCGACTGGCCGCGCGAACTCGACCGCCTGCGGCAAAAGCTCGACGCCGGCGCGGACTATCTCATGACGCAGCCGGCGTTCCGCCCCGAGCCGCTCGCGGCGCTGGAGCCCTTCCGCGGCCGGGTGAGCTGTCTCATCGGGGTCATGGTGCTGACCAGCCTGGAACACGCCCAGCGGATGGCGCAGGTGCCCGGCGTGGTGGTGCCGGAGTCAATTTTGCGCCGCCTGGCCGCGTTCCCCGCAGTGGCCGACCAGGCCAAGCTGGGCCAGGAATTCGCCGCCGAGCAGATCCGCGGGCTGGTGCGCGCGGGCTGGGCCGGCGTGTACCTGATGTCCACGGCCTCCGGCGCCGGCACGATCGACGTGCTCCGCGCCGGCCTGGCGCCGTAAGCCGCCCGCCGGTCAGTTCAGGCGGATCGACTTCGTCTCCTCGACGAGGGCGAGGATGTTCTCAAACGGGACGTCGGGCTCCAGCACGTGCGTCGGGGCGATCATCACCCGCGCCCCGTGGTCGCGGTGGAGCGCGGCGATCTCCTGGACGCGCCGGCGGACATCGGCGGGCGTGCCGAAGGGCATCGTGGTCTGCGTGCCGACCATGCCGCTGAGGCCGAGCTGGCGGCCATAGCGGCGCGTGAGCTCGTCGGCGCTCATGCACTCCGGCTGCACCGGATTGAGGATGTCGACGCCGACCTCGATCAGCTCCTCGACGATCGGCATGATGTCGCCATCCGAATGGTAGTGCACCCAGACCTTGCGGTTGCCGGAGGCCTCGCGGATGGCCGCGATGACCTTGGCGAGGCGGGGCTTGAGGTGCTTCCGCCACATTGGGACGGAGAGCATCATGCCGGTCTGCATGCCGACGTCGTCGCCGAGGCCGATGATGTCAATACCAGCCCGGGCAAACTCGCGGCCGACGTGGCAGGAGCGCTCGGTGAAATAATCGAGCAGCCAGTCGGCGATGCCGTTGCCCTCGGCGAGATCCTGGAAAAGGTTGTCCATCCCGCGGACGTACCAGGAAAGCTCGAAGGTGGTGCACTCCATGCCCGCGAACGCGACTTTGCCGCGCGTGTGCACCTGCTCCATTTTCCGCCGGAGGGCGGCGTAGTGCCGGGAGTCGGAGGTGTCGGGCCAGGGGAGTTTTTCCAGCTGCGCGACGCTGGTGATGACCTCCAGCGGGTGCAGCATGACGCGGAAGTGGTAGGCCTTGCCCACGGTGCCCGCGGGCGGGGCGACGTGCGCGACGCAGAAGGGCCCGAGCTCGACGTCCTTGGGGAAGCGGTAGCCGAGGTCGGTGAGCGCGGCGTGCCAGCGCTGCGGGTCCTCGTTGTACCCGACCCACTCGAAGCCAAAGTCCGTCTCGAACGCCAGTTCCGAGCTGCGGATGCCGGTGCGCTCCTCGATCAGGTCGGCGACCGGGGGCGTGACGGGCAGGTTGAGCGGTAGCCACGCCGGGCCGGTGCCGGCCATCATGGCGTGGAAATTTTCGCGGGCGTTCATCGTTTGAGTCGGGCGGCCAGCGCGGCGATGTGCTCGGGGGTGCTGCCGCAGCAGCCGCCCACGAGGCGCGCCCCGGCGGCGAGGAAGCGCGCGCCCGCGGCGGCGAAATCCGCCGGCGTGGTGGCGTAGTGAATCTGGCCGTTGACGAGCTGGGGCGAGCCGGCGTTGGGCTGCACGATCACGGGCGTGGAGCCGGCGGCGGCCACCAGTTCGGCGGTGAGCTTTTCGTAGTCGGCGAGCGAGACCTCGGTGCCGCAGTTGGCCCCGACGACGTCGGCCCCGGCGGCGAGCACCGCGGCGACGCACTCGGCGGCCGTGTTGCCCATCATGGTGGCGAAGCCGCTGGACGCCTGCTGAAAGGCATAGGTGGCGATCACCAGCCCGGCCCCGGCCGCCTTGGCGGCCTGCACCGCGAGCGCGGCCTCGGCGGGATCGGACATGGTCTCGATCAGGATCCCGTCGGCGCCGCCCTCGAGCAGCGCGGCGGCCTGCTCGCGAAACGCGGCATTCACCTCGTCCGGCAGGCCTTCGCCCAGCGGCTCCAGCATGCCGCCGTAGGGGCCGATGTCACCCAGCACCCAGGCCCGGTCGCCGGCGACGGCGCGGGCGAGCCGGGCGGCGGCGGCGTTGATCTCGCGGACGCGCGCCCCGGCCCCGTGGCCGGCGAGCACGTAGGAGGTGCCGCCGAAGGAATTGGTCGTCAGCAGGTCGGCGCCGGCGCCGAGGTAGTGGCGGTGGACCTGCTGCACCCGCTCGGGCTGTTCGAGGCACCAGAGCTCGCCGCAGGCCCCGGGCGCGAGCCCGAGGAGATGCAGCTGCGTGCCCGTGGCGCCGTCGCACAGGAGCGGCCGACGGGCGAGTTCCTGGCGAAGGGCGGCGGTGCGCAGGTTCATGTCGAGAGGGAGTGGACGGTGTCGAGAAACTCGGTGGCGCGGCCGGCGTTGGGGAACGGGGTGCCCACCGAGATCCACATGCCATCGGGGCCCAGTTCGCGCAGGACCGTCAGGGCGTCGTCCGCGTCCTCGGCGAGCACCTGGATGGCCTTGCCCGCCTGCCGGATGGTCCGGAAGGTCTCGAGCCACCGGGCGGCCGGGCCGTGCCCCGCGCCAAAGACCCATTGCACGGCGTTCAGCCGCGGCAGCTGCAGCATGAGGTCGACGTGATGGAGGGCCTGGGGACCGTCGAGGTGGAAGATCGTCCGCTCCAGCGGGGCCATTTCCAGCTCGATCGTCGGGCGGATGAGGTCCGCGGCGATTTCCCGGGACACGAGGCACCAGAAGTCGCAGCTCGGCACGTAGGCCGTCCCGGTGTGCAGGTAATTGCACCACGTGGTGCTCGGCTGGCCCAGCGCGGTCAGCCGCTGGTACAGCCGGCGGTAGGCCTCCACGTAGCCGTGGGTGGCGTGCAGGCTGGCGCGCCGCACCAGCTCGGGCTCGTCCACAATGTCGAGGCACAGGTCTTCGGGCCCGCGCAGGCCGGCCAGGATGTCGAAGCTCCCGTGCAGGTCGGGCATGGCGACGTAGTAGCGCCCGGCAAAGCGCTCCGCCGCGCGCGTGATCATCGCGTCAATCGTCCGCCAGTAGAGGTTGTCGAAGTCCGGCGGGGTGGCGATGAAGCGCTCCCAGTCGGCGGTCTCCGGCACGGTGTGCTGGCACCAGCTGGTGTTCTCGCCGAAGACGAGCTCGGCGCCGAACAGCGTCGAGGTGAGGTCGGGGCCGACGTTGGGCGTCCAGGACGGCACGGTGTCGCCCAGGGCAGGGGAGGCCTCCAGGCCGGCCAAGGCGGACTCGACCTGGAAGTCCACGTCGAGCCAGCGTTCGCGCAGGGTGGCGTGGGTGGAGCGCGGCGCCCGCGGGGAGTGCTTGGTTTCCACCCAGAGGCTGACAGGCGGACGGTCCAGCCGGCCGCCCTGCCACCAGGCCTCGAACCGCGCGTGGGCCGCCGCCGGGGTGAAGTAGTGATTGCGCGGGTTCATGCGACCGTCCGGCTCAGGCGGTGGCGCCGTTGAAGTCGCGGATCGCGTCCACCATGGCGACGATGTTGGCCACCGGGGTGCGGGCCTGGATGTTGTGAATCGTGTTGAACACGAAGCCGCCGCCGGGCGAAAAGGCGCGCAGGCGCGCGGTGACCTCCGCGCGGACGTCGGCCGGCGTGCCGAAGGGCAGCGTGCGCTGCGTGTCCACGCCGCCGCCCCAGAACACGATGCGGTCGCCGAAGTCGGCCTTGAGGCGCCCGGGGTCCATGTCCTTGGCGGAGCACTGCACCGGATTGAGGATGTCGAACCCGACGTCGATGAACCGGTCGATCAGCGGCCGGACCGCGCCGCAGGAATGCTTGAAGGTTTTCCACGTCGTGTGGCGGTGGATCCAGTCGTTGACCCGGCGGTAGTAGGGCGCGAAGAGCTCGTCGAAGGTCGCGACCGAGCAGAACTGCGAGTTCTGCGTGCCGAAATCGGTGCCGCAGATGGTGAGCACGTCGATGCGGTCGCCCGCGAGGGCGGCGAAGGTCTCCAGGTTCTGCAGCGCGACCTCGCACTGGTACTCGAAGATCCGGTGGACGTAGTCGCGGCGCTCCACCAGGGAGATGTACCACTCGCCGACGTCGCGGATGCCCTTCGGATGCTTGAGAAACGCCGCCGGCACCAGGGCGATGTCGCCGAACCCCGTGCCGCCGATGCCGGAAACGATGCCGCGCGTCTCGCCCTGCAGGCGGGCAAACTCCCGCCGCCAGTGGTCCACGTCGGCGGCGCCGAGCGGCTTGAACTCCTCGCAGTTGTCCCGGGGGTTGAGCCGGTCCTCGTCGATCGGCTCCTGGCGCACGATGGCGTCGAAGAAATAGCCGCCGGCGGGCAGGTGGCCGCTGGGCGGGACGGAGGTGTCGCCCTCCGGGAAAAGATAGACGTCGCCGCCGGCTTCCTCGCGGGTCCGGAAGCCCTCCGGCACCAGCACCGGCTGGCCCCACGGCGTCCGCCACTCGTGCCAGCCCTCGTTGGCAAAGCCGAACATGGTGCCGCGGCCGTTGGCGCCGACGCAGTCGGAACCGAGGGCGCGGGCCAGGTCGTCCTCGACCTCGCCGAGCATCTGGTAGGGTTCGCAGACCTTGACCGGGTGCCGCGGCAGACCGTAGTGGTCGCGCAGCGCGGCGACGCAGCTCACGTGCAGGCTGGTGAGGCCGGTGCTCCCGAAATCGACCGGCACCGGGCCGGATTGGTGGGCGAGCGCCCGGCGGACTTTTTCTCGGGAGGTCATGCGGCGGGGGAGGGGAGAGGGCAGGAGCCGAAGGACCCGGAGGGGCTCAGCCCTGCAGGCCGAAAAGTTTTTCCTTCAGGTCGAGGTAGTAGAGGTAGTCGCCGGGATCGACGTTGGGCGGGCAGCGGTGGTCGCAGAAGGGGATGAAGCCGCCCTGGGCCACGTACGGGGCGAGCGACTCGAGCCATTTGCGGATCTCGGGACGGCTGCGGCCGAGGACCATCTTGTCCACGCCGCCCATGATGCGCAGTTCCGGGCCCCAGCGGTCGAGCGACTCGCCCGGATGGCCGGAACCGTTGACCTCCCAGGGAAACATCGTGTTCACCCCGCCCGCCAGAAAGTGGGGGATGAGCGGCCGCACGTCGCCGTCGCAGTCGATCCACCAGATGTCCACGCCGTGCGCGCGGAGCTTCGCGCTGATCCGCTTATACCGGGGCACGACCACATCGCGGAAAAAGGCGACCGAAACGAGAGGGCCGCTCTTGTAGCAGATGTCCTCCCAGCCGGCGGCGTAGTCGAACTGGACATGGGGCAGGACGGCGTCGAGGAAGTCCTCCACCAGGACGCACGAGGTCTCGACCATGTCCTCGACCATCTCGGGATAATCGTAGGTCGCGTAGGCCAGGCCCTCGACGGTCAGCATGTCGCGCACCTTGCCGATCATGGAACCGGCCCAGACCCCGAGGGGATAGTCGCGGTCGGCCGGATGGTCGCGGCGGATGGCGGCGAGGTCCGGCTTGCGGATGGGGTGGTCGCGGTTGAAGCGCTCGGCCTTCACCCGGACCCAGTCGTCGGGCGTCTTGACCGTCGCCTCGAGGTAGTGGGGGATGGTGTCATGGCCGTCGAGCGGCACCTCGGCGATCAGCCCGTCGCCGTTGCGCAGGATGCGGGTGGTGGCGGTGCGGGAGATCTCCTCCTCCGAGAAGCCGGGATACATCCAGTGCGACCAGACGTTGGCCGTGCGGTCGAAGTTCAGGAAAACGTCGGCGTCGTTGTTGTTGGTGATGCCGTGGTCGCGGAACATCGGCCAGATCTTGAAGTTGTCGTCCCAGTAGCCGAACTCCATGTTGAAGCAGCGGTCCACGGGCTCGCGGCGCATCGTCCGCCGGAAGCGCTCGCGGTCGGTCAGGGTGCCCCGCCACTTCGGACGGAAAGGTTGGATGGCAGGCGGATTCATAGAAAATCAGTAGGTGCCGTAGCGTTCCACGAAACCGATGATGGCCTGGTAGGTCTTCCAGCTCACTTGCGGCGGCACGGAGTGGTCCGAGTGGTAGGCGTAGCCGCGCGTGGCCATGCCGGCGGCGAACTTGACGCGGATTTCCTCTTCGATGAGGCCGAGGTCGTTGGTCGCCATCTTCATGACGTCGATGTTGCCGAACATCGCCAGGCGGTCGCCGTGCGTCGGGGCGAAGTCGCGGATGTCCATGCCGGCCTTGGCCTCGATCGGCTGGAGGCACTCGAAGCCGGCTGCGATGTAGAGGTCGAGCACGCCGCTGACGCGGCCGTCGGTGTGATAGATGACCTTCATCCCGTGCGCGTGGGCCCAGTCGGCCATGCGCTTGTGGGCCGGCCAGACGAGCTCGCGGTACATCGCCGGCGAGCACATGGTGGCGTGGTTGTAGGCCATGTCGCCGTAGATCCAGAGGCCGTCGGGGGCGACGCCCTCCGCCAGCACGCCCTCGAAGGAGCGCAGCACGATGTCGGTGTGGACCCGGACGATGTCGCGGACCCATTCGGGGTCCTCGATCATGGCGATGAGGCAGGCCTCGTCGCCGATCAGCCGGCGAAGCGCCTCGAAACCCTCGACGCCGGCCAGATGGTTCCATTTCCCGCAGGCGCGGCCCTCGTGATAGCGCAGGGCGGCGAGCTGGGGGTTGATTTCATTGGCCGCGGCGAGCATGGCCGGCCGGTAGGTCTTTTCCCAGGCCTCCCGGGAGTCGCAGCCGAAGCTGATGTGCTCCGGCGTGCCGGAGCGCCCCTTCCAGAAGCGGGCGACGCCGCCCCAGGCATCCCGCACCGTCTCGGTCTCGGCATCCTGGCTGAGCACCACGCGCTGGCCGGGAAACGCCGACGGCCAGGACCAGCAGAGCGTCTGGAAGTCGGCGCCCAGCAGCCGGAGCGCGTCAGCCTGGTCCCACTGCAGCCCCTCGCGCTGCCAGCGGGCGATCGTCTCCGGCCAATACGCATCGTGCCGCGGCACGCGGTCCTGATCCTGCCGCGCGAACATACGGTTCACGCGTTCGCACCCGGTCATGGATGTGGTTTTCATGTCGGCACCCCATGGCCGCCGGGGAGCGGTGGCCGGTTAGGCCGCCTCGCCTACCAGTCGCTTGGCGACGTCCACCGCCGTACCGGCGTCGGCGGCATAGCCGTCGGCCCCGATGTCGTCCGCGAACGCCTGCGTGATCGGCGCGCCGCCGATCATGATCTTCATGTTGGGCAGGCCCGCCGCCTTGAGGATGCGCACCGTCTCCTTCATGGCCGGCATGGTCGTCGTCAACAGAGCGGAAAGCCCGATGATGTTCGCCTTGTGCTCCTGCGCCGCCGCGAGATAGCGCTCCGGGCTCACATTGGTGCCCAGGTCGACCACCGCGAAGTTCGCCCCGCGCCACATCATGGAAATGAGGTTCTTGCCGATGTCGTGCAGGTCCCCCTGCACGGTGCCGATCAGCGCCGTGTACTTCGGCTTGATGCCCGCGGTGGCGAGCAGCGGCTCCAGAATCTTCAGCGCCTCCTTCATGGCGCGAGCGGCGACGAGCATCTCCGGGACGAAGATCTCATTGCGCTTAAACTGGTCGCCAACAATTGCCATACCGGGCACCAGGCCCTTTTCGACAATCGCCTCGGGGCCGATTCCGGCTGCGAGAAGTTCCTGGGTAATCCGCACGGTGTCGGTTCTTTTCCCGGCGGCCACGGCTGCGGTCAGATCAGTGAGTTGGGGCATGATGTTGTTTTTAGGACACCTAAACCGTTGAAGTAAATGCGAAGACTGTCAATTGTCCCCTTGTGCACACAAATATTCCCAAATCGCACATGCGGCATGCGTTGTCAGGGTCTGTTGGGGCAAGTCTACAGTCTTAAATCCGCGGCATTGCCGGGTCGGATTTTTACCCTCCATGTCCAATTTGTCTATAATTGCCGTAATTGCCTGCGGGGTAATTGAGGCGGAAGTCCGGCATTTTACCGCGGGGTGCACCCATATCCGGGAAATGGTTTTTTTGCCGCAGGGTTTGCACGACGACGCGGTGCGGATGCAGCGGGAATTGCAGGCGGCGATCAACCAGGCCGAGGCCAATCCCGCGGTCGAGGCCGTGGTGCTGGTTTACGGCCTGTGCAGCCGCGGGGTCGAGAATCTCCGGCATGCCCGCTGCCCGCTGGTGATTGCGCGCGCCCACGACTGCGTGACCCTGTTCCTGGGCGACAAGGACCGCTTCGCGGCCTACAGCCGGGAAAAGCCCGGCACCTACTGGTTCAACCCGGGCTGGATTCGCGGCCGCGCCTCGCCCGGCCCGGACCGCGAGGCCCACCTGCGCCGGGAATATGCGGAGAAATTCGGGGAGGACGACGTCGAGTACCTCCTCGAGATGGACCGGGCCTCGCTCGCGCACTACCAGCGCGCCACCTACGTGGGCCTGGGGCTCGGCGATCCGGCCCAGGAGGCGGAGCACACCCGCAGCTGCGCCGCCTGCCTCGGCTGGGGCTTCGACCAGATTCCCGGCGATCCGTCGCTGCTCAAGGCACTGCTGCATTGCGACTGGGATGAAAAACGCTTCCTGATCGTCCCGCCCCGGCACGTCATCCGTCTGACGGCCGACGACTCCATCATCCGCGCCGAGCCGGAACCCCCTTTGGCATGAATACCCGCCTGCATCTTGAAACCCCCGACGGTCCAACTGACATCAGCCTGGCGCCCGCCGACGCCCAGCTCCCGCTTTCCGCGTTGCTGGCCCACCGGGGACACCCGCTGAACACCCGCTGCGGCGGCCGCGGGCTCTGCGGCGGCTGCGAGGTCGGGCTGCGCGCCGGGGCGCTGCAGCGCACGACGGACGGCGCGTCCGTGGCGCCGGGCGCCGGCGACCGCCTGCGCTCGTGCCAGCTGCGGCTGCCGGAAGGGGGCGAGGCCACCGTGACCGTGCCGGCCCGCTCGCTGCTCAAGCACGAGCCCTCCGTCGTGGCGGAGTTCAAGATCAACGTCCCGTGGGCCAACGACCCGCTCGACCCCGCGGCGCGGATCGGCGCGGCGGTGGACATCGGCACCACGACGGTCGCGCTCCTGCTGACCGAGCTCGCGACCGGCAAGGTGGTGGGCGAGGCCTCGGCCTTCAACGCCCAGATCCGCTTCGGCGAGGACGTGCTCACGCGCATCCAGATGTGCTTCCAGAATCCCGAGGGCGTGCGGCAGCTGCAGCGGGCGGTGACGGTTGAAACCATCCAGCCGCTGCTGGTGGAGGCGTGCGCGGAGGCCGGGATCGAGGTGGGCGCGGTGGGCGTGATGGCGGTGGCGGCGAACACCACCATGCAGCACCTGCTGGCGGGCGTGGACCCGAGCCCGCTCGGCGTGCACCCGTTTTCCCCCGTGTTCCTCGAGCACCGCACCTACGCGCCGGCCGAGCTGGGCCTGGCCTTTGGCGGCGCCGGGGCCAAGGTGCACCTGCTGCCCGGACCGGCCGCCTACGTTGGCGCCGACCTCGCCGCCGGCCTCATCGCCACCGGCATGCTCTACCACGAGGGGCCGGTGCTGCTCGTGGATGTGGGCACGAACGGCGAGATCATCGCCAAGGTCGGCGACCGCCTCGTGGGCTGCGCCACCGCCGCCGGCCCCGCCTTCGAGGGCGCCGGCCTCACCAGCGGCACCCGCGGCGTCAAGGGCGCGATCGAGCGCATCACGCTGCGCGGGGATCCCTATGCGGCCGACCTCGGGGTGATCGGCGGCGGCCCGCGCCCCATCGGCATCTGCGGCTCGGCCTACGTGGACTTCCTCTGGGAGGGGCGGCGCAGCGGCATCGTGCAGACCAACGGCCGCCTGGCGGAGGACTTCGTGCAGCGCGCGGGCGCCAGCGTCCAGGCCGACGAATACGGCCGCAAGCTGCAGCTGCATGCGCACGGGGCGTCGGGCCCGGTGTGGATCTCCGAGGTGGACATCGCCCGGCTGCTGCAGGCCAAGGCTGCCATCGCCGCCGGCATCAACACCCTGCTGGAACTGCTGGGCACCGCGCCCGCCGACGTCAAAACCCTCTACCTCGCCGGCGGCTTCGGGCTGCACCTCTCCCTGGAGCACGCCATCGGCTGCGGCCTCCTCCCCGGCTTCACGCCCGCCCAGATCCAGGTCGTGGGCAACACCTCGCTCGCGGGCGCCTTCCTCGCCCTCAGCGACCGCAGCCTCCTGGCGGAAATGCAGGCGGCCTGCACCCGCATGGAATCCGTCGAGCTCAACCTGCAGCCCGGCTTCGAGGACGCCTACATCGACCAACTGATGCTGCCCTGAGCCTGCGACCCGCGTCGCGCGGGACGGACCCCTTTCACCATGAGCGCCACCCCCCGCGAGATTGTGCACCGCACCCTCGAATTCGCCCGGCCGCCCCGCGCGGCCCGCGACCTGTGGGTCCTGCCCATTGCCTCCGAGCGGCACCCGGCGGCGCTCCAGGAGATCCTGCGCGAGTTTCCCTCGGACTTCGCCGCCATCGGCGGCCACGAGCGCGCGATCGCCCCCACCCGCGGCTCCCCCTACCTCGAGGGCGAGTTCACCGACGAGTGGGGCTGCACCTTCGTCAACATCCAGCGCGGCGTCATCGGCGAGGTGAAGCACCCGCAGGTCGCCGACTGGGCCACCGACACCGGGCGCATCCACGTCCCCCGCGAGTGGCTGACGCTGGATCGCGACGCGGTGAACCGCGACTGCGCCGCCACCTCCCTGTTCACCCTGGCCGCCCCGTGCCCCCGGCCGTTTGAGCAGCTCCAGTTCATCCGCGGCTCGGAAAACCTCTACCTCGACCTCGCGGACCCGCCGCCGGAGCTGCTCGCGTTCATGCGCCAGCTGCACGCCTTCTACTGCGAGGTGCTGGAGGCGTGGGCGCGGACCGACGTGGACGCGCTCCGCATGATGGACGACTGGGGCTCGCAGCGCGCGCTGCTGATCGCGCCGCGGCTCTGGCGCGAGCTCTTCAAGCCGATGTACCGGGACTACGCCCAGATCGCGCACGCCCACGGCAAGAAGCTGTTCCTGCACTCCGACGGCCACATCGCCGCCATCTATCCCGACCTCGTCGAGATCGGCCTGGACGCCGTGAACTCCCAGCTGTTCTGCATGGGCATCGAGGCCCTCGCGCCCTTTGCCGGCCAGATCACCTTCTGGGGCGAGATCGACCGCCAGCACCTGCTGTCCGAGGGCACCCCCGCCGACATCACCCGCGCCGTCGGCGACGTCCACCGCCAGCTCTGGCGCGACGGCGGCTGCATCGCGCAGTGCGAGTTCGGCGCCGCCGCGCGGCCCGAGAACGTCCACGCGGTCTACGCCGCCTGGGACCGGCTCACGCTCGCCCCCACCGGAGGCCGGCCATGACCCCCGACGCCACCCTGTCCCCCGCCGACCGCGACATCCTGCGCGGCCTGGTCGAGGAGTATGCCGCCATCGCCGCCCTCCCGGTGCACCGGGAGAAGGCGCGGCTGTGGACCAAGCTCAACGACCTCCGCAGCGAGCGGCCGATGATCTGGATCACCGAGGTGCCCTGGCACGAGTTCAGCGCGGACGTGCCGGAGCTCGTCACCCGCTGCACCGCCACCTGGGCGCGCAACCTCGAGAACGACCTGCGCCGCCAGCTCTACCAGTGGCGGCACCTGCCGGGGGACATGATCTTCAACGACTACGTGCCGTGCCCGATCGCCTACCGCAGCACGAGCTTCGGCCTCGTCCGCCAGGGCGAGCTGCTGCCCATCACCGTCGGCGGCATCACCTCGCAGCACTACGAGCCGCAGATCTCGTGCCTGGCCGACCTGGCCAAGATCAAGGACCCGGTGGTGACGGTGGACCGGGCCGACACCGCCGCGCGGCTGGCGGCGATGCGCGACGCCTTCGGCGACCTCCTGCCGGTGCGCGAGCAGGGGCGCGACAACTACTGGTTCACGCCCTGGGACAACCTGGTGATGTGGTACGGCGTGCAGGAGGCCCTGACCGACCTCATCGAGCAGCCCGAGGTGATCAACGCCGCCATCGAGCGGCTGGTGGACTGCTACCTGCTCGAGCTCGATCAGATGGTGGCGCACAACCTCCTCGCGCTGAACACCACCAACTGCCGCATCGGCTCCGGGGCCTACGGCTACTCGACCCAGCTGCCGG
Organism: uncultured Opitutia bacterium; assembly: GCA_903830425.1. Taxonomy (GTDB): domain Bacteria; phylum Verrucomicrobiota; class Verrucomicrobiia; order Opitutales; family Opitutaceae; genus Opi-474. Next base: position 43,737 of record CAIKTR010000055.1, read on the forward strand.
GCGCCGGCTTCAATCCCGCGCACCCGACCCCGCAGCACCTCTGGGGCTGCTCCAACGCCCAGATCTTCACCGAGGTCTCCCCCGAGATGCACTGGGAGTTCGCGCTCCGGCACGACCAGCGGTGGCTCGCGCGCTGGGGGCTCAACTACTACGGCTGCTGCGAGGTGCTCGACACCAAGATGGAGATCCTCCGCCGGATCCCCAATCTCCGGAAGGTGTCGATGAACTACCGCATCCGTCTCGAGCGCGCCGCCCAGGCTGTCGGCGCCGACTACGTCTTCAGCTACAAGCCCAACCCCGCGTGCTTCGCGACCGACCACTGGGACCTGCCCAAGGCCCGCGCCGAGCTGCGCCAGCTGCTCGACTGCACCCAGGGCGGGCACGTCGAGATCGTGCTCAAGGACATCTCCACCGTCGCCCGCCAGCCGCAGCGGCTGTGGGAGTGGGCGGCGATGGCCACCGAGCTCGTGGAGGGCCGGGAATGAGGTCGGGGCTTGCCGCGGCCGGCTGGTCCGCCCTACCGGGGGCCGCAGTCCTCCGGCCGGTGGTCCCGGGCGTAGGCGAGCATCGCGCGCAGGTTCTCCGGCGGGGTCAGCGGCGAGATCTCGCAGCCCGCGCCGACAATGTAGTAGCGGCCGCAGATTTCATGGCAGCGCCGGCAGGCCGCGTAGACCTGCTCCGGGGTGCCCTCGAACAGGTCGGTGATGGTGGAGACGTTGCCGGCGAGCACGCGGGTCGGCCCGAGCAGGCTGCGCGCGAGCGTCAGGTTGGCGGGAAAGTCGATCTCGTAGATGTCGATCGGCAGCTCGGCCATCTTCGGGTAGAGCCGGTCGATGCGGCCGCACATGTGCTGCCGCAGCAGCACGTCCGGGTGGCGCTGGCGGATCGCCGCCAGCACCCGCTGCTGCTGGGGCCAGAGGAACTTCTCATACAGGGTGGGGCCGATCAGGCCCGCCGCCGCGTCGCTCATGCCGATGGTGTCCGCGCCGGCCGCGATCTGCGCCGGGGCGTAGGCAATCGCCACGTCGGCGCAGAAGGCCAGCAGGTCGTGCGCGAATTGCGGGTCGTCCCCAAAGTCCAGCATGATGGCGTTCAGGCCCCGCAGCTCGGCGGCGAGGGCCAGCGGGCCCTCGATCCAGCCGACGATGGACATGCCCGGGCCGGCCGCGCGGCGCATCTGCTCGATGCTCTTCACGCGGTCGTGCATCCGGCCCCCGCCCAGCGGGTCGGGCACCTGGAACGTCCGCAGCCGCAGCTTGTCCGCCAGCGCCGCGCGGTCCTCGTTGATCGCCGGCCCCTGGTCGGTGAACCAGTCCACGCTCCCCTCGCCGGCGATGTCGATCACCTCGCGCGCCGGGTCCGAGCAGGTGAGCAGGCAGTCGAGCCCGAAGTCCGCCACGAGCTTGAGCTGCGCCTCGGCCATCTTCCGCCCGTCCTTGGTGTAGTCGATGAACGGGATGCCCGCGTGCCGGGACGAAAACATCATCGCCATGGGTTGCGCCGGCAGGTGGTCCACCGCCTCGCCGCGGATCACGCGGCGGACACGTTCAATCGAGGTCATCACAGCGTCATGCTCGGCGCCGGCGCCGAAATCAACCCTCGGCTGCAGCCTTCTCTCCGCATTTTTTGTCCATGAAGACCCTGTCCCCCAAGCAACGCCTCGTCGCCGCCCTCGATCGCCAGCCGCTCGACCACCTCCCCGTCACGACGCATCACCTCATGCGCTCCTACCTGGATAAACATTTTCCGGGCCAGACCGCCGACGAATTTTTCGCCCACTTCGGGCTCGACCCCATCTGCTGGACGGTGGCGCACCGGCCCGCGCCCGGCTCCGGCGCCGAGTTTGAGCCGGGGCACACCCCGGGCTTCCTCGAGGCGCGGCGCCTCACGTCCGCCACCTGGCGCTTCGAGCACGAGGACGTGCCCGGCCGGGAATACGCCACCGTGCGCCACCGCATCGTCACCCCGCGCGGCACGCTGAGCCTCGAGCTGCAGAGCAACGAGTACACCGCCTGGGTCTCCGAGCGCCTGCTCAAGCAGAAGTCCGACATCGACCTCATCGCCGAGTACGCGCCGCAGCCGCTCTGCGACGTCGACGCCATCAACCGCTGCGCCGACGCCTACGGCGACACCGCGCTGATCCGCGGCCACATCAACTGCTTCGACCTCTACGGCCAGCCCGGCTGCTGGCAGGACGCCTGCGTGCTCTACGGCGTCGAGGAGATGATCCTCGCCACCTACGACGACCCGGCCTGGGTGCACACCTTCCTCGGCATCCTCCGCGACCGCAAGGTGCGCTACGCCGACTCGATGCGGGGCGCGCGCTACGACCTGATCGAGCACGGCGGCGGCGACGCCTCCTCCACCGTCATCTCCCCGCGGGTGTTCGACGAGTTCGTCGCCCCCTACGACCGCGCGGTCATCGCCCACGCCCGCGCGGCCGGCCAGCGCGTGGCCTACCACACCTGCGGCGGCATGATGCCGATCCTGGAGCGGCTGGCCGGGCTCGGGGCCAACGCCCTCGAGACCTTCACCCCGCCCGCGATGGGCGGCGACCTGAACCTGGCCGAGGCCAAGCGGCGCATCGGCGACCAGGTCTGCTTCATCGGCGGCTTCGACCAGAACCGCTTCTTCACCACCTCCACCCCCGAGGAGACCCGCGCCGAGGTCCGCCGCTGCTTCGCCGAGGCCGGCGCCGGCGGCGGCTTCATCCTCAGCCCCTCGGACCACTTCTTCGAGGCCAAGCCCGAGCTCCTCCACGCCTTCGCCGACGAGGCCCGCCGCTGTACCTACTGACCGTCCCGCCGGCCCCGTCCCTCCCGTAACCTCCTCTTTCCATGACACCACTCGATCGCTTCCACGCCTGCATGAATTACCAGCCCGTCGACCGGGTGCCCAACCACGAGGTGGGCGTCTGGGCCCAGACCAAGCAGCGCTGGCACGAGGAGGGGCTCGCCACCGAGGACCTCCACTGGGACTGGTTCGTCGGCGAGGCCCGCTGGGACCTGGACCCGCGCGAATACGTCGACGTCCGCACCGACATGGTCCCGCCCTATCCGGTCAAGGTCCTCAGCCGCGACGGCGACACCGAGATCGTCCAGGGCGCCAACGGCGTCATCTCCAAGGCCCTCATCACCGGCACGACCGAGGGCATGCGCATGAGCATGGACGAGTACATCAGCTTCCCCGTGTCGACACCCGCGGACTTCCAGGAGCTGAAAAAGCGCTTCCGCCCGTCCTCGCCGGTCCGCTATCCGGCCTACTGGCAGGAGTTCCTGCTGCCCGGCTGGGGCCTGCGCCAGCACCCGCTGATCCTCGGCCGGAACTGCGCCATCCTCGGCTACTACTGGCGGGCCCGCGAGTGGATGGGCACGGAGAACCTCAGCTACGCCTGGTACGACGAGCCCGCGATGATGCACGAGATGATGGAGTTCATCACCGACTTCACCATCGAGACGCTGCGGCCGATCCTGGCCGCCGGCGTGAAGCCCGACTACATTTTCATCAACGAGGACCTGAGCATGAAGAACGGCCCGCTGCTCAGCCCCGCCACCTACCAGGAGTTCATCTTCCCGCAGCTGAAGCGGCTGGTCGCCTTCCTCAAGTCCGCCGGCGTCCGCTGGGTGATCATCGACACCGACGGCAACTGCGAGCTGGTCCTCCCGCCCTTCCTTGCGGCCGGGGTCGACGGCATCTGGCCGCTGGAGCGCGCCTCGGACATGGACCCGCTGGCGATCCGGAAGAAGTTCGGCCGCGACCTGCGGCTGTGGGGCGCGGTCGACAAGCGCGAGCTGGCGAAGGACTTCAACGCGATCGACGCCCACCTGCGCACGCTGCAGCCGCTCATCGCCGAGGGCGGCTTCATCCCCTCGGTCGACCACCTCGTGCCCCCCGACGTGTCGCTGGCGAACTTCGAGCACTACATGCGCCGCAAGCACCAGCTGCTCCGCGGCGAGGCCTTCTGAGCATCCCCCCACCATGAGCCGCCAACTTGCCCTCGATACGCTCGCGCTGAAGTCCGTCCCGCGGTTTGCCCGCACCGAGTACAGCCTCGAATATCACCAAGCCGGCCTGCGGTCCGCCACCGGCCCGGTGCCGGACGCCGCCGCCGCGCAGCGCGACCTCTACGCGCGCTGGGGGCTGGATTTCCTCTGGACCGTGCAGGACGGCCTGCGCGGCGACTGGGGGCAGTGGGGCCGCAACACCGACATGGGCCACGCCGAGTACGCCTCCGACGGCAGCGACCTCCGGAAGCCCAACCACTGCCCGTTCGAGACGGTGGAGGAGGTCTGGGCCTTTGACGCCGTCACCGAGTACGGCCTGCCCACGATGGCCGAGCAGGTCGCGGCCTACGAGGAGTGGCTGGCGCAGAAGCGCCGGGACTTCCCCGAGCAGCTCTGCCCCGGGGGCTATTACAAGACCATCGTGTCCGGCGCCATCCAGGCCTTTGGCTGGGACATGCTGCTGGAGGCCGCAGCCGACCGCGACAAGATGGAGCCGGTGTTCGACAGCTTTTTCCGCCGCACCCAGTTCCACATGGACGCCTGGGCCCGGACCAGCGCCGAGGCCATCATCCAGCACGACGACTTCGTGTGGACCGCGGGGGCCTTCATGCGGCCCGAGATCTACCGCTCGGTGATCATCCCGCGCTACGCCGAGCTGTGGAAGCCGCTCAAGCGCGCCGGCAAGAAGGTGCTGTTCTGCTCCGACGGCGACTTCCGCGAGTTCGCCGCCGACATCGTGGCGGCGGGCGCGGACGGGCTGATCTTCGAGCCCGTGATGGAGTTCGGCGAGATGGTGGAAAAATTCGGCCAGACCACCGTGCTCGTCGGCAGCGCCGTGGACTGCCGCGACCTGACCTTCGGGACGTGGGACACGGTGCGCGCGGCGCTCGACCGCTCCCTCGCCCTCGCGCGGACGTGCCCCGGCGTGATCCTCGCCACGGGCAACCACCTCCCCGCCAACATCCCCGCGCCGATCCTCGAGCAGTACCGCGCCTACCTCCAGGCCCACCGCGGCCGCTGAGCCCAAGCCGCCAAATCTTCGTGCCCTGGGCCTCCCCGCCGGGTTAACTCCTCTCCCCCTCCCTACACCATGCGCTGGAACCGTGAACAATACCTGAACATGATGACCTTCGGCGCCTCCCCGCGTCCGATGTTCACCGAGTTGTTTGGCCCGCTCGTGGGGCTGGACGCCGAATGGCGCGCGCAGGGCGCGTCCGAGGCGGAGATCGGCATGGTCGCCTTCGACTGGGACTACGTGCCCACGGTCTTTTGCGGCGGCTACACGCACATCCAGGGCCCGCCGCCGGTGCTGCTGGAGGACACCGCCGACCTGCGCCGCGAGCGCGACTGCCTCGGCCGCGAGATGCTGCTGCTGAAGAAGACCGCCACCATCCCGCTCCCGATGAACTTCCCGGTCCAGAACATGGACGACTGGCTCCGGGTGAAGCCCTTCTTCACCTTCAGCCCCGACCGCATCAAGTGGGCCGAGGTCGAGGCCGCCCGCCGCGCGCAGGCCGAGGGCAGCCTGGTGGTGGCCCACATGCCCGGCGTGTTCGACACGCCCCGCGACCTGATGGGCGAGGAGATCGCCTGCCTCGCGTACTACGAGCAGCCCGAGCTGATGGCCGACATCGTCGCCACCATCACCGACACGACCATGCGGGTGCTCGAGCCGATCAGCGAAAAGCTCCAGATCGACCAGCTGATGGTGCACGAGGACTTCGCCGGCAAATCCGGCCCGCTGGTCGGCCCGGTGCAGATCCGCGAATACTTCCAGCCCTACTACCGCAAGGTCTGGGACCTCGTCTCGTCCCGCGGCGCCCGCATTTTCGAGCAGGACACGGACGGCAACATCAACCCGGTCATCTCCGCGCTCCTCGACTGCGGGCTCACCAGCATCTACCCGATGGAGCCGGCGGCCGGCATGGACATCGTCGAGCTGCGGCGGACCTATGGGAAGCGCCTCGCGATGCGCGGCGGCATCGACAAGCACGTGCTGCGGCAGGACCGCGCCGCCATCCGGCGCGAGCTCGAGTACAAGCTGGACCCCGCGCTGCGCGCCGGCGGCTGCGTCTTCAGCCTCGACCACCGCATTCCCAACGGCACCCCCCTGGAAAACTACCGCTATTACGTCACCCTCGGCCGGGAAATGCTCGGCCTCCCGCCGCTGGACCCCTCCCGCACCGGCTGGGCCCGCATGGCGATGTAGGCGGCAGCCTCGCCCGCCGGCACCTCCCCGCGGGTCCCGCCGGACTCCGCGGATTTTTCCGGCCGCCCGTCCGTCGACCCCTCCTTTCCCATGACTTCGACCCTCCACCCCCTGGACCAGCTCGGCCCGGTGATCCGCCGCCGGAGCCCGCTCACCCGCACCCAGGCCGCGCTGGCCCGCGGCCGCCTGACCGTCGGCTTCCTCGGCGGCTCGATCAGCGCGCCGCAGCCCGGCTACTCGTGGCCCGAGCCGCTGGTGGCCTGGCTGGCCGACACCTATCCCGCGGCGCGGATCACCGTCGAGAATGCCGCGCTCGGCGCGACCGGCAGCGAGCTGGCGGCGATCCGGACCCAAACGGAGATCATCGACCGGGGCTGCGACCTCGTGTTCGTGGAGTACGCCGTGAACGACTTCGGCACAGAGGCCGGGCGGCGCGCCCGCACCCGCGAGGGCGTGCTGCGGCAGCTGCGGCGGGCGCCCGGCTGCGACGTGGTCATCGTCTATACCTACGGGCCGGACCTGCAGGCGGACCTGTTCGCCGGCCGGGTGCCGCCGTCGATCGCCGACTTCGAGCTGCTGGCCGACCACTACGGGCTGAGCTCGGTCTGGATGGGCCTGCAGGCCCTGCAGGAGGTCCAGCGCGGGCTCCTGCGCTGGGAGGACTGGCTGCCCGACGCCATCCACCCGGGCGCGCGCGGCAGCCTGTGCTACGCGCAGAGCGTGCTGGCCTATCTCGCCGAGGCGCTGGCCCCGGCCGGCGACCGGGCCGCCGCCCCCGCCCCGGCCGAGCTGCCGGCCCCGCTGACGCCGGGCGCCTGGGACCGCGTCCGGCTCGTCCCCCTGGGCGAGCCCGCGGTGAGCGGACCGTGGACGCTGCGGCGGGTGACGACCTGCCACGGGGTCACCCAGCTGCTGGTGACGACCGCCCCGCAGGCCGGGCTGACCCTGCCGTTCACCGGCCGCGGGCTGGTGCTGGCCTTCGATTTTGGCAAGGCCTCCGGCGAGATCCGCTACCGTGTGGATGGCGGCGCCTGGCAGGACTCCGTGCGCGACTGCCCGGACTGGGCGGGCGCCGCGGGCTGGCTGCGTCCGCTCGTCCTGGCCGAGGGCCTCGCGTCCGGCCCGCACCGGTTCGAGCTCCAGACCCTGGCCGGCCCGGGCAGTGCCGGCCGCGGCTCCCGGACCGCGATCGGCCTCATCGGCGTGGTCGAGTGAGCCGGCGCCGCCCGGCCCGCGCCCGTCAGTACGGCAGCCCCACCCGGCGGTAAACGCGGCTCAGCAGCCAGGCCGGGGCGAGCAGCAGGCAGATTCCGTCCGCGCGCCAGGACCACTTCCGGCCCTCGATCCGGTGCCCGACGCACCAGCCGATCCCCGCCGCGACGAGCAGGACGAGGCAGATTTGCCCCACCGGCCAGGGGGCGTAAAACTCCAGCTGCAGCAGCACCGCATGGCCCGCCGCCATGCCGGCCAGCAGGCCCACCGCCAGCGGCCGCGAGAGGCACGCGTAGCCCCCGCAGGCCAGCGCGATCGCCACCAGCGACCAGTTGAACCAGGGCAGCCGGGCCTCCCACGCGGCGGACACCGGGATCGCCCAGGCCAGCCCCAGCAGCGCAAAGAAAATCACCGGCACGCAGCTCCAGCGGAGCCACCGGTTGGCCGCATGCGGATGGGCCGCGTCGCACGCGGCAAACCAACGGTCGGCGGATTTACCGGGCATGGCGTCGCAGGTCGGGACTGGCTCAGGGCCTGGCGCCGGCCGGAGCGGGGCCCGGCCCTCCAGCGCCCTGTCCCGCTCAGAACTTCAGCGGGATCTGCACCTTGGTCGCCACGGGCTGGCCGGCCTTGAGCTGGGGGAGAAACAGCCAGCCGCTCAGCGCCTCGGTGATGCTCCGGAGCAGCTCCGGGTTCTCGGTGCCGCGCACGCTCACCTCGGACACCGTGCCCTCCGCGGAAATCGTGATCACGGCCGAGACCGGTGTCGTGGGCAGCGTCAGGCCCTCCCGGAAAATCGGGCGCGCCATCATGGCGGGGACGGCCGCGTGGTTGGTGCCCGAGAACTTCGCCCGGTATTTCGCGATCACGCCCTGCAGCTGGGCCCGCTCCAGCAGCGAGTAATACTGCCAGGCCGCCTCCATCTTGCCGACCGGCACCTCGGCGCCCGTGGCATCGAAGATCTGGACGAAATAATGCATCTGGCCGGTCTCCTTCAGCGAGGCGGCGGAAAACTTGACGGCCACCTCCTGGCCGGCCGGCAGCTCGGGCAGCGCGTGCACGATGATCTGCGCCGGGGCGAACTCCGGGCTGCCCGGAGTGAAGGAGGCGGCGGAATAGGCCACCGCCACGATGAAGCCCTGCGTCAGGGTGCGCTTGGACCGCAGCGTGGCCTCCAGATACGTGGTGCCAAACCGCGGCTGGTCCCGCGTCGTCGTCTCGGCCGCGTCCTCCGCGTTCGCCACGATCGCAAATCGCATCCCGCCCAGGGACATGCGGACCAGCTCCACGCGGTCCAGCGGGCTGAAGTCGGCCACGCGCTGGACCAGATAGAGCGGCTCCGTGCGAATGCGTTTTTCCTGGCCGTCGACCAGGACCACCGGATCGGTGCTGATGACCCGCACCACGGGCAGCATCTGGTCGTGGTATTGGACGGTGAGCACCGACGGATGCGGGGCGAAGGCGCGCGCGCCGGCGGCGAGGAGACTGAAGCCAAGGAGGAGGGCGGGGGTTTTCATGGAGGAAGAAAGAGTTTCTGACCGGAGGGCCCGGGGGCTGGAGGGAGAAAGCTGGCGGCCGGGCTATAGCTTGGCGACGGCGCTTTTTTCGAGGGCCTTCAGGTTGATGTCGTGGCCGAGCCCCGGGCCGGCCGGCGCGTGGACGCAGCCGTGCCGGTCGATGCACCGCTCGAACACCACCGGGTTGCCCATGACCAGGGTCTCGTAGTAGTGGTTGTTCCGGATGGCCAGGCAGAGGTGGATGTTCTCGACGCCCATCCCGTGCACTTCCGCGCTGAGCTGGAACGAGTCCGCGAGGTGCGCCACGCGCAGCGCGCCGGTGAGGCCGCCCTTGTACTCCGAGCTGGTGCGCACCATGTCGGCCGCGCCCTGGGCGATGAAGTCGGCCACGTTGTAATGGCAGCCGTCCGAGGTCTCGGCCGTGAGCACGGGGATGTCGAGCTGCTCGCACAGCCGGCGGTAGGCGGTGAGGCTGAACTCGCGCATCGGCTCCTCGTACCAGAGGTAGTCCGCCTCCTCGAGCGCGCGGCCGAGGTAGAGCGACTCATAGGGGTCGAAGCCGGCCGAGCCGTCGTACATCAGCGCGACCCCGGGGCCGACATGCCGCCGCAGCGCCTGGCAGAGCTTGGCGTCCTTGCGTGCGTCGCCCCACGCATGGAGCTTGATCGCGCGGAAGCCGCGGGCGAGGCACTGGTCCGCGACCTGGAGATACTCCCGGGTCGTCGCGTACGTCACGGTGCTCGCGTAGGCCTCGATCCGGTCGCGGTAGCCGCCGAGCAGCTGGTACAGCGGCACGCCGGCCCGCTTGGCCGTGATGTCCCACAGCGCGGAGTCCACGAGCCCCATCATGTACATCGGGAATTCCTCGATGCGGTCGATCTCCCAGAGCTCGTGCCAGAGCAGTTCCTTCATCAGGGGATTCTTCCCCAGCAGCCACGGCTTGATCCGGCGGGCGACCAGGTCGAGGGCGATGGCCCCGCGCGGGGCCCGGCCCCAGCCCTCGATGCCCTCGTCCGTCACCAGCCGCAGCCAGGTCTGCTCGGAGGCCGCGTCGGTGCCGAGCAGGCCCCGGCGCCAGACGAACGGAACCCGGGTCTTCGTGCGGACGGTGTACGCGTGGACGGCGATGATCTTCATGGGGTGGGTGGCCATTTCATCGGACCACGCCGCCGGCTTGGCAACCCCGGAGCGGTGAACGTTCACCCGGGGCGCGGTGAAGATTCGGGCCCGGATGGTCACCGATGGGCAACGAGGCCCCGGACCGGTTCCAGGCAGAAATTTATTTATGTCTGAAAGAACCGGGCTAGGGTGGCGCGCATGTTCGATCTCACGGGCCAGTAGATGACGCCGCCCTTCCAACCGGTGCCGCGGCCCACGCGGCGGGCCCACGACCCGATGGACGCGGGGCTCGGGCGGCGGGGCCTGCGGGGCGAGCGCCTCGCCTTCGGCCTGGCGGGGATCGGCGGCGCCTGGGGTCCGATGGACCAGGGGGTGGCGCGCGCCACGCTGCGCCGCGCGGTCGAGCTCGGCATCGGCTGCTTCGACGCCGCCCGGTCCTACGGCAACTCCGAAAGCCTCCTCGGCGAGGTGCTGGCCGGCTGGCGCGGCCCGCGGCCGGTGGTCAGCACCAAGGTGGGCCGGCTCTCGGGCCAGGATCCGCATGACGAGGTGTTTGATTTTTCGCCCGCGGGCCTGCGGGACAGCCTGGCGCGAAGCCTGGCCACCCTCGGGCTGCCGGCGGTGGACCTGCTGTTCCTGCACGAGCCGGACTATGTGCCCCCGGCCGAGCGCGCGCGGGTGGTCGACACGCTGCGCCAGTTCCAGGCCGACGGCCTGGCGCACCGGCTCGGCCTGGCGGGCGGGCACGGCCGCGGCTGGGACGGCTTCATCGAGGCCGGCGCCTTTGACGTGGTGCAGCTCTTCTGCCGGCTCGACGCCTGCATCTTCGACGGCCTGGCCGAGGATCTGCCGCGGGTGCGCCGGGCGGGGCTGGCGACCTACGGGGCGAGCCCGCTGCACATGGGCCTGCTCGGCTCGCGGCATGAGGAATTCCTCCGGGCCCCCCCGGAGTGGGTGTGGGCGGCGCCCCGCGCGCGCGCCCTCCGGCTGCGCGCCCTGGCGGACCGGCGCGGCCTGACCCTTCCGGCGCTGGCCCATCGCTTCCTCTTCAGCGTGGCCGAGATTGACCGGGTGGTCATCGGCGCGCGCACCCCCGCCGAGCTGGAGGACGCCTGGGCGGCGTGGCAGGCGGGGCCGCTGCCGGCCGACGTTTTTGCCGAGGTGTGCGCGGCCCAGGGGTAGGGCGCGCCCGCCGCGTTGACCCGCGCGCCGCCCAGGCCCAGCGTCCCGCCCCATGCACTGGAGAAAAATGATCAGGGTGGCCGCGGTGGCGGGTGGCGTGCTGGCGGTCCGGCTGGCGGCCGGCGAGGGCGGCGCGACGCCCGCGGCGGAGTCGGCCCCGGGAAACCAGCCGCCCCGGGCGACTGCCACCGCGAGTCCGGCTTACCCGTCGAGCCTGCGGACGAGCGGCCTGCGCGGCGAGGTGGTGGTGGAATTTGTGGTGGACCGCGAAGGGCGCGTGACCAACGCCACGGTGGTGCGGTCGCTGAACCCGGCCTTTGACGAACCCGCGCTCGAGGCGATCCGCCGGTGGAAGTTCGAGCCGGGCCGCCGGGAGGGCGTGGCGGTGAACACAAAAATGCGGCAGACGATCAGTTTTCAGAACACCCGGATGGCCAACGGCGGGGAGTCGGGGCTGGTGGTCAGGACCAAGGGGGACCTGGCCGGACTGCCGCCGGAGTTTCGCTACGACGTGGCGCCCAAGCCGCGCGGCGTCGTGCGGCCGGTTTATCCCTACGCGCTGCTGCGCGACGAGGTGGAGGGCAAGGCGCAGGTGAGGTTTGTCGTCGCGGCGGACGGCACGGTCGCCTTCGTGGCGGTCAATTCCGCGGACCGCCCCGAATTCGGCGCCGCCCTGCAGGCCGCGCTCGAGGGCTTCGCCTTCGAGCCGGCGCAACAGGGCGGAAAACCGGTGCAGGCCCTGCTCACCTTCGAGCAGAAATTCAGCGCCTACGACCGCGACGGGGTGATCACGCATGACGACCGCACCCTGCTGGCCGTGGAGCGGAAGCACCCCGAGCGGATCGCGGGCGCCGACCGCCTCGACGCGAAGCTGCAGCTGGTTTCGTCGCGGGCGCCGCTGTTCCCCCTCGCCCTGAAGGGCCGGGTGGCGCAGGGCGAGGCCGTGGTGGAGTTTCTGGTGGATGAGGCGGGCCGGGCGCGGCTGCCGCGCGTGGCGTCCGCCAGCGACCCGGCCTTCGGCTGGGCCGCCGTGCAGGCCTTGGCGGCATGGCGCTTCGCGCCGCCGAAGAGCGGCGGCAAGGCCGTCATCATCCGTGTGCGCGTGCCCTTCCGGTTCACCGGCCCGCCCCCCGCGCCGTGAGCCCGCGGCGGGTGCGTCCCGCCCCCGGCCGGGCTTTGGCGTGGCCTTTGCCCGCCCCGCGGTCTAGCGACTCGTCCCTGCCGGGTGCGCCTGTCGGCCGCCCCGGCTTCCCGCCATGATCCAACTCGTCGCCTCCGAACTCTTCCGCCTCCCGCTCCGGGCCCGCATGCCGTTTCGCTACGGCATCGTGACGATGACCGAGGTCTCGCACGTGCTGCTGCGGCTGACGTTCGAGATCGACGGGCAGCGGCACAGCGGCGTCGCCGCCGACCACCTGCCGCCCAAGTGGTTCACCAAGGATCCGGCCCGGGCGCTGGACGAGGAGATTGTGGAGATGCTCCGGGTGATCCGCGCGGCGGTGGCCCAGGCGCGGCCGCTGCGGGCGGCGACCCCGTTCCAGTTCTGGCGCGAGCTCTATGCCGCGCAGGCGGCGTGGGGGCGCGAGCAGCAGCTCCCGCCGCTGCTGGTGCACTTCGGCACGTCCCTGGTCGAGCGGGCGCTGGTGGACGCCTTTTGCCAGGCCAAGCACCAGCCGCTGGCCGCGGCGCTGCGGGAGAACCTCCTCGGCGTGGACCTCGGGGCGCTGCATGCGCCGCTGGCGGGCACGAGCCCGCGCGACTGGCTGCCGGCGCGCCCGCCCGAGACGGTGTTCGCCCGCCACACGGTGGGCCTGCTCGATCCGATCGAGGAGGGCGACATCCTGCCGGCGGACCGGGTGAGCGACGGCCTGCCCCAGTCGCTGGCCGACTGCGTGCGCTTCTACGGGCTGCGGCATTTCAAGATCAAGATCGACGCCGACGTGGCGCGGGCCCGGGAGCGGCTGCAGCAGATCGCCGGCGTGCTGGCGCGCGAATGCGGGGCGGACTACGCCTTCTCGCTCGACGGCAACGAGAGCTTCCGGGACCCGGCGGCGTTTGCGTCGCAGCTGCGGGCGCTGCTGGCGGAGCCCGGGCTGCGGGCGTTCTGGCCGCAGCTGCTGTTCATCGAACAGCCGCTGCACCGCGACGTGGCGCTGGCGCCGGCGGCGGACTGGTCGGCCTGGCCGGACCGGCCGCCGATCATCATCGACGAGTCGGACGCCGAGATCGGCAGCCTGCCGGCGGCGCTGCGGCTCGGTTATGCGGGGACGAGCCACAAGAACTGCAAGGGGATCTTCAAGGGCGTGGCCCATGCGTGCCTGCTGGCGCAGCGCCGGGCGGCGGGCCAGCCCGCCATGCTCAGCGGCGAGGACCTCACCAATGTCGGCCCGGTGGCGCTGCTCCAGGACCTCGCGATGCAGGCGGTGCTGGGCGTGACCAGCGTGGAGCGCAACGGCCACCATTACTTCGCGGGACTCAGCCAGTTTCCCGCCGCGCTCCAGGCGCACACGCTCGCGCACCACGGGGACCTCTACACGCGCAGCGCCGCGGGCTGGCCGCGGCTGGACGTGCGCGCCGGCCGGCTCGCGCTCGGCTCCGTCCTGCGTGCGCCGTTCGGCTGCGCGCCCGGCCTGGACCTGAGCGCGCTGGAAACCGTCGAACTCGGGGTGTGACGGCTCGGGGCGCGCCGACCCGGGGTCGAGCGTCGGGGGTGAAATCCGGCCGGCGGCCTGGCCACTTGTCGCGCACGCGCCTGGGCGTGTCAGCAGGTGTAGTCTGATGCGCCTGCTCCGCCGCCAGCCGATCAACGTATATTAAATGTATATTAAATGTATATTAAATGTATATTAAATGTATATCCCTCTTTTGTAACAGGTTATTAACCGATATATTATGCGACGTCGATATTGATCGTATATATTTACAAACGAGACGACAATCATGCCGTCGGTAGTTAAAACGTTCTAATGGGTTATCTAACTAGCATGAAATACCCTATTCTATCCGCTGGTTGTTGGTTTCGTTTCATGCCGCGCCTGCTATGCGGCGTGGTGTTGGCCTGCAGCGTGGGTGACGTGGTGGGCGCGATTGAGGACTGGGATGCGGCGGATCGGTCGCACGTGTTGACGGTGGATCTGACGCGCGAGGGCCAGAACTTGCTGCCGCCGTCTCCCGATAAGCCGGTCTATTACGTCCCCGTCGTCTTGGGCTATAAAGAGCGCGGTGAAATCGTGAAGCACTATGAGCGGCGACCGAACGAGGAGGTCATCCTGCGGACGCTGATTGCCACGCTGGAAAAGCAGGGGTACCGCATCGCCTCCAAGGAATTTCCACCCACGCTCACCCTCTCGTTCGAATGGGGAACCGTGGCGCCGAGTTTCTTGGATAAACGCGTCCTTAACACGGCGGAGATGCGCATGATCATCATCGGTGAATCCGAGTGGGATGTGAACAACCGTTACGCCCTCGACGAGATCAACAGTCTCACGGCCCGCCACTATCTCCTGGTGTCCGCCTTTCGCTATCAACGCACCGCGGTGCAAGGGAAAGAGGATGTATTGCTGTGGCGCGCCCATTCAACGACGAGCGCGTGGGGCGACTACCTCGACGATGTGATTCAACCCATGATCAAAATCGCGTCCCATGGCTTCGGTCGCTCCGTCAAACCCGCCGCCTCCTGGTTCAACGAGCGCACCGGCACAGTGAAGTTGGGCGAGCTTAAAGTGGTCGAAGAGCCACCGACAAACCATCAGCACGAGACGTAGCCCCGTTAGTTTTCAGCGTTTTTTGACCGCAGGACAGTTCCCGAATTAGGAGGCCGCCGGCCAGGGTGTATTTCCGGCGACCGCGTAACTGATGGGGTCCCTCCGCGCATCTATTCGACACATGAATCCAAGCCGCATCCCACCTCTTGGATTCTTAGCGTACATTCCGCGTATGATGAACCTCACTAGGGTTGTTCTGTTCTTGGCCCTGGGTCTGTCCGGCGCCCTGCTGGGCTTGCGGGCCGCACCTGGGGAAAGTGACTTCAACATCAATGTGCGTAGCGACGTTGATCGGCCGTTCAAGGGCTTCGGGAAGGAAACCCTCCGCGAACACGGGAAAGTGTACGCCATCATCTCGATCCAGCAGATCGACAACCCCACCAATAAGCTCGTGCGGCCGGTGAACGAATACGACCTCCTCAAGGACCTGCATCAGGTTCTCACGAACCACGGCTATCGCGAGGCCCCGGCGGGCACGACTCCCGATATCCTCCTCACCGTCCTCTACGGCCGCGGTTGGTTGCGCAACCCATACCTGGACGACGGTATGATCGACCTATACAACGGCGGGATTGAAGGCATCAGGGCCGGTGGGGCGCCGGTCGTGACGATCGTGGGAGTCCCCAAGGATGCGTTTCGACACAAGGATGCCTTCTATGAAGAGAAGTTGCAGCGGGCCGAAGGGGAGAAACTCATCATCAACATCACCGCTTGGCAGCCGCCCGAGCCCCGGAAGGCGGGGGCGAAGAAGGCGAAGCCGAGGCAGTACTGGCGCACCACCATCAATACGGAAGACGCCGACCAAGATTTGAATGTTCTGAAGGAGAAGATGCTCAGAGCCGGCGCGGTCTGCTTCGACCAGGTGATTGACCGGGAGGAAATTACCGTGTCCAGCTCCCTTCCCGAAGGGCACGTGGAGGTCGGCATTTCAACCGTGGTCGAGCCGAGCCAAGCGCGCAAGTAGCCTACCTCAAACGCACTGTCTTCGACGCGACAGCGAGAGGCGTTATGAATGCCGAACCACACAGCGCAACCGACCTCCCCCAGCTGAGGAGGTTCATGGTTACGTCACCCCCACTGACGGCGCCATATCTCATGCCTCCACGGCGGCGCGGTTATTGAGTTCATTCGCACGGCGTGAAGTCTCCCATTTTATTCCCTACATGAAAAATTTCATTCGGTCGGTGACGTTGAGCAGGAATCAGCCCGCTGCCGGTGTCCCGTTAGCAACCTTCGGATTTCGCCTTTCCCCTCTGTCCCTGCGTCTTCGTTCCGCTGGCTTGGCTCTGTTGGCTCTGCTGGCCTCCGCACCAATCCTCTGCGCAGCCCCGGTCGATGAACGATTCGTGATCGAGTCGGTCGACATGACGCGGGACGGCAAGAAGCTGACGCCGCCGACTCACGACCTTCCGACGTACTACCTGGCCATCTTCGATGGCTACAAGGAGTTGGGTAGTGCGAGCCGAGACTACGAGCGCAAGCCGCCGGACGAGGACACGGCGCGCCAACTCATCACCATGCTTGCGAAGCAGGGCTACAAACTGGCGTCGAAACAGAATCGCCCCACCATGGTCCTCGTCTTCCAGTGGGGTTCAATTGTGCCCGTGGAAGTGGATAGTGCCCTCCGGGGACCGAATCAGCCGCCGTTGCCCGGCCATGTCACCAATGCGAGTGAGATCCGGGCGTATGTCGTGGGCGAGCGCGCGCGCGACCTCGATCGCCATGCCGCCTACTATTCCGAGATGTCGAGCCTCGCGGCACGGCATTATCTGATGATCTCTGCCTTCAAGTACCGCAACACCGACGAGGGCGACGAGATTTTGCTCTGGCGGGCCCACGTCACCACCGAGCTGTGGGGAAATTATCTGGCGGAGGTCTTGCCTCTAATGATCGCGCACGCCGCGCCAATTCTGGGTCGGAATGTGCCGCCTGGGGGCGGTTGGACGCCGACGAATCCCCATGTAACGATCGGAACACCGGTGGTTATACCGGACGCAAATTCAGCTGAGAAA
>CAIKTR010000056.1 GCA_903830425.1 uncultured Opitutia bacterium
CCGCGGCGCACCGCCGTGGAGCAGGGCCGGCGCGACATCATCCAGTTCGGCTGGAAACTCGGCCAGACCCAGCCCCTGCTCACCCTGCGCCAGGCCGGGACCTCCGGCGTCCTCCGCGTCACCGTGCGCCTGAAGCTCAAGGCCGCGGTCTGACGAGCCACGCAGGACCGGCGCAGCCCCGCCCGCGGTCGCCCGCCTCCCGCCCTACGAGGCGAGATCGGCTTCGAACCCGTGGATGTACCGGCGGTCGCCGCGAGGCAGCCGGGCCGGCAACGGGCGGGACGGCGGCGCTTCCGGCGACTCGCCGCCGCCAGCGGCGGCCGGCTGAGCGCCGAGGCTGAGGCGCGGGGCCAGCACGGCCCCGGCGAGGGTGAGGCCCGCCGCCTGCAGCCACTGGCGACGGTTCAGCGGTGTGGGATGGTCCATGAGGGGATTGGCCGCCCGGCAGTTCCGGCACGACCGCGGAAGCCTGAACCGGCCGCCCGGGTGCACAAGCCGAAAGCCGGCGGCGCCGCAATCGGTTCTTGCCTGTCCGTCCGTCCCGCCAAGTCTGCCCGGTGATGGGAGCGTACGATTTCAATTTCGACCTGCCACCCGGCCTGAGCTACGCCCCCGCGGCCGGGCGCGTAGCCGCCCTGCAGGCGCTGATGCCGCGCGAACCGTTCTCCTATGCCCCGGTGGTCACCGACCGCGCGGCGTGGGGACGCTGGCAGGCGGACCCGTTTGGCCAGCGGATCCTGCAGCAGGCCCGGGAACTCGCGGCCCAGCCGTTTCCCGACTATACCGATGCGGCCTACCTGGCCTGCCTCGCGCAGGAGGACGTGACCCACATCAACCAGGTCATGCCCCTGACGCGGAAGCGCCAGGTGTGCTTCTTCATGGCCGAGGCCATCTACGACCAGGGCGAGTTCCTTCAGGTGATCGGCGACGACGCGCGGCGACTCGCCGGCCTGCGCACCTGGATCCATCCGGGCAACGACCTCAAGCGCCTCAACTACGACCTCAAGACCGTCGAGCCCGACCTCGGCGTCATGCACTTCGCGGCCAATCTCGCGCAGACCGACTTCGTGCTCGGTCCGCGGCTGCCGGCCGACCTGCGCGCGCTGATCCGCAGCGAGACCAACCGCCGCGTGTTCCAGCCCCTGCGCCAGCGGCTCGAGACCGGGCGCGACCTGTACTGGTGGATCGACGTGAAGCACAACTGGAACTCCGTCTGCCTCGCCTGCTGCGCGGAGGCGGCCGCCGCCCTCCAGCCGGAGCCCCGCGACCGCGCCTGGTGGCTGGCCTTCGCCGAGTCGCTGGTGCGGAACTTCCGGGACGGCTTCAACGACGACGGCGTCTGCACCGAGGGCGTCGGGTACTGGAGCTACGGCTTCATGCACTACCTCGCGCTCGCCGAGCTGCTCCGGCTCGCCACCGGCGGCGTGCTCGACCTGCTGGACGAGCCGAAGATGGCCCGCGTCGCGCGCTTCCCCGACCAGGTGGAACTCCAGCCCAAGGTGTTCCCCTCCTTTGCGGACTGCGCGCTCGACGTGCAGCCGCTGCTGTGGGCGCGCCTCTGGCGCGCGAACCGCCGGGGCCCGCCGGAACAGGCCGTCGTCCCCGCGCCCGCGGACGCCGACCCCTTCCCCGGGATGGGCCTGCAGATGGCCTCCGAGGCGCTGCTCTGGATGTTCCGGACGAACGATCCCCGCCATCCCCAGCGGGTGGACCTGCCCCCGGACCTGCGCTCCTGGTTCGACGCCTCCTCCCTGCTCATCTGCCGCCCCGCCCCGGCGACGACGCGGCGGCTGTCGGCCTCGTTCCTCGGCGGGCACAACGGCACCAACCACAACCACAACGATCTCGGCACCTTCACGGTCGTCCTCGACGGGCGCACCCTCGTGCTGGATCCCGGCCCGGAGACCTACAGCTTCCGCACCTTCAGCACCCATCGCTACGACAGCCCGCTGCTCAACTCCTACGGCCACCCGGTGCCGCGGGTCGCCGGCCGGCTGCAGGAAGCCGGCCCGGAGTGGCGCACCCGGGTGCTCGCGAAGGAATTCACCGCCGACACCGACCGGGTCGTCTTCGACCTGCGGCTGGCCTACGACGTGCCCGCACTGCGGCGCCTGGAACGCGAGTTTCTGTTCGACCGCCGCGGGGCCGGCAGCGTCACCATCACCGACCAGGTGGAGTTCGCCACGCCGTCCGCGTTCGAGTCCGCGCTCATCACCCTCGGCAAAGTGGCGATCAACGGATCCCAGGTGCGGCTGAGCGACGGCGCGGCCGTCCTCGCGGTGGAGGTGAGCGTGGAGGGCGCCGCCCTCGCGATCAGCACCGACACGATCGATCAGCCCCCGCATCCCACCCGGCTCGCGCTGCGCTGCCAGGGCGACGTGCGCCAGGCCACGATCCGCGTCGTGCTGCGCCCGGCCTGATCCCCCGGCGTTGCCGCCGGGTCCGGCGGGCTCAGTGCGAGTATTCCGTGGGCCAGCCGGCCCGCGCGAGCGCTTCCTGCGCCCGCTTCTGGTCCAGGGCCTCGGAAATCGTCTGCGCCAGCCGCATGACCGCGGCGATCGCGGCGTTCCGCTCCGGGCCTTCCGGCAATTTTTCCGCTTCGTCGGCCATGAGCTTGCTGTCCACCATCGCCCGCGTCAGACGATCGCGCCGCCGTTCGACCGGAAAGGCCGGAGAGGTATTAGTGGAGTTGCTGAATTCGAGGCGCACGGCTGCAAACCTGCGGTTCGTCCCCGCGTGAACGAGGTGGGAGATTACGTAACGAGCTGAAATTTCAAGCCGGCCCACCGTCGGGGGCCGACGCCGGGCACCGGGCGGCCGGCGCCCGAACCAAGCCTTGCCTCCCGCGGGCCGGCCCGTGGAGGATGGCTGCTGCCGTGGCCTGACCGAGCTCACCCCGGCCCAGCCCCCCTCATTTGCCGCCCCCGGCCATGGACCCTTCGCGCCCCCGCCTGCCCCCGCCCGCGCCATGAGCCTGCCCGCGCACCCGGCCGGCGCCGCCCTCCCCCTCTCCGGAGCCACGGGTCCGCGGCTCTACCGCGTCGGCACGCTCACCTACACCAAGGGCGCCCTGCTGCAGGTGGTGTTCTGGATGCTCTGGGGCGACTTCTTTTTCCAGCTGCTGGAGGCGATGCAGACCCTCACGCCGCTGCTGCTGCGGTGGCACGGGGCAAGCGACACCCTCATCGGCCTGGTGGGGGGCACGCTCTCGTCGATCGTCGCCTTCTTCTGGTACCCGGTGGTGGCGACCCAGAGCGACCGGCACCGGGGCCCCCTGGGCCGGCGGCGGCCGTTTCTGCTCTGGTGCCTCCCGCCGGTCGTGCTGAGCCTCATGCTGCTCGGCGCCGCCCGGCCCGCGGGTGAGCGCCTGCAGCAGCTGTTCGCCGCCTGCGGGGTGCACACCCTCAGCGCCGCGACCTGCTCCATCGTCTGGATCAGCCTCTTCGTCGTGGTCTTCCTGCTGTTCAACGCCTACGTCGTCCAGGTCTTCGCCTGCCTGGTCGTGGACGTGATCCCCGCGGAGGTCATCGGCAAGTTCACCGGCCTGTACCGCGCCGTGGGCGCGCTGGGCAGCCTCGCCTTCAACCGCTGGGCCCTCGGCTGGGCCGAGGCCTACACGTTTCACCTCTACCTGCTGATCGGCCTGCTCTTCGCCGGCGCCTTCGTGATCATCGTCTGGAAGGTCAAGGAGGGCACCTATCCCCCGCCCCCGCCCCGCGCGCCCGGCGGCGCGCTCGGGAGCATCCGGGAATACCTCCGGACCAGCTTCCGGCACCCCTTCTACCTGACCAACTTTGTGGTCACGCTCTTCTACTGGTCCTCCCTCGTGCCGCTGAACTACGTCGTGTTCTTCGCCACCCAGGCAGGCAAGGAGGGCTACGCCCCCACGCTGGGCCTCTCGCTGCAGGCCTTCGGCGAGGTCAAGGGCTGGACCTTCATGGTGCAGATCCCGGTCTTTTTCCTCGTGGGCTTCGGCGTGGACTACTTCCACCCCATGCGCGTCGCGGTGATCGGCATGGCGCTCACCGCCGCCAGCTACTTCTGCTGCTTCTGGTTCGTGCACCACCAGTCCTCGCTGCTCCTCTGGTGGAGCCTGAACCAGGTGGCCATCGCGGTCTTCCTCGGCGCCGCCTCCGCGCTGGGACCGCGCCTCATGCCGCGGGAGCGCTACGGCCAGCTGATCAGCGCCAACTTGATCTTCGGCATGATCGGGCTGATCTTCGCCCCGCCGCTGGTCGGCGGCCTGCTCCAGCGGCTCGGCGACTACCGCTACGCCTTCCTGCTCTGCAGCGGGCTGACCTTCTGCTCGTTCCTCGCCCTGCTCGCCCTGCAGGCCCAGTGGAAGAAACTGGGCGGCGCCGACGCCTACGTCCCGCCCGACCCGGGCTAATTCCCGCGCACCCGCCCCGGCCAGCCCACCCCGTCAGGACCCTCGCCAACCAGGAGCCGACTGCTAATCTCGCCCGCGTCGTCCCAGCCGCATGCAACTGACCCCGATCAACTGCGCCGAGGCCATCTTCGAGGCTTTCTTCGACGAAACCCTGAGCGGACTGCCCCGGTGGCGGATCGACCGCGGCGGCGCCGCGGGGCTGACGCTCGGGCAGAAATGGTCGTGGGTGCAGTACGACTGGGAACGCGCGCCGTCCGATCCGGCCGTGCCCGCGCTGCGCATGACGCGCGACTTCGAGGTGGACTGTGCCGACTACGATGCGCTGGTGTTCTCGCTCGTCGCCCCGCCCGGGGCGCGGGTGGCGCTGATCGCCGGCACGGAGGCGGGCGAGCGCCGCGACCTGAGCCCGCCCTTCGAGGCCCTCAAGCGCGAGCTGCTCCTGCCGCTCGGCGGGGCCCGCCGGCTGCGGCGCCTGACCGTCGAGATTTACGCCGACCCCGCCCGGCCCCCGGGCAGCGCCTGCGGCTGGTTCAACTGGATCGGCCTGCAGCACGGCGCCCAGCTCCAGCGCCACCTGCGCCAGGTGGCCCGCTTCGATGCCCGCTGGGTAGACTC
>CAIKTR010000057.1 GCA_903830425.1 uncultured Opitutia bacterium
AGCTGCGGCGCGAAAGCCGAGGCCGCCCGCAGGGGCGGAAGTACTAAGGCGGAAATCCGAAATCCGAGGGGCGGAAAGCTGCGGCACGAAAGCCGAGGCCGCCCGCAGGGGCGGAAATCCGAAGGCGGAAGCACGAAATCCGAGTCTGCCCGCGAGGAGGTAGCACGAAATCTGAGGGAGCGGAGGGTGGGGTGCTGTGCGGTAGGCTCGTGAAATTAAGAACACGTGCATTAACCACTCTAGGGCATGTAGTTGCATGATAGTAAAACACCCTATTGGCTATAAAAAGATTCCATTCAGCGTTAAAGTTAAGCCCTTGCCGTACCGATCAGGGTGCGGGCATCTTCTGCCCGAAGCCGTTACCCGTAAACCGATGCACTTTACCAAAGATTCGCTCGGGCTCCTGATCAGTCTCAACGAGGTACCCCTGGATGTCAGTTGGCTCGATGCAGTCTTTGCGTTGTGGCGGTCCAGCGTGGAGGGGCATCACCACACGGCGTTCTACGCCGGCAGCTACCAGGCCAGCTGCTGCAACGCGAAGGTCAATTTCCAGGGTCTCGGCTGGCGGGATCAGGCGGATACCTTTGCCGCCGAACTTTCGAAGCACGACCTGCATCCCATCAACCGGCTCTACGCCAGCGAGCGACAGCCGGCCGTCTACCATCGCCGGAAAATCTGGACGGACCGGGATTATTATAATTCCGCAATCTACTCGGACATCGAACGGCCCCTCGGCTTCAAGGACATGCTGGTGATGCACCTGCCGCTGGGCGGTGCCGCGTCACTCACCCTGGCTTGTGGACGTGATGCCTATTTCGACACCGTCACGCCGGAGCTGGAGCGGCTGCCCTTGCTGCTGGCCAATATCCTCAAGGCGCGCAGCGGCCCGTCCCCGTTGGACACCCGGGTCAAGACCCCGATTGTCCCGCTGAGCGCCCGCGAGGCCGAGGTGCTCGATTCGGTCGCCCAAGGGAAGCGCAATGCCGACATCGCTGCGACGCTGTCCCTCAGTTCCCTGACCGTGCGCCGGCACTTGGAAAACATCTTCGCCAAGCTCGGGGTGGAGTCGCGCACCGAGGCGGTGATGAAATGGAACCAGACCCGGCCGTCCCTAGCGGTGGATTTTGCGCCGCGGGTCTCCCCGGTGCGGGTCTGCGCCTGATCGCGTCTCCGCTCGTTTGCCCCGGCCGTGCTCGGCCGGGTCCCTTGGCCGCAATCCTGCCCCGGCGTTGAGCGCGCGCCCCGGACCGCGGCGAGGCTTCGCGGCGGCCTGCTTCCGACCGCCGGGCCGGCAAGTTCCTGCCAGCGGCCCGGCGGAGGCCGGAACCCTGCCTCCTAGGGAATGTGACTAACGTCACACGACGCGGGCGCCAGCCAACTGCTATGCTTACCTTGCAGCGTGCTAAGCGCAGCAACTCGGCGGGGTGTGAGTAGCAAGCAGCCAGAGTAGGGGAATAGCCCTACGGTTGCCCCGCCGTATGGCCGCGCCGGCTTTTCGCCTGCGCATCACTCCGTCACCTCCGAATCCTAAACTTTTTGTCCGTTCAAACCGCCATGCACCGTCCCATAAAATCGCTCATTCGCTCCACTTTGCTGGCCTTGTCGCCGGCTCGGCTACTTGCCGGAC
>CAIKTR010000058.1 GCA_903830425.1 uncultured Opitutia bacterium
CCCGGCTGAACGGCCCCCACGGACCATGTCGAAACTCTTTCCCCAG
The DNA here is from genome assembly GCA_903830425.1 of uncultured Opitutia bacterium. Lineage (GTDB taxonomy): Bacteria > Verrucomicrobiota > Verrucomicrobiia > Opitutales > Opitutaceae > Opi-474. The sequence goes on from CAIKTR010000058.1 coordinate 47, forward strand.
TCGGCCAACCGCCTCCCGCTCCAGATCATCATCTTCGTGGTGGTGCTCGCCGGCGTGGTGACTGTCGGCGCCAACTACTACCTGACGCCGAAATATACCCGCGTCGGCTACGCCCCGGTCCAGCCGGTGCCCTACAGCCACGCCCTCCACGTGGGTCAGCTCGGACTCGACTGCCGGTACTGCCACAGCAACGTCGAGCAGGCCAACGTGGCCAACCTGCCCACCGCGCAGACCTGCATGAACTGCCACAGCCACGTCAAGAAGGACAGCCCCCTCCTTGCCGTCGTGCGCCGCAGCTACGAGACCGGCGAGTCCGTCCCGTGGGTGAAGATCCACCAGACCCCCGACCACGTCTATTTCAACCACGCCATCCACGTGAACCGCGGCGTCAGCTGCGTCGAGTGCCACGGCAAGATCAACGAGATGGAGGTCGTCGCGCATGACCAGTCCCTCAGCATGGGCTTCTGCCTCGACTGCCACCGCGACCCCGCCGGCCGCGTCCGCGACCCGGCCGACATCTACAACCTCAATTCCGCCCCGCTCGCCGTCAAATCCGGCGCCGCCGCCGCGAACAAGTTCTTGACCGACCGGAACATCAAACCGCCGCAAAGCTGCTCCGGCTGCCATCGATGAAACGCGAATTGCACCACCCCGCACCGTCCGCCCGCGAACTCGCCGGCCCGAAGTACTGGCGCAGCCTGGACGAGCTGGCCGCCACCCCGGGCTTCCAGGCCCAGCTGGCGCGGGAGTTCCCCGAGGGCTCGTCGTCGATCGACGGCGTGGACCGTCGCCAATTCACCAAGATCATGGCGGCGTCCTTCGCCCTCGGCGGCCTCGGGCTCGCCGGCTGCCGCCGCCCGGAGCGCTACGTGCTGCCGTTCGGCCAGTCGGTCGAGGGCCTGATCCCGGGCATGCCGCTCTATTTCGCGACCGCGATGCCGCGGCGCAATTCCGCCCTGCCGCTGCTCGCCGAGACCCACCAGGGCCGTCCGACCAAGCTGGAGGGCAACCCGACCTACGCCCCCCACGGCGGCGCCAGCTCCCTCGTCGCCCAGGCCTCCGTCCTCGACCTCTACGACCCGGACCGCGCCACCCAGCACACCGTCCACGGCCAGCCCGTGACGTCCGCCCAGGTGGCCGCGCTGCTTGCCCGCGTCGGCCAGACCGCCGCCGCCGCCAACGGCGAGGGCCTCGCCGTCCTCGCCGAGGAGTCCAGCTCGCCGACCCGGGCCCGCCTCCTCGCCCGCCTGCGCCAGAAGTTCCCCCGCGCCATCTGGGCCGAATACGAGCCGGTGCGGGACGAGCCGCCGCTCGCCGCCGCGCGCGCCTGCTTCGGCCGCGACGTCAAGCCGCTCTACCAGTTCGCCAAGGCCAAGCGCATCGTCAGCCTCGACGCCGATTTCTTCCACGCCGAGTCCGGCAGCCTCTATTACTCCCGCGAGTTCGCCAAGGGGCGCCGCGTGACGAAGCCGGACGACCCGATGAACCGCCTCTACGTCGTGGAGAGCGGGCTCAGCCTGACCGGCAGCATGGCGGACCACCGCCTGCGCCTCGCCAGCAGCCACGTGGCGGCCTTCGCCGCGGCCCTGGCCGGCCGCGTGATGGGCGCCTCCCCGCTCGACGCCCTCAGCCAGGGTCTGGAGTTCAAGGACCAGGACAAGTGGCTTGAGGCCTGCGCGCAGGACCTGCTCGCCCACCGCGGCGCCAGCCTCGTCGTGGCCGGCGCGCACCAGCCGGCCGTGGTGCACGCCCTCGCGTATGCCCTGAACGCCTTCCTCGGCAATATTGGCGCCACGATCGACTTTGTCGCCGTCCCCGCCGCGACCGCCTCCAGCATCGAGGCCCTCGCCCTCGCCATCCGCAGCGGCGCGGTCAAGTCGCTGATCATCCTCGGCGGCAACCCCGCCTACAACGCGCCCGCCGACCTCGACTGGTCCGCGCTGCAGAAGTCCGTCCCGGACGTCATCCGCTACGGCTACTACGCCGACGAGACGTCCGCCCTGGCCGGCACGCACGTGGCCGCCGCGCATTATCTGGAATCCTGGGGCGACGCCCGCACGGTGGACGGCACGATCGTCCCGGTGCAGCCGATGATCCTCCCGCTGTTCAACGGCCTGACGGAGATCGAGGTCCTCGCGCACCTGCTGGGCGAGGCCCAGACGGAGCCCTACGCGCACGTCAACGCCACGATCACCGCGCTGGCGGCCGGCGCGGACCCGGTGAAGTTCTTCCGCCAGTTCCTGCACGACGGGCTGCTGGCCGACACGGCCTATGCGAAGGTGGCGGTCACCTACGACCCCGCCGGCGCCGCCGACCTCTTCCGCTCCGTCCCGCCGCTCGCGGCGCTGTCGCTCCACCACCTCGAGGTCCGGTTCGTCACCGACCACAAGCTGGACGACGGGCGCTTCGCCAACAACGGCTGGCTGCAGGAATGCCCGGACCCGATCACGAAGCTGGCGTGGGACAACGCCATCATGATCAGCCCGCGGCTCGCGAAGGAGCTGGGGATCGATCCGGCCGGCGCGCTCATCCAGGTGGCGCGCAAGGAGGAGAACGAGTTTGAGATCGGCAAGGAGAACGCCCGCGTGTTCGAGCTGACGCTCGGCGGCCGCAAGGTCCGGGGCCCGGTGCACATCCAGCCCGGCCTCTCGAACTACACGGTGGTGGTCGCCCTCGGCTACGGCCGCACGGTCACCGGCCGCGTCGGCACCGACGCCGGCTTCAGCGCCTACCCGCTCCGCACCTCGTCCGCGATGGGCTTCGCCACCGGCGCCACGCTGGCCGACACCGGCACGCGCCGCCTGCTCGCCAACCTCCAGGAACACTGGTCGATGGAGGGCCGCGACATCATCCGCGAGGCCAACTACGGCGAGTACCAGGGCAACCCGGGCTACGTCGACGGGATCGGCACGGAGTCGCACTCGCCCGCCATCTACGGCGCGGACAACACCCCGGCGAACGAGAACGAGCTGACCCGCGCCCAGCGCGAGGCGCTCGTCGCGTCGCGCGCCCAGCAGATTCCCCGCGGCGGCTCGCTCTACACCACGCCGAAGTTCGACGGCGTGCACCAGTGGGGCATGTCGATCGACCTCAACACCTGCATCGGCTGCAACGCCTGCGTGGTCGCCTGCCAGGCGGAGAACAACATCCCGATCGTCGGCAAGCAGCAGGTGCTGCGCGGCCGCGAGATGCACTGGATCCGGCTCGACCGCTACTATTCCGACGGCCATGCCGACGGCGCGGCCTTCGGCGGCGAGGGCAACAAGGAGCTTCCCGAGGACCCGCAGATTTCCCTGCAGCCGGTGGCCTGCCAGCAGTGCGAGCTGGCCCCCTGCGAAATCGTCTGCCCGGTGAACGCCACGGTGCACGACGGCGAGGGCCTCAACACGATGGCCTACAACCGCTGCATCGGCACCCGCTATTGCGCGAACAACTGCCCGTACAAGGTCCGGCGCTTCAATTTCTTCGACTTCAACCTGCGCCAGCTCGACAGCCTCTACCTTGGCCAGCTCGGCCCGAAGGGCATGCCGGAGCTCGTCCAGATGGTGAAGAACCCCGAGGTCTCGGTCCGCATGCGCGGCGTGATGGAGAAGTGCACCTACTGCACGCAGCGCATCCAGAACGGCAAGATCCGGCACAAGGTCGCGACGGCGCAGGCCGGCCACCCGGGCGACGTCGTCGTGCCCGACGGCACGATCCAGACGGCCTGCCAGCAGGTCTGCCCGGTCGAGGCCATCGTGTTCGGCAACCTGCTGGACACCGGCAGTGCCGTGGCGCAGGCCAAGGCCCGCGAGCAGGACTACGCGCTGCTCGGCTACCTCAATATCCGCCCGCGCACCACTTACCTCGGAAAACTCCGCAATCCGAACCCGCACATGCCCGATTACGCCGCGCTTCCGCTCAGCCGCGTCGAGTACAACCGCAAGAACCACCCGGCCGGCTCGGAAGGCCACGGGGCCGGGGAGCACGCGCCGGCGCACGGTGAGAAGCCCGCGCCGGGCCATGCCCGGCTGGACACGCCGTCACGCCGGGGAGGGCTGAGCTAATGGCCCACGCCGATCAAGCCGCTTTGCCGGCCATTCTGGGCGAGGTGCAGCCCGCGGTCCTCCCGCGCGCCATCCTCGTCGACCACCACCGCAGCTTCTCATGGATCACCGAGAAGATCTGCGGCATCATTGAGGGCAAGACCCCGGTCTGGTGGTGGTGGTGCTTCGGCGTCGCCTGCTTCGTCGCCTCCTTCACCGTCGCCGGCATCACCTACCTGATCGCCACCGGCGTCGGCGTGTGGGGCCATGCCAACCCGGTCAACTGGGCCTGGGACATCGTCAACTTCGTCTTCTGGATCGGCATCGGCCACGCCGGCACGCTGATCTCGGCGATCCTGTGCCTGCTGCGCCAGAAGTGGCGCACCTCGATCAACCGCGCCGCCGAGGCGATGACGATCTTCGCCGTCGTCTGCGCCGGCATCTTCCCGGTCTTCCACGTCGGCCGCGTCTGGTACGCCTGGTTCCTCTTCCCGATCCCGAACTCGAACTACCTCTGGCAGAACTTCCGCTCGCCGCTGGAGTGGGACGTGTTCGCCGTCTCCACCTACGGCACGGTCTCGGTGCTGTTCTGGTATGTCGGCCTGCTGCCCGACCTCGCGGTGCTGCGCGACCGCTTCGAGGCCGCGGGCAACAAGCTCCGCTCCTTCCTCTACGGCCTGTTCGCCCTCGGCTGGCGCGGCTCCAACCGCCACTGGAGCAACTACGAGATGGCCTACCTGATCCTCGCCGGCATCTCGACGCCGCTCGTCCTCTCGGTCCATACCATCGTCTCCTTCGACTTCGCGGTGTCGCTGCTCCCGGGCTGGCACACCACGATCTTCCCGCCGTACTTCGTCGCCGGCGCCATCTTCTCGGGCTTCGGCATGGTGCTCACGCTCATGCTGCCGCTCCGCGCGGTCTACAAGCTCGAGGACCTGATCACGCAGTACCACATCGACTGCATGTGCAAGATCACCTTGGCGACGGGCACGATCGTCGGCTACGCCTACGCGATGGAGTTCTTCATCGCCTGGTATGGCGCGAACCCCTACGAGGGCTTCGCGTTCATCAACCGGGCCTTCGGCCACTACGCCTGGGCCTACTGGATCATGATCTCGTGCAACGTGATCACCCCGCAGTTCTTCTGGTTCAAGGCCGTCCGCGAGAACACCACGCTCGTCTGGGTCCTCTCGATCTTCGTCAACGTCGGCATGTGGTTCGAGCGCTTCGTGATCATCGTCACCTCGCTCGCCCGCGACTTCCTGCCCTCGAGCTGGGGCTACTACAGCCCGTCGATCGTCGAGATCTTCACCTTCTTCGGCACCTTCGGCGTCTTCTCGGTGCTCTTCCTCCTCTTCATCCGCTTCCTGCCCATCATGCCGATGGCGGAGCTCAAGGCCGTCACGCCGCAGGCCGACGTGCACGGCGGCGGCGATCACCACTAACTCCACCCGACCATGGCTGCACCCTCCTATGGCCTGATCGCCACCTTCGCGACCGTCCCGAACCTCTACCAGGCGGCGGAGAAGGTGCGGGACGCCGGTTACAAGCACTGGGACTGCATCACGCCGTTCCCGGTGCACGGGCTCGACAAGGCGATGGGCCTGCGCCGCTCGATCGTGCCCCGGATCTCCCTCGCCGGCGGCATCCTCGGCTTCTGCACCGGTATGACCATGATCTGGTGGACGGGCGCCTATGACTACCGGCTGACGGTGGGCGGCAAGCCGCTCTTCAGCCCGATGTTCGCCTTCCCGGTCAGCTACGAGCTCACCATCCTCTTCACGGCCTTCGCGACGATCGGCGGCATGCTCTTCCTGAACGGCCTGCCGCGGCACTACCATCCCGTGCTCAAGTACGACCAGATCAAGCGCGGCATGGACGACACCTTCTTCATCGTCATCGAGGCGCGGGACCCGCGCTTCAACCTGGCCAACACCAAGGCCCTGCTCGCGCAGGCCGGCGGCCAGGAAATCAAGGAGCTGGAAGCCTGAGCCATGCGCAACGTCTACCTCCTCACAGCGTTTGTCGTGGTCCTCGCGGTCTCCGTGCTCGGATGGCGCGGGTCGAAGTTCACCCAGCCCCCGATGGACGTGTTTCCCGAGTGGGCCTTTCCCGGCATGAAGCGCCAGCCCAAGCCGAAGCCGCAGGGGGCGAGCACGTTCTTCGCCGACGGCCGCGCGGACCGTCCGCTGCCCGCCGGGGTGGTGGCGCGCACTGCGCTGCGCAACGATTACGCCCTGTACGAGGGCAAGGCCGCCGACGGCGCCTGGGTGCGCGGCTTCCCGGCCGCCGTCCGGGTGACCCCGGCCCTGATGACTCGCGGGCAGGAGCGTTACACCATTTATTGCAGCCCCTGCCACGGCGCGGTGGGTGACGGCAACGGCATCACCAAGCAATACGGCATGGGCGTCACGCCCACCTACCACGACCCGCGGCTGCGGAACATGGCCGAGGGGGAACTCTTCAACACGATCACGCACGGCAAGAACACCATGCTGCCCTACGCCGACAAACTCCTCCCGGCGGACCGCTGGGCCGTGATCCTCTACGTGCGCGCCCTCCAGCGCGCCCAGACCGGCACCGCGGCGGACGTCCCGGCCGCCCACCAAGCCGAGCTTGGCCTCAAATGAGCACACCCGCTGCAACCGCCCCGACCGCCCTGGCGCCTGATCCGGCGGCGGCCGCCGCCGCCACCCGGGCCCTGATCGTCGGCCTGGCCGGCCTGGCGCTGACCGCGGCCGGCATCGCCCTCTCTCCCGACCGGCACGGGCCGGTGCTCGCCTACCTCGTCGGCATGACCTACTGGGTCGCCCTCGCGATCGGCATGCTGATGCTCGTCCTGATCCACCACATCGTCGACGCCTCCTGGTCGGTCGTCATCCGCCGCCAGTGGGAGCACGGGCTGGCCGCCTTCAAGTGGCTCTTCCTCCTCTTCCTGCCGCTCCTCATCCTCGCCTGGGTCAAGCCCGGCTTTGTCTGGCCCTGGATGGACCTGAACCACGTGCTCCACGGGCACGGCACGGTGGGGACCGACATCCTCTACCAGAAAAAGTCCGGCTTCCTCAACCTGCCGCTCTTCACGGGCATGACGGTGGCGTTCTTTGTCTGCTGGATCTGGCTCTCCGCCCGGCTCCGCCGCGCCTCGTTCACCCAGGATGCCGACGGCAGCGTGGGCTGGACCAGCGTCAACCGCCGGACGGCCGCGATGGGCCTGCCGCTGGGCGCCCTCACCCTCAGCTTCGCCGCGATCTACTGGGTGAAGAGCCTCGAGTACCACTGGTTCTCCACCATGTACGGCGTCTGGTTCTTCGCCAACTGCGTCCGCGGCGCGCTCTGCTGCGGCGTCCTCATCATGGTCTGGCTCTACCGCCGCGGCGACTTCAAGGGCATCATCAACACGAACCACTTCCACAGCATCGGCCAGCTGATGCTCGCCTTCACCGTGTTCTGGGCCTACGTCACCTTCTCCCAGTACTTCCTGATCTGGAACGCCAACGTCCCGGAGGAAACCTTCTGGTACAACCTGCGCGAGGTGAACCACGACGGCTCGACCAACCAGTGGTGGTACGTCGGCCTCGTCATCCTCTTCGGCCACTTCGTGGTCCCGTTCCTCGCGCTCCTGTCCTACCGCTTCAAGGTCACCCACCACATCATCCGCCGGATCGCCTACTGGATCCTCGCGGTGATCCTGGTCGACCTCTGCTACAACATCCTGCCCGTGCTGAAGGACGGGCACGGCGACTCGCTCCCGTTCCTCTCGCTCAACCTGCTCTGGGTGGTCACCTCCGTCATCGGCGTCGGCGGCGTCTGCCTCTGGGCCTACCTGCGGAGTTTCCCGACGACCAAGCTCATCCCGATCCGCGACCCCCGCATCGGCGAGTGCCTCACCCACCATGAGTGATTCCCCTTCCAAGTCCGCCCCGCTCCTGACCACCCTGGCCGTGCTGGCCGGCGGCGCGCTGTTCCTGGTGCTGGTCTATTTCCTCTACCTGCCGCGCCAGTCGGGCCCGTTCACGGGTGACGGCATCCGCACCGCCGAGCAGCGGCTGGCCAATCTGGCCAAGCTGCGCGAGCAGCAGGCCAAGCAGGCCGCCAGCTACGGCTGGGTCGACCGTCCCGCCGGCATCGTCCAGCTCCCGCTGGCCCGGGCGATGGAGCTCACCGTCCAGCAGCACGCGTCCCAGCCCTAACCGCGACCCCTTGCGATGACCACCGCCTCCTCCGCCGCCCCGTCGGCTGAAGTCACTGCGATCGACGCCTCCGCGCGCTGCCCGCTGCTGCTGCTGCTCGGCGCCGCGCTGCTCTGGCTCGTCGTGAGCGGCGCGCTGGCGCTCCTGAACCTCCTGCAGCTGTCCACGCCGTCGCTGGCGGCGGACTGCGCGGTGATGACCTTCGGCCGCACCGCGGCGATGCAGCAGACGGCCTTCCTCTATGGCTGGGCGGCCAACGCCGGCCTCGCCGTGGTCCTCTGGCTGCTCGGCCGCCTCGGCGGCTCGCCGCTCCGCTCGCTCAACTGGACGGTTGCCGGCGCGCTGTTCTGGAATCTCAGCGTCGCCCTCAGCCTGGTCGGCATCGGGACCGGGGATGGCGCGTCCCACGCCTGGCTGCACCTGCCGGCCTACGTCCAGCCCCTGATGCTGGTCGCCTACGCCGCCATGGTCGTCCCCGGCGTGCTCGCCTGGACCGGCCGCCGCCAGCCCATGATGTTTGCCGCCCAGTGGTACGCGGTGGCGGCGCTGGTGCTCTTCCCGTGGATTTTCTCCGGCGCCCAGCTGATGCTCAGCTTCGCCCCGGAGCGCGGCGTCCTGCAGGCGCTGGTCGCCGGCTGGTTCGGCCAGGGCGCCTGGAGCCTCTGGCTCGCCCCGCTGGCCCTCGCCGCCGCCTACTACCTCGTGCCAAAGGTCGGCGGGCGCGCGATCCCGAGCTACGATTTCGCCATCCTCAGCTTCTGGACCCTGATCTTCGTCGGGTCCTGGACGGGTGGCCGCCACCTGATCGGCGGCCCGGTCCCGGCCTGGACGATCACCGTGGCCGGCGTCGCCTGCGTGCTCCTCCTGTTCCACTACATCGTGGTCGGCATCAACCTCCGCGGCGCGTTTGCCTGCGGGGGCAGCACGGTGCTCCGCTTCATCGCGCTGGGCCTCGGTGCCTACCTGCTCGGCGGGCTCGGCGACGCGCTCACGGCGTTCCGCGGCGTGGCGGTGGTCACCCAGTTCACGCACCTCGCCACGGCGCAGTCGCAGCTGGCGCTGACCGGGGCCTTCTCCCTCACGATCTTCGGCGCCATCTATTTCATGGTGCCGCGCCTAACCGGCCAGGCCTGGCCCTCCGGCTCGCTGATCCGGGGGCACTTTTTCGCCGCGCTGCTCGGCACCCTCATCCTGATCGGCGCCCTGGCGGTGGCCGGCTGGATTCAGGGTCAGGACCTGAATAACGCGACCGTGTCCTTTGCCGCGATCGCGGCGCACACCCAGCCCTGGCTGCTGATCGCAGCGGCGGGCCAGGCGGTGCTGGTGGTCGGCAACGGCCTGCTCCTGGTCCACTTGGTGCGCGCCATCGCGTGCCGCTGGCTAAAGCCGGCCCCCGCGATCTTCCCCGAGGCTCCCACGATGGAGGTTTCCCGGTCATGAAAAACAGCCTGACTTTCTTCCTGGGTCTCTTTTTTGCGCTCGTGCTCTCCTGGGCCGGGATCGTCTTCGGGGCCCATGCACAGCTCAGCCGGCTGGCGCCGTATTTTGACGAGAACGAGGGCAAGGCGTTTCCCGAGCGCATGCCGGGCATCGCGGCCCGCGGCCAGCTGGTCTACCAGGACCTCGGTTGCGCCGCCTGCCACACGCAGCAGGTGCGCCGGCCGGACTTCGGCAGCGACAAGGCGCGCGGCTGGGGCGAGCGCCAGAGCGTGGCGCGCGACTACGTCAGCCAGTCCAATGTGCAGCTGGGGAGCAGCCGAATCGGTCCGGATCTCGCCAACTTTGGCGCCCGGCCGGCGGCGGTCGACGCCCAGCGGCTGACCCGCTACCTCTACGATCAGCACGGCGGCATGCCGTCCTACCGCTTCCTTTTCGAGACCCGCAAGATCACCGGGGAACGCTCCGCCCAGGCGCTGCCGGTGACCGTGCCGGCCGGTCGCGAAGTGGTGCCGACGCCCCGGGCCGAGGCGCTGGTGGCCTACCTGCAGAGCTTGAGCAACGTGTACGAATATCCCGAAGCCCGCCCGGTCGCCCCCGTTGAGTCGAAGGAGGCCGCCAAATGAGCGACCCGCATCCCATTGACCCGCGGTTGGAACAGGCCGGGGCCTCGGACGAGAGCCTGCTGGCCGCGCACGAGCAGATGCTCGGCCGGAAGCCGGAGGACGACGCCCATTACCGGAAGCTGCCGCTGGTGCTGCTCTTCGTGTTCAGCGGCCTGATTTTCTACGCCGGCACCTACCTGAACCATTTCTCCGGCCGCTATGACGGGGCGACGTTCAACGAGAACGGCGCGCCGGGCCAGGCGGGTGGGGCGACGGCGCCGGTGGACCCGCTGGTCCAGGGCAAAAAGAATTATGATCAGGTCTGCATCACCTGCCACCAGGCGACGGGCCTGGGCATCCCGGGCGTTTACCCGCCGCTGGCCGGTTCCGAGTGGGTGCTGGGCTCCGAGGAGCGGCTGGTTCGGATCGTGCTCCATGGCCTCAAGGGCCCGGTGAAGGTGAAGGGCGTGGAATACGGGGCGGCGGCGATGCCGGTGTTCGGCAAGGTGGCCGGCTCGGGCTACAACTGGAGCGATGAAAAAATCGCGTCGGTGCTGACCTATGTCCGCCAGTCCTTCGGCAACAGCGCCTCGGCGATCACGCCGGCGCAGGTCAGCGCGATTCACGCCAAGGAAGCCGATCGCAAGGAATGGACGCAGGACGAGCTCCTTCGGCTCCCCTGAGCGGCCCCGGGCGCGCCCTCCGGCGGCCCGGCCTACTCGCCTAGCTTCTTGCCGGGGACGAGGTAGCCCTGCACGTAATCCCGCACGGCCTCGGCCAGGGGCGTCATGGCCCGGTCGTAGCCCGTGGCCCGGAGTTTCGCGACCTCGGCCTGGGTGAAGTACTGGTACTTGCCCCGCAGCACTTCCGGCATGTCGACAAAATCAATCTGGGGCTCGCGCCCCAGCGCGGCAAAGATCGCCCGGGTGAGGGTCAGCCAGGTGTTGGCCTGGCCGGAACCGAGGTTGTAGAGCCCGCCCGCCGTCGGGGCCCGCTCGGCAAAGTGCAGCGTCATCTCGATCGCATCCTTCACGTAGAGGAAGTCGCGCATCTGCTCGCCGTCCCGGTACTCGGGCTTGTGGCTCTTGAAGAGCTGCACCCGGCCGGTCGCCTGGATCTGCTGGTAGGCCTTGTGGACCAGCGAGCGCATGTCGGCCTTGTGGTCCTCGTTCGGCCCGAAAACGTTGAAATACTTCACGCCGACGATCCGGTCCAGCCACCCGGCCCGCTGCGCGTGCAGGTCGAAGAGGTGCTTGGAATAGCCGTACATGTTGAGCGGACGGAGCCGGGCGAGGTCCGCGGAACGGTCGTCCATGCCCTGGGCGCCATCGCCGTAGGTGGCCGCGGAGGAGGCGTAGATGAAGCGGGCGTGGTGCTCGAGCGACCAGGCCGCGAGCTCCTTCGTGACGTGGTAGTTGTTGTCGACCAGGTAGCTGGCGTTTTTCTCCGTGGTGGCGGAGCAGGCCCCGAGGTGGAACACCGTGGAAAACCGCCCGAAGGCCGCCGGATTGGCGGCGAGCTGGCGGCGCAGCGAGTCGCCCTCCACGTAGTCGGCGAACTTCAGGGGGACCAGGTTCCGCCACTTCTCGTCCGAGCCGAGGAAGTCCGACACCACGATGTCGGTGTGGCCGCGCTGGTTGAGCGCCCAGATCAGGGAGCTGCCGATAAAGCCGGCGCCGCCGGTGACCAGGATGCGTCCGGAAAGGGGGTTCATGTTTCCTTCGACATTTCCACGGAGCGCGCTTGGGCGGCAAGCACGGTTTCGCGCAGGGTCCCGCGGAAGTCGCGGGCGGCCATCCGGTCGAGCCCGGCGAGCGTCATGCCCTTGGGCGAAGTGACCTGGCGGCGCAGTTCCTCCGGGTCCGCCCCGGTCCGGGCGAGCAGGCGGGCGGCCCCGAGCAGGGTCTCGCTGGCCAGGGCCTGGGCGGTGGCGGGCGGCAGGCCCGCGGCCACGCCGCCGTCCCGGAGCGCCGCCGCAAATTCAAAGAGAAACGCCGGCCCGCAGCCGCTGACGGCGGCAGCGGCATCCATCAGGGACTCGTCCACCTCGAGGGCGCGGCCGAGGGCGCCGAAGAGGGTGTCGACCGTGGCGCGGTCGGCCGGGGAGAGCGGGGCGCGACTGCACCAGGCGGTCATGCCGGCGCCGATGCGCGCGGGGGTGTTGGGCATGGCCCAGACGAGGGCGCGGGCCGCGGGGAAGGTCTGGGCGAGCCGGGCGAGGCGCTTGCCGGCGAGGACCGAGATGACGAGCTTGCCGGCCGTGAGGGCGGCGAGGGCCGGGTCCGCGCCGGCCAGCTGCTGGGGCTTGAAGGCGACGACCAGGGTGCCGGCCGAGGCGGTCAGCTCGGCGAGCGAGCCGGCGAGGGTGATCCCGGTGCGCGCGGCGAGGGCGGGGGCGGTCGGGCCGCTGCCGGCGCGGCAGCTGAGGTCGGCCGGGGCGATGCCGCCCTTGGCCAGGAGGCCGTCGACCATCGCCGCGGCCATGTTGCCGGCACCGAGAAAGGCAAAGCGGTGCGCGCTCATGGCGGGCCGGCTCAGGTGTCCCCGACCCGGCGCATCTTGTGCTCGAGCGGGTGGAGCAGGGTGGCGCTGGCGCCGCCGCCCTCGCGGTCGGTCAGCGTCACCTCGCCGTTGATGTTGCGGAGCGAATGGCGCGCGATCGTGAGGCCCATGCCCACGCCGACGGTGTGCTTGGCGCTGATGAAGGGCTCGAAGACGCGGTCGCGGATCTCGGGATCGATCCCGCGGCCCTGGTCGTCGATCCGCACCTGCAGGAACTTCCGGTTGCCGGGCTTTTCCACCAGCTCGGTGTGGATGGTGATGGGCCGGGGCCCGGTGCAGTCCGTCCCATACGACTCCCAGGCGTTGATGAGCACCTTCGAGACCACTTCCTCGAAGATCTCGTAGTTGGTGTCGAACTGGTACTCGCCGAGCGGGTTGTTGATCGTCACCGGCGCGGTGAGGTTGTTCTCCAGGTGGAAACGCGTGATGCTCCCCTCGAGCAGGTGCGGCAGGCTCCCCTTGGCGAGCGGCGGGTTCGTCTTCACGAGCAGCACGCTGAGCTGCTTGATGATCGAGACAATGCGGCCGACCGCGTCCTCCACGTGCCCGGCGTTCTTCTTCACCTGCTCGGGCTGGTCGTAGTAGGCCTTGATCAGGTCAAGGTGCCCCATCACGACGCCGAGCAGATTGTTGAGGTTGTGCGCGATGCCCTGGGTGACGGCCCCGATGGTCGACGCGCGCCGCGCGTCCACCAGCCGGCGCTGCAGCTCGATCATCTCGCGGTTGATCGCGACGAAGCGGAGCTGCGTCTGCACGCGCGCTAGGGTCTCGTCGAGGTCGATCGGCTTGGTGATGTAGTCGACGGCGCCGACGTTGAGGCCCTCGATCTTGCCCTCCTTGGAGGTGCGGGCCGTGACGAAGATGACCGGGATGGTCCGGGTGTCCTCGGAGGCCTGCAGCCGCTGGCAGACCTCGATGCCGTCCATGTCCGGCATCATGACGTCGAGCAGGATCAGGTCGGGGCGGTTGGTCCGGACCAGGTCGAGCGCCTCGACGCCGCTGTAGGCGGTGATGACGCGCAGGTTGGCGCGCTCGAGCTTGCGCTTGAGCAACTGGACGTTGATCGGCTGGTCATCGACGATCAGGATCGTGGGTGCGGCGCTCATGGGTGGAGTGGGGTTGGCTCGGACGACGGGCGGGGGCGGATCAGGAGGCGGTCTGCAGGCGGTAGGCCTTGAGGGTGTTCTTCATCAGCAGGGCGACGGTCATGGGGCCGACGCCGCCGGGCACGGGGGTGATCTTGCTGGCGAGGGGCGACACGGAGGGGAAATGGACGTCGCCGGTGAGCCGGTAGCCGGTTTTCTTGGTCGGGTCGGGCACGCGGTTGATGCCGACGTCGATGATGACAGCGCCGGGCTTGACCATGTCGGCGGTGACGAACTCCGCGCGGCCGATGGCGGCGATGAGCACGTCCGCCTGCCGGGTGAGGGCGGGCAGGTTGGTGGTGCCGGAGTGGCAGACGGTCACGGTGGCGTTGGCGCCGGCCTTCTTCTGCAGGGCGAGGAGGGCGACGGGCTTGCCGACGATGAGGGAGCGCCCGAGGACGACCACGTGGCGGCCCTTGAGGTCGACGCCGCTGCGGGCGAGCAGTTCCATGATGCCGGCGGGGGTGCAGGCGACGAAGCCGGTCTCGTCCTCCTGGGCGACCTTGCCGAGGTTGAGGGTGTTGAAGCCGTCGACGTCCTTCAGGGCGGACACCCGGCGGAACACGGCGACCTCGCTGAGATGCTTGGGCAGGGGGGACTGCACGAGGATGCCGTCCACGGTCGGATCCGCATTGAGCTGGTCGAGCAGGGCGAAGAGGTCGGTCTGGGAAATGGTGACGGGCGGCAGGATGATCCGGCTGGTCAGCCCGATTTCGGCTGCGGTCTTCTCCTTTTTCTTCACATAGGAGAGGGACGCAGGGTCGTCGCCGATGCGCACGAGTGCGATGCACGGCTTGCGGCCCGGGAGGGCGGCGACTTCGGCCTTGAGTTCGGCAATGATGGTGGCGGCGATCAGATTTCCGTCGATGAGTTCCATAAAAGGAGGCGGCCGGTGCCCGGGCGGGCCCTGTGGCCAGTGAGGGTTACTTGAGCTGGAGGCTTTCGACCTCGATCACGATGTCCCGGCCGCCGGGCACGGACTTGCCTGCCCCGTAGACGACGACGACATGGCCGACGTACTTGTCGATCTGCTCGGTGAGGAGGAGCTTGCTGACGTCGAGGTAGGCGTAGCGGTCGCCGGCGTCGTCATTGAGCGCCCAGTCGAAGGGGCGGCGCGGCTTGAAGGCGCTGCGGGTCGAGACGAACCGGCCCTGGAAGAGACGGGGCAGGGTGCTGGAGCCGCCATCGCCGAGGTTGACCATGGGGGCGGGCCGGCCGGCCGTGGTGACGCCGTAGGCGATCGGGGTGACGGGCGCGGCGTCGACGAGCGGGGCCGGGCCGGCGGAGGCCGGGGTGGTCGCGACCGCCGGCAGGTAGCCGGGGGCGCCGCTGACCTGAATGTAGCCGGTGAGGTTCTTCTGCAGCCGGATCTGGGTCCACTTGCCGTGGAGGCCGGTGATGTCGGTCTTGTCGGCCGGCTCGATCTTGGTCAGCGGCGCGGCGCCCGCCACGGGGGCGAGGTAGACCGGGGCGCCGACGCGGACGTCGAGGCTCTTCATGATGTCGCCGTTCTTCACGTAGCCGTCGAACGGCCCCGCGACCTCGACGGCCATCCAGCCGGCGGGCGTGGTGGCGATCGCGTCGCGTGCGACGACGGGCTCGCTGCCGGCCTTGAGCACGGTGAGGGTCAGCGAACCGGCGTCCGGCTGCGCGTGGACGGCGGTGGTTCCGGTCAGGGGCGCGGCGGCCGCGGCGACGGCGGCGGCGCACCCGAGGGCGAGGAGGCGGAGGTTAGTCTTCATGAGCAAAATCAGGGGGGACGGCGGAGGCTTCGAGCGCCGCGCGCGGGGTGCGCGGCGTGGCAAAGAGCATTTCGATCTCCTTCGTAGAAAGTTGTTTCATCGCGTGCAACGGGATTCCCTTCAGCCGCAACGCCCCGATCTGGTAGCGGCGGAGCCGCTTTACGTCATAACCCAGCGTCGTGAAGAGCAGCCGGATCTCGCGCTTCTTGCCGTGGTGCATGTGCACGTCGAGGTGGGTCGAGCCGTTCCCGGCGCCCGGGTTGACCAGCGCGGCGCGCTCCACCTTGAGGCGCTCACCCTCGAGGACGATACCCTTGACCAGCAGCGGCAGCCGGCCGGCCGGGTAGGGCTGCTTGAGGATGACGTAGTAGCGCTTCACCACCACATTGGACGGGTGCATGAGCCGGTGGGCGAGGTCGCCGTCGGTCGTGAGGATGACGAGGCCCTCGCTGTCCATGTCGAGCCGGCCGGCGCAGAAGAAGCGGTACTTGGCGAACTCCCGCGGGAG
>CAIKTR010000059.1 GCA_903830425.1 uncultured Opitutia bacterium
AGCATGGACAGCACGTTCCTCGGGGTGCTGGCCGGCGCGGCTCTCGACCGGAAGCGGGCCACGCCCGCCGGCAGCATGGAGCTTGCGCGGGTCGGCCCGCGGAATCTCGAACTCATCCGCAATCTGGGCCTGCACCGGCTGCTGACCGTGGATGCGGGGGATTTCCAGATGAATTTCACCCCCGGCGGCACGGCTCTGGCGTGCCCGGACCGGACGGAGCTGGAAAACGCCCGGATGGTGCTGGAGGCGCATGAAAATCTGGTCACGGCGGATGAGGCCAACCGGAGCAAGTTTCAGGACGTGCTCGCCTTCCTGAAGAACCGGGTGGAGCAGAAGTGAGCTGAAGGCCGGAGGGGGGTGGGGAGGGCCCGGCCCCGTTTTCGCCGATGGCGGGGCGGTTCGCCCCGGCCGACGCGGGCGAAATCCGCAATTGCCCGCCGGCGCGGCACCTGCCACACCATCCCTCCCATGTTTCTGGTCCTCCTCAGCGGCGTCATGTTGGGCGTGTTCCTGATGCTGCTGCCTGTCTATCGGGCGCGGCGCGAGGCGCTCCGGCTGGAGGAGGAAAAGCAGCAGGTCATGCAGGAGCGGCAGCTGGTGGTGGACTTCATGCACCACATGGTCGAGGCCCTCGGGGAGGGCCTGACCCGCGAGGCGCTGCTGCAGCGCATGGTGCACGCCGCGATCCTGTGCTCCGGCGCCCTGAGCGCCTGCCTGTTCGAGCGCACGGCGGACCGCGAGATGCGGAGCGTGGCCGTGGAGGGACTGTTTCCGCCGCACCGCCCCCTGCCGTCGGCCGTCCGCGAGAAGCTCGCGACCCGCGCCCGTTTCATCGAGCAGGTGCTCAAGTCGGAGACCTTTCCCGACCACGAGGGCATCGTGGGCGCGGTTGTCCAGACCGGCCGCGGCCAGCTCATTGCCGACGCCGCGGCGGATGCGCGGGTCGTGATCCACGAGGATCCGGCGCTCCGGATCCGCTCGCTGATCGCGGTGCCGCTGCAGTTCCGCGACAAGTTCTTCGGCGTGCTGGCGGTGGCCAACTCGGCGGACGGCGAGCCGTTCACGGCGGCGGACTTCTCGCTGATGCAGTCGCTGGCCGAGCAGGCGGCGCTGGCGCTGCACAACGCGGAGTTCCTGCACTTCCAGCTGGAAAAACGCCAGATGGACCTCGACCTGTCGCTGGCGAGCGGCATCCAGCAGATGCTCCTGCCCAAGGCCGCGCCCCAGATCGCCGGGCTGGACATCGACGCGCGCTACGCGCCGGCGCAGAAAGTCAGCGGGGATTTTTACGACCTGTTCGCCCTGCCGGGCAACCGGCTGGGCGTCGCCGTGGCGGATGTGTCCGGCAAGGGCATCCCGGCCTCGCTGCTCATGGCCATGTGCCGGACCGACCTCCGGCAGATCGCGCCGCGCCACGACTCGCCGGCGCAGACCCTGGCCGAGCTCAACCGCACCCTCGGCGGCGACCTGCGGGGCATGTTCATCACCATCCTCTACGCGGTGATCGACCCGGGCCGCGGCGAGGTGACGCTGGCGCGGGCGGGCCATGAGCTGCCGCTGTTCCTGCGCCGCGATCCCGTCACCGGCGTGCCGTCAGTCGCGTACGTGGGCTCCGAGGGCATGCCGCTCGGCCTGGTGCCGGACGAGATCTTCTCGGCGGTGATCGCGGACCAGACCGAGCCGTTCCAGCCAGGCGACGGCCTGGTGCTCTACACCGACGGCCTGACGGAGGCGCCGAACGACGAGGAAAAGGAATTTTCGAACGCGCGGCTGGCCGATGCCGTCCGGGCGCTGCAGGCGCGCGGGGCGCGCGAGTTGAACGACGGGATTTTGGAGACCGTGCGCCGGTTTGCCGGCAGCGTGGCCCTGCGCGACGACCTCACGCTGGTGACGATCAAGCGGGTCTAGCCCGGCGGGGCGCCGGCGGCGCCCCCTGAAAAGCGGTTTGCCACTGGCGCGGGTCGCGTCTCCCATGCCGCTGCATGCCGCCTCCCGCCGACGCCCCCCGCCTCGACCGCTTTTCCCTGCCCGATGCCGCGGGGCATTTCGGCAGCTATGGCGGGGTGTTTGTGCCCGAGACGCTGATGACCGCCCTGCAGGAGCTGGCGGCGGCCTACGAGCTGGCCCGGAAGGATCCGTCGTTTCAGGCCGAGCTGCGGCACCACCTGAAGGAATTCGCCGGGCGTCCCACGGAGCTCTATCTGGCGGAACGCCTGACCCAGCACTGCGGCGGCGCCAAGATCTACCTGAAGCGCGAGGACCTGCTGCACACCGGCGCGCACAAGATCAACAACGCGCTCGCCCAGGCGCTGCTGGCCCGGCGCATGGGCAAGCGGCGCATCATCGCCGAGACGGGCGCGGGGCAGCACGGGGTGGCCACCGCCGCGGCCTGCGCGAAGTTCGGGCTCGAGTGCGTGGTCTACATGGGCGCGCACGACATGGAGCGCCAGGCGCTGAACGTGTTCCGCATGCGCCTGATGGGCGCGGAGGTCCGGGGCGTCGAGGCGGGACAAAAGACGCTGAAGGAGGCCATCAACGAGGCGATGCGCGACTGGGTGACCAACGTCCGCAACACCCATTACATCCTCGGCACCGCCTATGGCTCCCACCCGTATCCCATGATGGTGCGGGATTTTCACCGGGTGATCGGCCAGGAGGCGCGTGAGCAGATTCTGGCCCGCGAAGGCCGCCTGCCGGACGAGCTGATCGCCTGCGTCGGCGGGGGCAGCAACGCCATCGGCCTCTTTTTCGAGTTTTTGGAGGAGCCGGGCGTCCGGCTCACCGGGGTCGAGGCGGGGGGCCGCAGTCTCACGCGCGGCGAGCACGCGGCGCGGTTCGCCGGCGGCCGGCTGGGGGTGCTGCAGGGCTGCAAGACCTTCCTGCTCCAGGACGCCGACGGCCAGATCGAGCTCACGCATTCGGTCAGCGCCGGACTCGACTACGCGGCGGTGGGCCCCGAGCACGCCTTTTACCGGGACCGGGGCCGGATCGATTTTGCCTCGGCCAGCGACGACGAGGTCCTGGCGACCTTCCAGCTGTGCTCGCGGCTCGAGGGCATCATCCCGGCGCTGGAGTCCACCCACGCCCTGGTCCACGCCGTGAAACGGGCCCAGGCCCTGTCGCGCGACAAGATCATCATCGTCAACCTCTCCGGCCGCGGCGACAAGGACGTGCAGCACGTGGCCCAACTCCTCGGCGCCACCGCCTGATCCCGGGTCGGGCGCCCTAGCGGACCACTCTCAATTTATGAAAAGCATGACCGGCTACGGGCGGGGAATGGCAGCGCTGGGCAGCCAGACGCTGACCGTGCAAGTCAGTTCGGTGAACCGGAAGACGCTCGATCTCGCGATCCGGCTGCCCGACGAGTGGGAGAGCCTGGAGGCGCTGGTCGGCGAGCAGGTGCGCAAGGTGGCGCAACGCGGCCGAGTCAGCGTGGTCATCGAGCTGACGGGGGCCGCGGGCGGGGCCGAGCTGGGGTGGGACGATGCGGAGGTGGGCGCGGTGCTCGACCGGCTGGCGGACCTCGCGGACACCCGGGGAGTGAGCTTCACGCCGACCTCGGAGCTGCTGTGGTCGATCGCCAGCTCCCAGCGCAAGAATGCCCAGCTGGCGGAGGCGGACACGGCGGCGACGGCGGTGCGGGGGGCGCTGGCCGACGCGTTGCGGAGCTTTGGCGCGATGCGGGCGCGGGAGGGCGAGGCGCTGCTGATCGATTTCATCACCCGGCTGGCCACCCTGCGGGCCCAGGTCGAGGTGGTGGCGGCGCGGGCCCCGCTGGTCCCCGCAGCCTATCGCGGCCAGCTGCTCCAGCGGCTGCGCCAGGCGGGGCTGGAACTGGACCTGGACGACGAGCGGGTGCTGCGCGAGATCGCGCTGTTCGCGGACCGCTGCGACGTGACGGAGGAGCTGACGCGGCTGCGGAGCCACTTTGAGCAGTTCAGCGCCCTCCTGAAGTCCGACGGCGAGATCGGACGGAAAGCCGAGTTCATTCTCCAGGAAATCGGCCGCGAGGTGAACACCATCGGCAGCAAGGCCAACGACCTGACGATTTCCCGGGCGGTGATCGAGCTCAAGAACGAGCTCGAGCGCGTCCGCGAGCAGATGGCGAACGTCGAATGACCCGCCGCCGGCCGGCGGCTAGTCCGGGTGGCGGAGGGAAAAGATGAGAAACAGCCCGACGCCCGTGCAGATGCCGGCGTCGGCGAGGTTGAACGTGGGGTAGACGTAGTGGCCGAAGTGCAGGTCGAGGAAGTCGACCACGTAGCCGTGGCGGAGGCGGTCGAGGAGGTTGCCGGCGATGCCGCCGCAGAGCAGGCCGAAGCTGACCTGGGCGAGGCGGTCGCGCAGGCCGAGCGAGCGCCGCCAGAAGAAGATGGCGGCGAGGGTGGCGCCGGCGAGCAGGGCCAGCAGCACGCTGCGGCCGGAGAACAGGCTCCAGGCCGCCCCGGTGTTGCCGACGTGGACCAGGTAGCAGAAGTCGCGCACGACGCAGATCGCGCCGGATTCCCCGTAGGTCGGGTAGGGCAGGCGCAGGGCGATCCAGCCCTTGCTCAGCTGGTCGAGGATGCCCACGCCGAGCGCACAGGCCCAAAAGACCCGGTAGGCCAGCGCCCGCCGCATCGGGGAGACGGGGCGGGCCGGCGCAGGATCGGACGCGGGCGAGGCGGGAGTCACGGGCGGCTTACTCGTCGCCGCCGCCGTCGTCGCTGGCGATCTTGCCGCCCTCTTCGCCCTCGCCGAACAGGCCGCCGGCGGTCCGGCCGCGGTAGCGGTTGCGCTCGATGCCCTTCTGGGCCTCGGCGGAGTAGCGGGTGAAGGGCACGGCCAGCAGGCGATCCTTGGAGATCGGCTTCTGGGTGATCTCGCAGATGCCGTAGCTGCCGTCGTGGATCCGCTTGATGGCGGCGTCGATCTCGGACAGCGCCTCCTGCTCGCTCGAGACGAGGCTGAGCGCGAAGTCGCGGTCAAAGGTGTCGGTGCCGGCGTCGGCCATGTGCTGGCCGTAGCTGGAGAGGTCGCCGCTGTCCTCCTTGCTGGAGCGCTTGAGCGTCTCCTCGGAGTGGAGGGTGATCCCGGCGGTCAGGTGATTGCGGAGGGAGACCAGCAGGCGGTAGTAGCGCTTGAACTTCTCCGGCACGTCCTTGCCCTCGTCCGGCAGGGGGGTCTTGGTGCGCTTCGGGTTGAAGCCCAGGATGTCGGCGAGGGAGGCGGCCTTGATGTGGTGCGGCTTTGCCGGCTTGAGCGTCTCGAGCAGCTTGGGCGTCGCCTTGGCGGCGGCCTTGGGCGCCGGGTGGGCGGTGGTCGGCGATTTGCTCGTGACGGTCTTCGCGATGGCGCGGACCTCGTCGAGGCTGAAGGCAATGGGCTTCGCGGGCGCCTTGTGCTTGAGAATGCTGTCGCGCAGCGCGGTTTTCTTGGTCGGTTTGGCCATGGGAGTGGGTGCGGGCTTCGCCGGCTTGGCCGCCACGGGGGCTGGCGCCGGCTTGCGGGCCGGGGCGGGTTTCCGCGCGGGCGTCCGGGACTTGGCGGGCGCGGGTTTGGCGGCGGGCTTTTTGACGGTTTTCTTGGGGTGTTTGTTGGCCATGGGGAGAATCAGGGTAAGGGAAAGATCAGGCGGTCAGCGCCTCGAGGCAGCGGGGGCAGACCTCGCCGTGGGGGGAGGAGGTGAGGGCGGGAACCCAGCGCCAGCAGCGGGGGCAGCGGACGTGGCCCAGTTCGCCGCAGGGGCGAACCGAGACCGCGAGGGCGGCGCCAGCGGCGGGGGCGAGGGTGACCGCCGAGACCATAAAAAGTTCTGGCAAAAAGTCGCGGTGTTTCTCGAGGACGCGGGCGGTTTCCTCGGCCGGGGCGAACGCGAGCGTGATCGCGGCGTCGAGCGACTTGCCCAGCCGGCCGGCCGCGCGGTGGGGCTCGATGGCCTCGTTCACCTGCGCGCGGATCCGGAGCAGGGCGGCCACCTCGGCCTCCAGCGCCGGGTTGCTCCAGTCGGCCGGGGCGACCGGCCAGTCCTGCAGGTGGACCGACTCGCTCGAATACTCCTGGCCGGTGACGGCAAAGCTCCAGGCCTCATCGGCGGTGAAGGTGAGGATCGGGGCGAGCAGCTTGACCAGGGCCTGGAAGATCAGCTGGAGGGCGGTCTGCGCCGAGCGGCGAAGCGGGGCGGCGGAGCGCAGCGTGTACAGCCGGTCCTTCAGGATGTCGTGGTAGGTGGCGGAAAGCGTGACCGAGCAGTACTGGTTGCACAGCTGGTAGACGCGGTGGAACTCGTAGGACTCGTAGGCCGCGGTGCATTCCCGGATGAGGGTCGCGGTCTGGTGCAGCGCCCAGCGGTCCAGGGTGTCCAGCTGGGCGACCGGCACGGCGTCCCGGGCCGCGTCGAAATCGAACAGGTTCGAGAGCTGGTAGCGCAGGGTGTTGCGGATGAGCCGGTAGGTTTCGCCGACATGCCCGAGGATCTCCTTCGAGATCGGGATGTCGTCGCGGAAATCCTGGGAGGAGATCCAGAGGCGCAGGACGTCGGCGCCGTAGTCGGCGACGTAGGCGTCGCTGGTCTGGGGCTTGGCGTAGGCGCTGCTCTTGGAGATCTTGTTGCGCTCGTGGTCGACGATGAAGCCGTGGGTCAGGACGGCCCGGTACGGGGCGGCGCCGGCGGCGATGACGCTGGTCCAGAGCGAGGACTGGAACCAGCCGCGGTGCTGGTCGCTGCCCTCCAGGTAGAGGTCGGCGGGCCAGTGGGTGCCGCCCTGGCCGCGCTGCAGCACGGCGGCGTGGGAGGAGCCGGAGTCGATCCAGACATCGAGTGTGTCGCGGCCGCAGGTGAGCGCGGCGGGCGAGGGCCAGCCGGCGGGCAGGGTCACGCCCGCGAGGAGCTCGGCGGGGGTGGCGTCGTACCAGATGTTGGTGCCGTGGGTGGCGAAGCGGTCGGCGATGGCCCGGGCGACCCCGGCGTCGAGGTAGGCGTTTTTCTGCGCGTCGTAGAACGCGGGGATGGGCACACCCCAGGAACGCTGCCGGCTGATGCACCAGTCGGGCCGCGACTCGACGGCGCCGCGGATGCGCGCCTCGCCCCAGGCGGGAATCCAGCCCTGGTGCGCGGCGATCTGGGCGATTGCCGCCAGCGCCGTGGCGCGGGTGCCCTGCGCGTCGAGGGCGACAAACCACTGGTCGACGGCGCGGAAGATGATCGGGGTCTTGGACCGCCAGCAATGCGGGTAGCTGTGCGGGTGCTTGGCCTTGGCCAGCAGCGCGCCGACCGCGGCGAGCTTCTTCAGGACGCCGAGGTTGGCGGGCGAGGGCTTCTTGGCGGCGAGCTCCTCCGCGGTCTCCAGCGTGGTCAGGCCGACCAGATCGGCCGGCACCTGGCCGTCGTCAAGGTAGCGGCCGTCGTCGCCGACCGGGCAGTAGATTTCGAGCCGGTACTTGAGGCCGGTGACGTAGTCCTCCGCGCCGTGCCCCGGGGCGGTGTGGACGGCCCCGGTGCCGCTGTCGGTCGTGACGTAGTCGGCGAGCACGACGGGCGAGGCGCGGTCGATGAAGGGATGGCGGGCGGCGAGCCCTTCCAGTTTCGCGCCCGGGCACTGGGCGACGACGGTGGGCGGGGTCGCGAGCTTGGCGGCGGTGAGCACCGCGCCCAGCAGGGCCGCAGCCACGAGGAGGCGCTCGGCCCCGACGTCCGCGACGACGTAGTCCACGGTGGGGTGGAGCGCGATCGCCAGGTTGGCGGGGATGGTCCAGGGCGTGGTGGTCCAGATGACGATGAAGAGGGGCTTGTCGGCCGGGAGCCCGAATTTCGCGGCTTGCTCGGCCGGCACGGCGAACTTCACCCAGATGGCGATGGCGGTGTGGTCCTTGTACTCGATCTCGGCCTCGGCGAGGGCGGTTTCGAAGGGGATGGACCAGTAGACCGGCTTCTTGGCGCGGTAGGTCAGGCCCTGGGCGACGAAGGCGGCGAAGGTGCGGACGATGTCCGCCTCGAAGGCGGGCGCCTTGGTCTTGTATTCGTGCGCCCAGTCGGCGAGCACGCCGAGGCGCTTGAACTGCGCGGTCTGGCGGGCGATCCACGACTCGGAAAAGGCGTCGCAGCGGGCGCGGAGCTCGGCGGTGGTGACGGTGGCCTTGGCCTCCTGGATTTCGCGCGAGACCTTCTGCTCGATCGGCAGGCCGTGGCAGTCCCAGCCGGGGACGAACGGCGTGCGGAAGCCCCGCATGGACTTGTAGCGGTTGATCAGGTCCTTGAGGGTCTTGTTGAGCGCGGTGCCGATGTGGACGTCGCCGTTGGTGAAGGGCGGTCCGTCGTGCAGCACGAAGGCCGGGGCGGCGGCGCGCTGGCGCTGGATGGCGGCGTAGAGCCCGGTTTTCTCCCAGTGGGCGACCCGGCCGGGCTCGCGCTGGGCCAGTCCGGCCCGCATGGGGAAGTCGGTCTTGGGAAGCTGGAGCGTGTCTTTGAGTTCGTGCGCCATGCCGGGAAAGCGCGCGAGGCTAGGACGCGCCCGGAGTGAGTCAAGGGGAGACGCGGCCGGGCGGTCCGGCCGGGGCCGGGGCGGGCGGGCGCGGGGCGGCGGAGGCCCCCCGGGTCACCGCCAGCCGGTCACGGTGGCGACCAGGGCCTCGACGCACTCGAGCTTGGCCTGCGGGAGGATCCCGTGGCCGAGATTGAAGATATGGCCGGCGGTGCCGCGCATGGACTCGAGCAGCCGGGCCGTCTCGTGCTGGACGATGGCCGGCGTGGTGTTGAGCAGCACGGGGTCAAGGTTGCCCTGCACGGCGACGCGGGCGGGCAGGGTGCGGCGCACGGCGGCGAGGTCGTTGGTCCAGTCGACGCTCAGGACGCGGGCGCCGGTGCCCGCCTGGGCGGCGAGGTGCGGCGCCGTGCCCTTGGCGTAGAGGATGACGGGGAAGTCGCGGGGCAGCGCGGCGATGATCCGGCGGATCCACTGGAGGGAGGCCGCCTCGTAGTCCGGCCCGGCGATGATGCCGCCCCAGGAGTCGAAGATCTGGATCGCATCCGCCCCGGAGCGGATCTGCAGCTGGAAGTAGGCGATGAGCGCGGCGGTGAGCTTCTCCAGCAGGAGGTCGAAGGTGGCGCGGTCGGTGTAGAAGAGCAGCTTGATGCGCTCGAACTCGTCGGAGCTGCCGCCCTCGACCATGTAGGTGGCGAGGGTCCACGGGGAGCCGCCGAAGCCGAGCAGGGCCTTGGTGCCGCCCAGCTCCTGCTTGAGCAGGCGGAGGGTGTCGCCGACGTAGCTCAGCCGCTCGGGCGCGGCGCTGGCCGGGGCGAGGGCCTCGACCTGCGCCCGGGTGTCGAGGCGGTAGTCCATGGCGATGCCGCCGGTGTCGCGGAAGCGGTAGCCCTGGCCCAGGGCCTCGGGGATCACCAGGATGTCGGAGAACAGGATGGCGGCATCCAGGGCGAAGCGTTGCAGCGGCTGGAGCGTGACCTCGGCGGCGAGGGCCGGCGTGCGCACCATCTCGAGGAAGGAGGAGCGGGCCTTGAGCGCGCGGTACTCGGGCAGGTAGCGGCCGGCCTGGCGCATCACCCAGAGGGGCGGGCGGTCCAGCGGGGTGCAGGCACAGGCGGCAAGAAAACGTTCGCGGGAGGTCATGGAGAATTAAAGGGCGCCCATTTACGGGGCTTGGTTTCCGAATGGCGAGCGGGGAGTGCGGCCGGTGTTGCCGGGGGGCTGGCCCCGTTTGCTCTATTTGGCGTTCGACAGCCCCGCGGCCGCCGCCGTTGATGCCTGTTCGCCCATGGCCCTGAACACCACCATCCTCAACACCGTAGCCGCGACGGGGTTCACCGTGGCCTTTTTCCACGCCGCGATCCCGACGCACTGGCTGCCGTTCGTGCTGGTGGCGCGGACCCGGCGGTGGAGCCGGACCAAGACGCTGCTGGTCACGCTGTGCGCGGGGGTGGGCCATGTCGCCCTCACCAGCCTGCTGGGCCTGGCGATCGCGTGGTTCGGCTTTCAGCTCGACGCCCGGCTGGGCGCGGCCTTCCCCTGGCTGACCGGCGGGCTGCTGCTGGCGATCGGGAGCTATTATTTCTGGCGGCAGTGGCGCGGCGGCGGCATCCGCCACCACCACCTGATTGGCGGCCATCACCAGGCCAGCGCCGAGTGCGGCCACCGCCACGAGCGGAGCCACTGGGACGAGGAACTGCAGGACAGCCCGCTGGCCTCGGAGCAGGCGGGCGACTGGGCGGCGATGAGCGGCCTGTTCGTGATGCTGACGCTGTCGCCCTGCGAGGGCTTCCTGCCGGTGTACCTGTCCGGCGTGCAGTTCGGCTGGCACGGCTTTTTCGTGCTTAGCCTGATCCTGGCGGTGGCGACGCTGCTGGGGATGCTGCTCTTCACCTGGCTCACGCTGGTGGGCTTGGAAAAGTTCGAGGTGCGGAGCTTCGAGCGCTATGAGGCGGCGCTGCTGGGCGGCCTGTTCAGCGCGCTCGGCGTGCTGATCATCTGGCTGGAACACTGAGCCCGGCCGGGCCGGGCGCCGGCCTACTTCTTTTTCGGCGGCGGCAGGGCGAACTTGATGGCGGGGGAACCGTCGTCGGGCGCCGGGGCGGCGGCGGGAAGCGGCGCGGCACTGAGGGGCGAGGTTTCGTTGCCGGGGGCCGCGGCGAAGGGCGGGCTGCCGGGGGGCAGCGCGGCGAAGCCGCGCTCGATGAGCTCAGCGACCTTGAGGTCGCGGGTCTTGGAGTCGGGGCTGCCCATCACCACGACGATGACGCGGTGGCCGTTGCGCAGGGCGGTGGCGGAGAGGCAGAATCCGGCGCCGCCGGTGAAGCCGGTCTTGAGCCCGTCGACGCCCTGGACCCGGCCCAGCAGGTGGTCGTGGTTGTCCATCAGGGTGCCGCGCGCCGGGGGGCCGAAGGCGCGGTGCTTGACCGAGGTGTACTTGGTCACGTCGGTTTTGAGGAGCAGGTGGCGGCAGAGCAGGGCGAAATCGCGCGGGGTGGTGAGGTCGCCCTCGGCGACGCGGCGATTGGCCGGCGGGAGGCCGTGCGGGGTGCGGAAGGTGGTGTGGGTCATGCCCAGTTCCCGCGCCTTGGCGTTCATCAGGTCGACAAACGCCGGCACCGAGCCGGCGGCGGTGCGGGCCAGCGCGAAGGCGGCGTCGTTGGCGGACTGGATCATCACCGCGTAGAGCAGCTCCTCGACGGTGAAGACCTCGTTCTCCTTCAGCCAGACCTGGGTGCCGCCGATCTTGGAGTCCGGGGCGGTGACGGTGACCGGGGACTGGAGGGTGAGCGCGCCGCTCTGGAATTTGTCGTGGAGCACGGCGAAGGTCATCAGCTTGGTCATGCTGGCGGGCGGGCTGGATTCGCCGTCGTGGTCCTCGAACAGCACGTTGCCGGTGGCGGCGTCCATGATGATGGCGCCCCTGTAGGCGGGGGCGGCTGCCGCCGGGCGGGAGGGGCGCGACTTGGCGGCGCCGCCGGCCGGGGCGAGGGCCAGGGCGCAGAGGAGGCCGGCGGCCAGCCGGAGCCAGAACGCGGGGCGGGCGGGGGACGGGAAAATCATGGGCGTGAGCGAAGCGGATTCCCGCCGCGCGGTGCGAGCAGAAACACGCGGTCTGCCCGTGATTTCGCGCCGGCGGCCGGCGCGCCGCCGCTAATTGGACTGCTCGAGCGGCAGGTCGTGCAGCCGGACCTCGGGGTTCTTTTCCACGAAATAGCGCATGGTCCAGTCGTTGGGGAACAGCACCACCGGCTGGTCGAGCTTGTCCGTGCCGAAGGCGACGCCGCTGGCGACGATCAGGCGGGTGAGGTCGGGCAAGGCGGTCGCGGCGGCCGGGGCGAGCCACTTCATGATCGTCCAGTTGCACGGGTCGAGCCGGGAGGCGGCGCCGTACTCGCTCTCGAGCCGGAACTGCACGACCTCGAACTGCAGCGCGCCGACCGCGGCGAGCAGGGTGGAGGTGGTCATGCCGGCGCGCAGGTTGAGCGACTGCACCACGCCCTCCTGCAGCAGCTGCTCGAGGCCGGCGCGGAACTTCTTGGCGTCGGCCGGGCTCGGGTTGGCGATGAAGGTGAAGACCTCCGGCGGAAAACGCGGGATCTCGTCGTAAACGATGCCCTTGTCGTCGGTCAGCGTGTCCCCGATGCCGAACTCGCCGTGGCCGACCAGGCCAATGACGTCGCCCGGCCAGGCTTCGTCGACCGTCTCGCGCTCCTGGCCGAACAGCTTGTGCGACGAGGAGAGGCGGACCGTCTTCCCCGTGCGCTGGTGCGTGACCAGCATGTCGCGCTCGAACTTGCCGGAGCAGACCCGCACGAAGGCGATGCGGTCCCGGTGCCGGGGGTCCATGTTGGCCTGAATCTTGAAGACGAAGGCGGAGAAGCGGTCGTGCGCGACGGGCACCAGCGCGGGTTCCGGCGCCGGCGGCGGGGTGGCTGAATCGGCCGCGGTGGCGGCGCTTTCCAGCTGGGCCCGCCCGCCGGCGAACTTCGCGCCGGGCAGCAGCGCGCGGCGACGCGGCTGGGGCGGGACGGAGTCCTGGAGGAAGCCGTCGAGGAGCAGCTGGATGCCGAAGTTGTTCACGGCGCTGCCGAAATAGACGGGGGTCTGCTGGCCGGCCTGCACGGCGGCGAGGTCGAAGGGGTGGCCGGCGCCGTCGAGCATGGCGAGCTGCTCCGTGACCTGCTCGTAGGTGTAGTCGTCGAGCTTGGCGCGGACGGCGGGGTCGTCGAGGGAGGTGACGTTGACCGGGGCCTGGTAGGCGCCGCCCGGGACGCGCTCGAAGAGGTGGACCTGGCGCGACCGGCGGTCGAAGACGCCGCGGAAGGAGGGGCCGTTGCCGAGGGGCCAGATCACCGGGGACGACTGCAGCCCGAGCACCTGCTCGAGCTCGTCGAGGAGCTCGAGGGCGTTGCGCGTCGGCCGGTCGCACTTGTTCATGAACGTGAAGATGGGCACGCCGCGGCGGCGACAGACCTCGAAGAGCTTGCGGGTCTGGGCCTCGACGCCCTTGGCCGCGTCGATCACCATGAGGGCGGCGTCCACGGCGGTGAGCACGCGGTAGGTGTCCTCGGAAAAGTCCTTGTGGCCGGGGGTGTCGAGCAGGTTGACCGCGCAGCCGGCGTAGTCGAACTGGAGGACGGTCGAGCTGATGGAGATGCCGCGCTGCTTC
>CAIKTR010000060.1 GCA_903830425.1 uncultured Opitutia bacterium
CCGCGCTCCTGGCCGACCAGGCCGAGCTCCACACCGCCCTGAACGCGCTGCGGGCCGACAACGCCACGCTCAACACCGCGGTCGCCGCGCTCCGCTCCGACACCGCCCACCTCAACGCCACCGTCACCACCCTCCGGGGTGACAACGCAACCCTCAACGCCACCGTCACCACCCTCCGGGGTGACAACGCAACCCTCCACGCGACCGTCGCCACGCTCCGGGGCGACAACGCCGCGCTCCACGCCACCCTCTCCACCCTTCAGGCCGAGAACACCCGGCGCACCGCGGAGGCGAGCTACAACCGCGCCAAGCTGCAGGACAAGCGCAACCAGGTCGAAACGCTCCGCCGCCAGCTCGCCGAGACCGCCGAGGGCCTGTCCCGGCTCGCGCGCAGCGAGCGCCCCGAGCAGCTGCGCCAGCGCGAGGAAAAGATTCGCCGTATGACGGAATCCTTTTCGTGGAAGGTCACCAGCCCGCTGCGCTGGCTGCGCCGCGCCTGGGTGGACCCCGCCCGCCAGCGTCGGGCCGTGGTCGCCGTCCAGGCCCCGGCGGCCGAGCCGGGTTTCGCCTGCGCGATCGACACACCGGGCGACTGGTCCGACGTGCCGCCGGCCGGCGAGATGCGCGGCTGGGTATTTGCCGCGGACGGCGGGAACATCGTGTCCGTGCGGGCCCGGGCCGGGGCCCAGTCCTTTGCCGCGGTGTACGGCCTCCCGCGGGCCGACGTCGGCGCCGGCCACCCGGAACACCCCCTCGCCGGCGTGGCGGGCTTCACGATCAGTTACTCAGTGCCCGCAGAAAGCACCCAGCCCGTCGCCTTCGAGGCCCTGACCGAGGACGGGAAATGGCACTGCTTTGCCGGGCGCTCCGCCAAAGTCGGCATCAGCGTCCCCGCCCACCTCCGCCGGGATTATGCCGCCTGGATCGAGCAGTTCGACACCCCCACGCTGGAGGAGCAGGTCGGGCTGCGCGCGGAGCTGGAGGACCTCTCACCCGCCCAGCGCCCGCTGATCTCCGTGCTGCTGCCGGTCTACAACACCCCCGAGATCTGGCTGGTGAAGGCCATCGAGTCCGTCCGCGCCCAATTCTACCCGCATTGGGAGCTGTGCATCGCGGACGACGCATCGCGCGAGCCGCAGGTCCAGCAGGTGCTGGCGGACTACGCGCGGCGCGACGCCCGGATCAAGGTGATGCGGCGCGAGGAGAACGGCCACATCTCCGCCGCATCGAACTCCGCCCTGGCCCTGGCCACCGGCGAATTCGTGGCGCTGCTGGACCATGACGACGAGCTGGCGCCGCGCGCGCTGGCCGACGTGGTGCTCGCGCTCGTGCGCCAACCGGAGCTGGAGTTCATCTACTCGGACGAGGACAAGATCGACGAGCAGGGCCGCCGCTACGACCCCTACTTCAAGCCGGACTGGAACCCGGACCTGCTGCTCGGCCAGAACTACACCTGCCACCTGTCGGTGTTCCGCACCGCCCGCGTGCGGGCGGCCGGCGGTTTCCGCATCGGCCTCGAGGGCAGCCAGGACTGGGACCTGACGCTGCGGGTCGTCACCGGCCTCGACGCCTCCCGGATCCACCACCTGCCGCGCGTGCTCTATCACTGGCGCGCCATCCCGGGCTCCACCGCGCTGGTGATCGACCAGAAGAGCGACTATCCCTTCATTGCCGCGAAACAGGCCCTGACCGACCACCTGGCGCGCACCCAGGTCGCCGCCGAGCTCGTCCCGGTGGCGGGCCACCACTGGCGGATCCGCCGCGCGCTGCCCGCGCCTGCCCCCAAGGTCTCGGTCATCATCCCGACGAAGAACGCCGCCGGGCTCCTCCGGCGCTGCGTGGGCTCGGTGCTCGCCCAGACGACCTACCCCGATTTCGAGATCCTCGTCGTCAACAACCGCTCCGACGATCCCGCCACCCTCGCCTACTTCGAGGAGCTGCGCGCGCTCGGGGTCCGCGTGCTCGACTACGACGCGCCGTTCAACTTCTCCGCGCTGAACAATTTTGCCGCCGGCGCCGCCCACGGGTCCCTCCTCGCCTTCCTCAACAACGATCTGGAGGTCCTGAGCGGCGACTGGCTGGACGAGATGGCGGCCCAGGCGCTCCGGCCCGAGATCGGCGCGGTCGGCGCGCTGCTGTATTATCCCAACGACACGGTGCAGCACGCGGGGGTGGTGCTCGGCCTGACGGGCCCGGCCGGCCGCGACGGCGTCGCCGGCCATGCCTTCAAGGGCGCGGCGCGCGGCGCCGAGGGCCAGCGCAACCGGCTCCGGCTGGCGCAGAACTACTCCGCCGTCACCGCCGCGTGCCTCGTCATCCGCCGCGCGACCTTCGAGGCGGTCGGCGGCTTCAACGCGGCCGACCTGTCGGTGGCGTTCAACGACATCGATTTCTGTCTGCGCGTGCAGCAGGCCGGGCACCGCAACCTGTGGACGCCCTTCGCCGAGTTCTATCACCACGAGTCCGCCAGCCGCGGGGCGGAGGACACGCCGGAGAAGATCGAGCGCTTCAACCGGGAGGCGGCCTACATGCGCCGGGTCTGGGGGCGGCGGCTCGACCGCGATCCGGCCTACAACCCGAACCTGACCCTGACGCAGGAGGATTTCTCCCTCGCGTTCCCGCCGCGCTGAGCGGCGCCCTCCGAATGCACCTGGCGAGTGTCGTCGACCACCCCCGCGAGGGTGATTTCTGCTACCGGCAGCGCATCCCGGTGCAGGGCTGGGTCTACGCCGGTCACCGGCAGGACAAGATCAAGCGCATCTCGGTGCATGCGGCGCACGGCGAGATCGGCGCCACGACCCGGCTGTATCCCCGCGCCGACGTCGCCCTCGCGCACCAGCTGGGGCCCGAGGTGCGCACCGGCTTCCGGCTGCTTGCCACCTATGCCCTGGGCGGCCCCCCGCCCCCGGTCCTCGGCCTCGAGGTCCGGGCCGAGTTCACCGACGGCACCGTCACGCCCCTCGCCGGCGTCCACATCCAGCTCCTGCCCAACGACCACACCGGCGGGGCCTACGGCAGCCTTTGCAACCCGCAGCAGACGGAGATGCTCCACCGCGAGCACCTCTACTCGACCGGGCAGCCCGCGGAGCAGGCCAGCCCGGACTGCGTCGACCTGATCGCGGAGTACCTGCCGCGGGGGATCAGCCTGCTGGATGTCGGCTGCGGGATCGGCGCCTACTGCGAGCCGCTGCGGGCGCGGGGC
>CAIKTR010000061.1 GCA_903830425.1 uncultured Opitutia bacterium
CGGCCGCCGGCCGGGTGGACGGTGCAGGTGCGCCCGCCCTGCGCGGACCTGCGCGCACGCCTGGCGGAGTTCGACCTCGTGCTCCTGCCCTCGCGGGCCGAGGGGCTCGGCCTGGTGGCGATCGAGGCGGCGCGGGCGGGCCGGCCGGTGGTCGCCACCGGCATCGCGGGGCTGCGCGAGGCGCTGCCCGCCGATTATCCCTGGCTCGCCCCCGCCGGCGATGCCGCCGGCTTCGCCCGGGAACTGCAGCGCGCCCTCGGCGCGCGCGCCACCTGGCCCGCGGTCGCCGCCCGGGCCGACGCCTTTGCGCGCCAGCGCTTCGACCTGGCGGCGATGCTCGCCGCCTACGCCCAGCTTTACCGCGCGGCCGACCGCGGCGCCGGACCGACCGCATGAACCTCCCCCTGCGCCTGAAACTCATCGCCCTCGGCAGCGCGCTGGCCGCGGTCTGGCTGGGCGCGCTGCTGGCGGAGGAGGCGTACGCGCTCCCCTTCCTGGTGCTGGCGGCGGCGGTGGTCGGCCTGCTGGTGACCCTGCTGCGCACCACGCCGGGGGCGATCATCCTGGGCCTCGGGCTGTTCGGCTACCTCGTCGGCAACCGCGGGTTCGCCCAGTTCATGCCCATGCCGGCCGTGCCGCTCCTGCCCGCCGAGCTCATCCTGCTGCTGACGGGCGGCGGTCTCGTGCTGTCCAGCGCCGTGTCGCGCCGACTGCCCCTGCAGCGCGACGGGCTGAACGTCATGGTGCTCGCCTGGCTGGCGGTGGGCACCGCGCGCATCGCCTTCGACGTGCACACCTTCGGGCTGCTGGCCCTCCGCGACTACGCGATGACCTACTACGCGCTCTTTTTCTTCCTCGCGCAGCAGCTGGCGCAGGACGCCCGGTCCCGGCGTTTCCTCGTGGCCGCGCTGGGGGCGGCGTGCCTCGTCCAGCCGCTGGCCGTGGTGCTCTCCAGCTCCTTCCCGGTGTTCTTCCTGACCCAGCTGGTGGTCCGGGGCGTGCCGCTGATCTACTTCAAGGGCGACCTGGCGATGACCTTCATGGGGGTGAGCGCCGTGGTGCTCGCGGCGGGCGCGCCCGCCGCGCTCCGCCTCTGGGTCTGGCCGCTCGCCACCCTCGAGCTGGTCGGCGTCATCAGCGGGGAGAACCGCGCCTCGATGCTGGGCGCCGGGCTCGCGCTGGCCTGGCTGGCGGTCTCGCGGCTGCGCCGGTTCGCGCTGGTGCAGGCGGCGACCGTCCTGCTGGCGCTGCTGGTCGTGGCCGGCGGCGCGCTGCTGACCGACAATGTCTGGGCGCAGCAAAGGATGGAGGGCGTGACGGGGCGCATCCTCTCGCTCACCGACCTGGTCGGGCAGGGCCCGGCGGCCAGCCCGGAGAGCGCCATGAAAAGCGACAACAACCGCTTCCGGACGATGTGGTGGCGCGCGGTGGCCAGCGAGACCCTGGCGCAAAACCCCGCGTTCGGCCTCGGCTTCGGCTACGACCTCGCCCGGGGCTTCCTGCAGGAATACTCCCCCGACCTGACGGAGGAGTTCACGGCGCGCAGCCCGCACAGCATCCTGATGAGCGCGTTTGGGCGCCTGGGTTTCGCCGGGCTGGCCGTGTTTGCGGGCTTTTGCGGCGTGCTGGCCGTCCGCACCTGGCGCGTGATGCGCGACCCGGCGGCGGCACCGCTCGCTCTCGGGCTCTGGTCGAGCCTGTGGGTCATTCTCCTCAGCGCCTGCTTCGGCGTGGTGCTGGAGGGCCCGATGGGCGCGGTGGTGTTCTGGACCCTGCTGGGCCTGGCCAATGCCCGGAGCCCGGCGGCGGACGAAACGGATCCCCCCGCGGTCCCCGCCGGCTGAGGTCCGGGCGACCGGTCAGGCCGGCCGCAGCCCGAGGGCGCGGACCGGCCCCGTGAGGAACATCCGCGCCACCGGACCGCGCGCGCCCGCCGGGGCCGCCG
>CAIKTR010000062.1 GCA_903830425.1 uncultured Opitutia bacterium
TATAAAAAGATTATAGAGGGAAAAATGGCGGTTCGGATTTTCATGGTAAGCAGCATCTTGATGGGGACGTGAGATTCGGGACAGCGCCAATGCCGGTCGAAGAAGTCGCCCTGGCCGACCCCTCGGATGGACCGGAATGTGAAATTCGCTCAGACGGGTTAACGAACTAACAGCTAAGAAACGCAAGACTCCGATTACTAACGGTTAATAAACTGGATATACCCGAGGGAGCGCGTGGCTCTTCGACGGGATCCACTTTGTTGAACCACCCAGAGAGTTAGTCGGAGTGTCCGTCGACGAGGACGCAGGATATGGACTGGAGCGAGTGTCGGTCTAGGAGGTGGGTTGATGTGATGGGTAGGCCTAGGTTGGGCAACCCCGCAGGGCGCCGCCTAACCGCGGCGCTTCAGAGCTCCGCCAGCAGGGCGCGCAGTTCGCGCTCCGGGTCCTCGTGTTGCTGCGCCACGGCCAAGTCGAGCGCTGCGGTGAGGACCGGCTTCGCTTCCGGCCCGCGGCCGAGCTGCCGCAGCGCCTTGCCCAGCAGGATCCGCGGCATCATCCAGTCGGCCCGGCTGGCCGCGCAGGCCTCGAGGTGCACCACCGCGTCGGCCGGGCGCCCGTCGGCCAGCAGCGCCTGGGCGAGGCTGAAGCGAAACAGGGCATTGCCCGGCTGCTGCCGGACCAGCTCCGCAAATTGCTCGGCCCGCGACGCCATGCGTCACGCCACCGCGTCAATCACCACCAGCACGCCGGTGGCGTTGTCCGGCCCGCCCCGGCGGATGGCCAGCGAGATGATCTCGTCAAGGATGTCCTCCGGCAGCGCGTCGCGCTCGATCATCTCGCACAGCTCGGAGTCGCGCACCAGGCGGGTCACGCCGTCGGTGCAGAAGAGGTAGCGGTCGCCGGCGGCGAGGGGCCGGTCGATCAGGTCGACCAGCGGGGACGAGGGCTGGCCGATGCAGCGGGTCAGGGCGTTGCGGTTCGCCTCGTGGTAATAGACGGTCTCGCCGCGGCTGCGCCGCAGCCGCGCCTCATTTTCGACGGAATGATCCTCGGTCAGCAGCTGGATCCGCCCGGCGCGGTAACCGTAGCAGCGGGAGTCGCCGACGTGGGCCAGGTGCAGCACCCCGTCGACCACGCGGCCGAACGTCAGGGTTGCGCCGATCCCCATGCTCGGGCTGAGCTTCACGCCGAGGGCGTGCACGCTCAGGTTGACGCGCTGGACGACGGCGTTGAGGTCGGCCTGCGGGCCCTGGGCGCTGAGGGCGGCCGCGACCTCGTCCACCGTGCGCTGGGCGGCTTCCGCCCCGCCGGGCAGCCCGCCCACGCCATCGGCCACGCCGAAGAGGTGGTTGTCCAGGTCGAGCAGGTAGCGGTCCTCGTTCCGTTGCCGGACCCGGCCGATATCGGTATGCGCGACGGCACGAAGCGAGGTCATAAGGGGGAAGAATCTGCGGTCCGGCGCATCAGTCGAAAGGGTGAAATTGTCCGTTACGTAGTTCCCGTGTCAGCTTGGTAAACTGCGAATGGGGCAAACTGTCGAGGAAGAGTTGACCGTAGCTTTTGGCGAGGACGCGGGAATCGAGGATCGTGATCACGCCGCGGTCGGTGGCGGAGCGGATCAGGCGGCCGACGCCCTGGCGAAATTTGACCAGGGCATCCGGCAGGGTCAGCTCGTTGAAGGGGCGGCCGCCGCGGTCACGGATCCACTCGCTCTTGGCCTCCGCCACCGGGTGGGTCGGGGGGTCGAAGGGCAGCCGGGTGAGGATGACCTGGGAGAGCGCGGGCCCGGGCACATCCACGCCGGCCCAAAAGCTGTCGGTGCCGAACAGGATCCCGTTGCCCGCCTCCTGCAGCCGGCGGGTCAGCTCGGTCCGGGAAAAATCCTGCCCCTGCATGAAAAACGGGCGCTGGGCCGCCGCAAACTCGGCGGCGAGGGTCTCGGCCACCAGCCGCATGTCGTGGTAGCTGGTGAAGAGCACGAGGGAGCCGCCGGTGACGCGCAGGGTGCAGAAGCGGATGTAGTCGATCAGGACCGCGATCGCGAGCTTGGCCCCCTGGGCGGTGGGGAGGGGCACGTCAGCCGCGACATAGACCCGCATGTGGCGGGCGTAGTCGAACGGCGACTGCACCACCGCGGTCCGGGCGCCCTCGGCCCCGATCCGCTGCTGGAACGGCTCGATCTGGCCGCCCATCGCGAGCGTGGCGCTGGTGAAGAGCACGGAGGTGTGGCGCTGCAGGAGCGCCGCGCGGACGAAGGGCGCCACGTCGATCGGCGCGGTGCGGAGGGTGACGATCGTCTGCCGCCGGCCGGAGCGCTCGAGCCAGTAGACGAACTGGTCGTCGGCGACCGCGAGCCACTGGCGCAGGCTGGTCTGGTAGGTTTTCAGCCGGCCGCGCTGGTCGAGCAGCTCGTCGCGCTCGCGCCCCTCGTCGAGCTGGTCCGCCCGCGTGCCCACCGCCTTGATCAGCGCAAGCAGGGGGCCGTCGAGCCACGGCTCGCACGCGCCCTCCGTCCGCACCCGGACGACGGGGTGCTGGGCGAGCAGCCGCTCGCCGAGAAAGGCGAAGAACTGCTCGGCCGCCTCCAGGGCGTCGACCACGAGCTGCTGCTCCACGGGTCCGCCGTGCTTGGCGAGCAGGCCCCGCCGGGTCTTGGGGTTGTAGAGATACTTGAGCATCCGGTCCGTGCCGTAGCTGCTGAGCCGCAGCCCGCAGTGCTCGGTCGCCACCTCCGGCACGGTGTGGGCCTCGTCCAGGACGACAAAATCTTCCGGGAAGAGCACGCCGCGGCTGTCGTCCGTCTCCGCCGCGCCTCCGGCGTTGATCTGGGCGAAGAGCAGCGAGTGGTTGACGATGATCACGTGGGCTTGGCGGAGGCGGGCCCGGGCGCGCTGGTAGAAGCAGTGGTCGCCGTCGCAGTGCTTGCGGGAGCAGGCGGAGGAGTCGGCGCTGACCCATTCCCAGACCTCCGGGGCGGGCGCGGGGGAGAGCTCGTGGCGCAGGCCCTCCGGGGAGGTGGCGGCCCAGGCGGCGATCCGCTGCAACTCGCTGTGCTCGGGGGTGGCGAACAGCTCCTGCTTGTCCCGCAGCGCCGCGGCCAGCCGGCTGGTGCAGAGGTAGTTCGCCTTGCCCACAAGCACGGCGCTGCGGAAGTCAGCATAGGGCGCGAGTTCAGGGCGGGACCGGAAGACCCGGCGGCAGAGGGGCAGGTCCTTGGTTTCGATCTGCTCCTGCAGCGAGATGGTATGGGTCGAGACCACGAGCTGCCGCGACTGGTCGAGGGCGTGGATGAGGCCCGGCAGGAGGTAGGCCAACGACTTGCCGACCCCGGTGCCGGCCTCGAACAGCAGGGGCTCGTCGGCCACCATCGCCGCGGCGACCGTCCGGGCCATCTGCTCCTGCTGGGGCCGGTGCTCCAACTGCAGCCCCTCGTGCAGCCACCCGCCCTCGGCGAAGATCCGCGCGGCCAGGGCCGGCGCCTGACTCGGCGGCGGGGGCGGGGGGGCGGAGTCAGTATCGTCGCGAATGCCAATCATGAAGCGGTTTCGTAACCCAACGGGCGGGCGCGAGTCGGCGCAAATGAAATTGCCGTGGGCCGTCCGGGCCGGTCGGATGCTGCCATGACGCCAAGCAGTCCCGATGCGACCTGGGTGAACGAACTCGTGCAGTTTCTGCGCAGCCAGCCCGGCGTGAGCGCCGTCCGGGTGGACCCGGACGCGC
The DNA here is from genome assembly GCA_903830425.1 of uncultured Opitutia bacterium. Classification (GTDB taxonomy): domain Bacteria; phylum Verrucomicrobiota; class Verrucomicrobiia; order Opitutales; family Opitutaceae; genus Opi-474. The sequence goes on from CAIKTR010000062.1 coordinate 3,724, forward strand.
GCAAGATCTCGATGGCGACGATCGGCCCGGTGGATCACGCCGCGCTGGAGGCCAAGCTGGCCGCCACCATTGCGGCGGTCGAGGCCCGGCTGGCGGCGCGTGCGCCGAGCCCGGCGCCGGCCGGCTACCTGCTGCGCCAGGACGGGGCGGCGACGGTGATCGGCCGCGACACCTGCGTGACGGCCGAGAAACTCTGGCTCTGGCGCGAGATGGAGTGGCCGGAGATCAAGGCCGAGCCGACCGCGCAGGACCAGGAATGGCGGCTGCTGGCGACGCTGGCGACGATCTGCGGCACAATGGGGATCGCGGGCGTCTGCGCGCAGCACCTGGCGCCGGCGCTGCCCTGGCTGGCGCGAACGTTTTATGCCATCGGGTTGGTCACCGGGGCCTGGGACGCGGTGGTGGACACGCGGGAGCAGCTCCGGAAGTGGCGGATCGACATTCATTTCCTCATGCTGGCGGTCGCGCTCGGCGCGGTCTTCATCGGCGCGTGGGGCGAGGCGGTGCTGCTGCTCTTCCTGTTTTCCGCCTCCGGGGCGATGGAGGAGTTCGCGCTCGACCGCACCCAGCGGGAGGTCAGCGCGCTGCTCAAGACGGCCCCCAAGCGTGCGACGCTGGTGCGAGCCGACGGGAGCGAGCACGAGGTCGCGGTGGAGGAGATTCAGGTCGGTCAGTGTGTGCGGGTGAAGCCCGGCGAGGCCTTCGCCGCCGACGGCACCGTCGTGCAGGGCAAAAGCGCGAGTGACGAATCCACGCTGACCGGCGAGGCCACGCCGGTCGAGAAGGGCCCGGGCGACGCCGTGTACAGCGGCACGATCAACATCTGGGGGGCGCTCGACTTCGAGGTGCTGCGCCTGCCGGCCGAGAGCACGCTGCGCAAGATCATCCGGCTCATCCAGACGGCGCAGAAGCTGAAGGCGCCGAGCGAGCGGTTCACCGACCGTTTTGGCACCGGCTACACCTACGCGGTGATCGGCGGGTCGTTCCTCATGTTCCTCGTCTGGTGGCTGGGCTTCCAGCTGCCGCCCTTCACCAACACGCCGGAGGTCCGCTCGGCCTTTTACCGGGCGATGACGCTGATGGTCGTGGCCAGCCCCTGCGCGCTGGTGCTGTCGATCCCGTCGGCCATCCTCGCCGCCATCGCCTGGGGGGCGCGCCACGGGGTGCTGTTCCGCGGCGGCGCGGCCATTGAGAAGCTGGCCGACATCAATGTGGTGGCCCTGGACAAGACCGGCACCCTGACGACCGGCGAGCTCACCGTGGTGGGCTACGAGAGCTTTCCCGCGGGCCGCGAGCAGGAGATCATGGAGCTGGCGTATGCGCTGGAGGCCAAGTCCGAGCACCCGCTGGCCCGCGCGATCGTCCGCGATGCGCGCGCCCGCGGCGTGCGGGCGCTGGAGATCGCCGATTTCAAGAACATGGTCGGTGCGGGTGTCCGCGGCCGCTTCGGCGACACGCAGGCGCTGCTGGGCCGGCGCGAGCTGCTGGAGGCCGGGCCGCTGGCCGAATGGGCCGAGAAGCTGCCGCCCGCCTCGGCCGAACTCGCCGAGATCTGGGTCGTGGGCAAGGATGTGCTGGGCCGCGTCCTGCTGCGGGACCAGATTCGCGCCGAGTCGCGCGGCGTGCTGGCGGAGCTGAAGCGCCTGGGCATCCACACCGTCATGCTGACCGGCGACCGCCGGCATGCGGCCGAGGCGGTGGCGAAGCAGCTCGGTCTGGCGGAGGTGCGGGCCAACCTCACGCCCGAGCAGAAGGTCGCCGCCATCATGGACCTCCGGAAGGGGGAGGGCGGTCGCCGCGTGGCGATGGTCGGCGACGGGGTGAACGATGCCCCGTGCCTGGCCGCGGCCGATGTCGGCGTGGCGATGGGCGCGCGCGGCAGCGACGCGGCCCTCGAGCAGGCGGAGGTGATCCTGATGCACGATCGCATCGAGAACTTTCTCGCGGCGCACCGGCTGAGCCGGCGCGCGAGGGCGGTCATCCGGCAGAACCTGACGATCTCGCTGGGCGTGGTGATTGTGATGGTGATCGCGACGGCCTTCGGCGCGGTGCCGCTGGCGGTCGGCGTGGCCGCCCACGAGGGCAGCACCCTGATCGTCTGCCTGAATTCCCTCCGCCTGCTGTTCGGCCGGAACCAGTAGGCGGCGGTCGGTTTCGCCGGCGGCAGGTGCCACCCGCCGTCTCCGGCGGACCGGCGGCTAGTCCACGATGAGCACCTGGTCCGTGGTCCGGACCTGGTCGTAGAGCGCGAGGATGTCCAGGTTCCGCATGAGCACGCAGCCGGCGCTCAGGCGCTCGCCCAGCCGGTCCTCGTGGTTGGTGCCGTGGATGTAGACGTAACGCTCGTAGGTGTCGACGTCCCCGCCGCGGTTGAGGCCCGGCTCGAGGCCGCGCAGCCACAGGATGCGCGTGGTGATGAGGTTGTCGTCGGTCCCGGCCCCGGGCAGCTCGGAATAGTGCCGGCCCGTCGGCACGCGGGATTTGAACACCATGCCCGGGGGCTGGCCCTCGCCGATGCGCTCGGCGATCTCATGCAGGCCGCGGGGCGTGCCGCGGGAGTCCTTCACATTCGAGGGCGGGCGGCGCGAGGTGGAGACGGGGTAGCTTTGCACCAGCTGGCGTTCGCGGTAAAACTGCAGGGTCTGGGTGGCGAGCCGCACGACGAGCAGCCGCGCTGCGGGCTTGATCCCGAGGCGGGTGCAGGTTTGGGTGACCCGCTCCAACGGAGACTCCATCGTGAAAACATCCTCCTTCACAGTCGGCATCGTCGGCGCCACGGGCGCGGTCGGTCAAGAGCTGCTTCGGCTTTTGCACGAAAGAAAATTCCCCCTGGGCACGCTGCGGCTGTTCGCCTCGGCGCGCTCGGCGGGCAAGACCGTGGAGTTCGGCGGGAAAAGCATCACCATTGAGGAGGCGACGCCGGCGGTGTTTGCCGACGTGGACCTGGCGTTCTTTGCCGCGGGCGGGCCGGTGACGCGCGCGCTGGCGCCGGCGGCCGTCCAGGCGGGCTGCCTCGTGATCGACAAGAGCTCGGCCTTCCGGATGGACCCGAAGGTGCCGCTGGTGATCCCCGAGATCAACCCGCAGGACCTGCGCGGGCACCAAGGCATCATCGCCAACCCCAATTGCTCGACCGCGGTCACCCTGATGGGACTCTGGCCGCTGCACCAGGCCTTCGGCCTGAAGCGCTACTTCGCCTCCACCTACCAGTCGGTTTCCGGCACGGGGGCCGAGGCGGTGCGGGAGCTCGCGCGCCAGGTGACGGCCCATGTGCAGGGCACGACGGTCACGCCCAAGGTTTACCCGTACCCGATCGCCTTCAACGTGCTGCCGCAGGTCGACACCTTCGGCCCCGACGGCTACACCGGCGAAGAGTCGAAAATGATGCTGGAGAGCCGGAAGATCATGGGTCTCCCGAGCCTGCGGGTGTCCGCGACCTGCGTGCGGGTGCCCGTGGTGCGGGCGCATTCGATCGCAGTGTCCGCCGAGTTTGAGCGGCCGGTCAGCGTGGCGGCGGCCCGCGCCGCGATCGAGGCGTTTCCCGGTGCGCAGCTGGTGGACGACCCGGCGCACGCGCGGTACCCGACGCCGCTGGCGTTTGCCGAGCAGGTGAAATGCGGGGTGGGCCGGATCCGCGTCGACACGGCCTTCGACAACGGGCTCTCGTTCTGGGTCGCGGGCGACAACCTCTGGAAGGGCGCGGCCCTCAACGCGCTGCAGAA
>CAIKTR010000063.1 GCA_903830425.1 uncultured Opitutia bacterium
CGGCGCTGGCGAGGGCGGCGATGAGCCCCTCGGAGGTGTAGATGAGAATCTGCTACGGGGCGCTCTTGGACCACTCGCCCCAGAGGGGGTTCTTGTCGTCGTAGGTGCTGATGTACTCCACCAGCGGCACGGCGGCGTCGTAATACCGGGCCTCGCCGGTGAGATCCGCGTAGCGGATGAGGGTGACGGCGAAGAGCGCGTTGGCGCACCAGTATTCCTCCATGCCCTTGGGGTTGACCTGGTGGTTGAGGACGCCGACGCCCATCACGCCCTTGCTGGTGAGGTAGTTTTTGAGGCAGTGGTCGATGAAGCGCTTGACGCTGGCGAGGACGGCGGGGTTTTCCGGGAGGTGGGGGAAGGTGCGGACGCCCTCGAGCATGCCGTTGGCGGAGGAGGCGTTGTCGGCGACGCAGGAGCAGTTGACCATGCCGGCGGCGTTGCGGTTGTAGCCGTAGCCCATGTCGAGCATGTCCGGGTAGTGCACCCCCTGGTACTGCATCATGCGGCCGTTGAACCGGCGGCAGACGGCGGTCATGCGCGCGTCTCCCAGCAGGTCCATGGTGCGGGCGGCGCCGATGACGACGTAGGATTCCTCAAAGCAGGCCTGCATCGGGTGGGCCATGCCCGGGCTCGCGATGATGTGGTGCGAGAAATAGTTCCAGTGCTTGACCAGCCCGCGGGCGGTGACGGTGGGATCGAGTTTCATGGGAAGGGGGGATAAACCTTGGCTGCTGGTGTTGGACTGCAGCCGTGAAGTCCGGAAAAAGCGAAACGGAAGAAAGTTTGATATGAGGAGAAGGGAAGGAGTTGCAATCCCTGGCGAGGGAGACGGGGAGGATAAAGTTTGAACGTTTCGCCGGTTGGGTGAGTGCGCGCCGCGCGCGTCGGGCCTGCGCCGGCCGGGGTGGCGCGCCGGGCCCGCGGGCTCAGGGGCCGGCGGGCTCGAGGCGGAACAGTTCCACGCCGTGACGCGGGACGCGGCCGGACCACCCGGCGGCGTCCGCCGGGATCCAGCGACCGCGCCACAGGTCGCGGACGCGCCAGGTGCCGGGCAGCCCGAGCTGGGCCCAGGTGACCTGCGCCGCCGCGGGTGCCTCGTCGCGGTTGAAAAGTCCGACAGCCACCGCCCCGCCGGCGAGCGGCCGCACCCAGGCCTCCTGCACGTCGCTCAGCACCACCCGCCGCGCGGGCTGGGCGAGCGGGTCCCGGTCGAGGGCGATCACCTCGTCGTTCGTCAGCAGGGCGGCGGTGGCGGTGTCGAGCGCGCAGGGGTCGCCGCCGAGAATCAGCGGGGAGGAGCGCAGGCACCACAGCGCGAAGTGGGTGCGCTGCTCGTCGCGGGTCAGCCGCACGGGGTGCAGGTTCCGCTCCCAGCCGATGGAGCCCAGCATGAGGAAGCAGAGGTCGTTCCAGCGGCCGGGACCGGCGTGGCGGTCGCGTTCCTCGCCGAAGAAGCCGGCGCCGGCGACCGCGCCCCAGGTGTCCATCAGGTCCTGGTCGACGCGCCACGACTGTCCGCCCACCTTCGCGCCCCACGTCCAGACGCTGGCGTGGCCGTACTGGCAGAGGTTGAAGACGATGTCGCGCGGCTGCGCGCGGAGGGCGGCGCCCATGCGGGCGTAGGGCCGCTCCCAGTCCGCCTGCTCCAGCCCCTCGGTTTCGAGCGAGTAGGCGCACCAGTCGTACATCAGGAAATCGAAGCCCCAGGCGGCGAACTGCGCGGCATCCTCCGTCTCGTGGCCGAAGCTGCCGGTGCAGCCGCCGCAGGTGAGCACGCCGGGGGAGCTGTAGATGCCGGCCTGCAGGCCGCGGGCGTGCAGCCAGGCCGTGAGCGCCGGCATGTCGGGGAAGCGCGCGTTGGGGAGGATGCGCCCCTGGGCGTCCCGGGCGGGCCCGGCAAACGTCGGGTCGTTCACCGTGCCCTTCCAGTAGCCGGGCGACCGGCCCAGTTTTTCCTGCGCCCGGAGGCGCACCAGCCGCGGGTCGTCGGGGCCGGGGCGCGTCATCCAGGCCTCGTCGAGCTTCACCAGCGTCCAGCCATGATCGGCGAGCCCGGTGCGCAGCAGCGCCTCGGCGGCCTCGCGCACCCAGGCGTCGGAGACCTTGAAGGACATGCCATACCAGGAGCTCCAGCCCTGCGAGGGGGTGAGCGCCAGGGTGTCGCCCACCACGAGGCGCAGGGCGCACGCGGCGCGGCCGGCGTGGTTTTCCGCGCGCAGGAGGATCGTGTGTTCGCCCGGCTCGGCGGGGGCGACGCCCTCGAGCACCTGGCGTTCTGCATTGAAGGTGACACCCCGGGGCAGGTGCTCGGCGACGAGCTGAAGCGGCCGGGCGCCGGCGACGTTCACCCGTTGCAGGAAGGGGTGTCCGGGGCGCACGCCCACGGCGGCCGGCAGGTTGAAGCGCGGCGCGACCGCGGGGGGCGGGGCCAGAATCTCGCCCACGGCGGACTCCGGCGCGACCGCGACCGGCGGCGTGCCGGCATGGGTGAGGACGGGGGCGAGCCAGTCGGCGCGGGCGTAGGGTTCGCCGCGGACGTCGGCGACGAGCGCGAGCCGCTGCACCCCGCGCACCTCCACCTGCAGCGGCACCGCGGGCCCGAAGCGCTGCTGCCACGGGCCGCGGTAAAGCACCCGGCCGTCGCCAACCACGAGAAAGCGCACGCTGGCCAGCGGACCGGAGGTGTCGTCGACCCCGGTCCGGGCCGTCAGCGTTTCGCCGCGCCCGTCCAGCGCGAGTTCGAGCCGGCTGGCGCCGCTGGTGCCGAATCCCGCGGGGTAGGTGGTCCGGCCCACGCGGAGCGGGCCGCCGCCCGAGGCCTCGCCCGGCCGCGAGGCGGGGGCGTAGGCCTGCTGGATTTCGCGCAGGTCGAGCTGCTCGACGCGCAGTTCCGCGGCGGTCAAGGCGACGCCGGCGCCCAGCCGGCAGGCGAGGCCGAGCAGGAGCAGCCGCGCCGCCCCGCGGGGGCAGTGCTGCGGAAACCGAAATCGCGGTCGGGTGGAAGCGGGAAGGGGCATGGGGCGGGTCGGTGACGGTGACGGTGACGGTGACGGACAGGGGCCGGCACGGGAGGGTCCGCCATCGCTACACCCAAAGGCCCCGGTGCTACAGCCGAAATTGCCCGCCGTGGCGCTGCCGCCGGGCCGGATCACGGGATCTCGTAGATCTCGACGAGGGTGATGCCGGAGACATTGCCGACCCCGGTGACCTTGGCGGAATAGACGCCGGGATCCAGGGTCACGAGGAGCACGGCGTCCCGGCTCGCGGGATCGGGCAGGGCGAATGCGCCGACGCTCGAGCCGGTGCGGGTGATCAGCGTCGCGCCGCCCCAGTTGTCGTTCGTGAGCAGCAGGCGGTCGCTGCCCGCCTGGCGGACGTAGAGGTCCAGCTGCGGATCCGACATGGCGGCCCCCGGGGCGAAGAACTGCGCGAGGAACGGGCCGATCGCGCGGATCAGGACGGTCTTGGCGGTTGCGCCGCCGATGACAAACCCGGCGATCAGCGGGTTGTCATTGGCCATCGGGGCCCGCGCGGAAATGTTAATCAGGCGCGGCGCGGCGGGATCGAAGGTTGCGGGCTGGGCGTCGTAGATCTCGGCCAGCACGGTGCCCGTGGTGTTGTTGCGGCCGGGGACCTGCGCCGAAAAGACCCCGGGCGCGAGGCGGGTCACCAGCGCCGCGTCCAGGCTGGCGGCATTCGGCAGGGGGAAGGCGCCCACCGCGTTGGCCGTGGCCAGCACGGTGGCGTCGCCATTCCAATTGTCGTTGCTCTCGCTGGGCTGCGCCGCCCCCTGCGGGATGAGCTGGAGGATCGGGTCGGCCATGGCTCCCGGGACGCCGAAGGACGTCAGGGTGGGGCCGATGCCGCGGATCAGCAGCGGCTTGGTGCCGCTGGTGCCGGTGCCGCCCGTGACAAAGCCCATGATCAGGACATCGGCGCCGGTGCCGGAGACGATCCGCACCGAGACGTTGATCAGGCGGCCGGGATCGCTGGTGGCGACGACGGACAGGACGGCGGCCCGGCTCGTCACCGCGCCGGCGGGGCTGGTCGCCGTCACGGTGTAGCTGCCGGCATCGGCGGCCTGGGCCGGGGACAGCAGGAGCTGGCTGGCGGTGGCGCCGCTGAGGATGGCGCCGTCCTTCCGCCATTGGTACGACAGGCCGCTGCCGGCAACCTCCGCGCCCAGGACGACCGAGCCGCCCGCGGCCACGGTGTGCCCCTGCGGCTCGGTCAGGATGACCGGCACGGCCGCCGGCGACACGGTCAGGACCGCGCCCGTGCTGGTGACGGTGCCTGCGGAATTGGTGGCCACCGCCCGGTAGGTCGCGGCGTCCGCGGCCTGGACGTTGGTCAGGGTGAGCGTCAGGCCGGTCGCGCCCGCGAGGTCCGCGCCGGCCCGCTGCCACTGGATCGTTGGCGCGGGGCTGCCGGTGACGACGACGGTGAAGGAGACCGAGCCGCCGGCCGTGACGGTCTGGCTGGCCGGCGAGGTCGTGAAGGCGGGCGCGGTGGCGGCGGCCTGGCCCTGCCGGGCGGGGTCGCGGTGAAACGCCGGCCACGGGGCGCCCGCCGGGGTCGCCTGGCCGTTGCCCGTCAGCGAGTAGAGCTTCCGGTCGAGGCAGCCCACATAAATGGTGCCGTTCGGGACGATGAGCGGCGATGAATCCACCCAGTCGCCCGTCGTGGTGGTCCAGCGCGTGCTGCCGTTGCTGGTGTCGAGGCAGACGATGGAGTTGGCGCTGGTGCCCAGGATGAGGCTGCCCGTCCGCAGGGCGGGGGTGGAGACCAGTCCGCCGGTGCTCGTGTAGGTCCAGCGCAGGGCGCCGGCGGCGGTCAGGGCGTACAGCTTGCCATCCGTGGAGGCGATGTAGACCGACCCATCGGCATCGACCACCGGCGAGCTTTCGATGCTCGCGCCGGTGGCAAACTCCCAGAGCTTGGTGCCGTTCGGTGCGAAGGCGTAGAGCTTGTGGTCGCTGGACCCGACATAGACGGTGCCGTCGGTCCCGATGGCGGGGGAGGACAGGATTTCGGCCCCGGTGGCATAGGACCA
>CAIKTR010000064.1 GCA_903830425.1 uncultured Opitutia bacterium
CGCCAAGACCTTCCTCCAGAACGTGGGCGGCTTCCTCTCCTCCCGCGTCGCGGAGGATGAGCTCGTCCGCCGCGGCCTCCGCGCCGCCCGGGAGCCGGAGGAGCTCTTCGCCGGCGACGCCCTCGCCGAGGTGCGCCGCCAGCTCCAGCCCGCCTTCCCCGGCCTCGCCCCGGCCGACCTCGGGATCGCCCAGTGCGGCATGAACGCGCTCGACGCCGCCTTCCGGGCCCTCGCCGAAATCCAGGCCGCGCGCGGCCGGACCGTCTGGATCCAGCTCGGCTGGCTCTACCTCGACACCATCGCCCTCCTGCAGAAGTTCACCCGCACGCCCGGCGACTACGTGCACGTCGCCGACGTGTTCGACCTCGCCGCCCTCGACCGGGTCCTCGACCGCCACGCCGGCCGCGTCGCCGGCATCGTCGCCGAGGTGCCCACCAACCCGCTGCTCCAGACCGCCGACGTCCCCGGCCTCGCCGCCCTGGCCCGGCGGCACGGCGCCCGCCTCCTCCTCGACCCGTCCATCGCCTCGGTGTTCAACCTCGACGTCCTCCCCCACGCCGACGTCGTCGCCACCAGCCTGACCAAGTACACCGCCAGCGCCGGCGACCTGACCGCCGGGCTGGTCGCGGTCAATCCGGCGGGGCCGGACGCCGCGGCGCTGCGCGCCGGGCTCGCGGACAAGCTCGAGCCGCTCCCGGCCCGCGACCTCGCCCGGCTGGCCGCCCAGATCGGCCGCACCCGCCCGGTCCTCGCCCGCATGCATGCGAGCGTGCCGCGCGTCGCCGCCTTCCTCGCGTCGCACCCCGGCGTGCGCGAGGTGTACTGGGCGCTCCACCCGGCGTCGCGGGCGAACTACCTGCGCCTCGCCCGCGCCCCGGACGCGGTCGGGGCGATGATCACCTTCACCCTGCGCGGACCGCTGGACCGGTTCTACGACCGCCTGCGGCTGCCCAAGGGCCCGAGCTTCGGCCTGGAGACGACCCTGATCTGCCCCTTCATGTACCTGGCCCACTACGACCTCGTGACCACCGCCGCCGGCCGCGCCGGGCTCGCCGCCGGCGGACTGGATCCGGACCTGCTCCGGCTGTCGGTCGGCACCGAACCCGTCGACGACCTCATCGCCACCCTGGCCGAGGCCCTGGGCTGACCATGCCGGCCGCGCAGTGCACGCTCGCGCTCAAGGCGATCCCCAACGCCCCGCGCCACGAGGTCGTGGGCTGGCTCGGCGCGGCGCTGAAGGTGAAGGTCCACGCCCCCGCCCTGGAGGGCCGGGCCAATGACGCCCTCTGCGAGTTCCTCGCGGACCAGCTCGCGCTGCCCCGCCGCGCCGTCACCGTCGCCCGCGGCGGCAAGTCCCGCCAGAAGCTCGTCCACATCGACGGCCTGGGCCTGGCCGACGTGAAGGCCCGGCTGGGGGTGTGACCGCTCACCCGGCCGGCCGCGGCCCGGCGCCCTGCCCGGGGAGGGCGGCGGCCCGGGTCAGCCGCGCGAAGCGCAGGCCGAGAAAGACCGCCGCGAACGCCAGGCCGGCCGCCAGCGCCCACCAGATGCCGACCGCGCCATAGCCGCCCCGCACCCCGAGCCAGTAGCCGCCGGGGATCGCGACCAGCCAGTACGCCACAAAGGTGATCCCGGCGGGCAGCTTCACGTCGCTCAGCCCGCGCAGGACGGCGGCGCCGATGACCTGGCCGCCGTCGAACAGCTGGAACAGGGCCGTGATCACCAGCAGCTGGGTCGCGAGCGCGACCACCCCGGGATCATGCACGAACCAGCCCGCGACCACCCGGCCGGTGCCGAGGTAGAGCAGCATGAACGCCACCGCCAGCAGCGCGCCCAGGCCGAGCGCCCCGAAGCCGATCGGCCGCAGCCGCGCGTGCTCCCCGGCGCCGACCGCGGCGCTGATCCGCATGCCCGCCGCCGTCGACAGGCCGAGCAGGAACATGAAGGTCGTGGCGGCGCAGGACAGGGCGATCTGGTGCGCCGCCAGCGGCACCGCCCCGAGCCAGCCGACCATGATGGCGGCGCCGGCAAACGCGCCGCTCTCAAACAGCAGCATGCCCGCGGCCGGCAGGCCGAGCTGCAGCATCTCCCGCACCCGCCCGGCCGACAGCGGGGCGAACCACCGCCGCGGGAGCGCGGCGCGCAGCGTCGCGTCGCCGTGGATCCAGCCGAACAGCACCAGCGTGCCGAGCGTGCGCGACAGGAGGGTGGAGATCCCCGCCCCGGTCAGGCCCAGCGCCGGCGCGCCGAGGTGCCCGTAGATCAGGACCCAGTTGAGCCCGGCGTTCAGCCCCACCCCGGCGAGCATGATGAACATCGGCACCCACGGCCGGCCCAGCGCCTCGGCGTACTGCCGCAGGGCGAGGTAGAGCAGCACCGGCGTGAGGGAAGCGCCGATCAGCCCGTAGAAGGGCTGGACGATCGCGAGGACCTCGGCCGGCTGCTGGAACCAGGCCAGCCGCGCGCCCAGCGCCAGCAGCAGCCCGGTTTCCACCACGCCAAAAGCCAGCGCCAGCGCCAGCCCGTGCCGGAGGTATTCGCCGCACTCGCCCGCCCGGCCGGCGCCGCGCGCCCGCGACACCAGCACCGCGACCGGCAGCATCAGCCCGATCCCCAGCACGTAGAAGACGCCAAAGACATTGCCCCCGAACGCCGAGGCCGCCAGCGGCACCGTGCCGGTGTGCCCGATCATCACGCTGTCGGTCACCCCCATCAGCATCTGGCTCACCTGCCCGACGATGATCGGGAGGGCCAGGGTGAGCGTCGGCCGGAGCTCGCGGAGATAGGGGTGGGACGGCACGCGCCCAAGGGAGGCGGAGAAGGAACCCGCTTCAAACAGATTCCGGCAACGGCGAATTTGCCTGACAGCCCCCCCGATTCCCGGCTTTCAAGCCGGGGTGGAAGCCGCCGCCCCCCGACCGACCCCGCCCCCGTGGGAACGCTGGGCCCTGCGCCTGCTCCTGCTCGCCTTCGTCCTGGCCGGGCTGAACCACATCCGGACCCAGACGGTCTACGGGCAGGACTTCCTGCTCCACTCCACCAGCACGGAGCAGCTGCTCGCCCACCCCGACCAGTGGTTCCCGCAGGATTTCACCAACCGGCCGCTCGTGTACTGGGTCGGCGCCGCCAGCCACCTGATCCTGCCCGGCGCCCGGGTGTGGGAAATGGCCGCCCTGATCTTCATCGCGCTCAACACGCTCGCCCTCCAGCTGCTGCACGCCACCACCCGGCGCGGCCTCCGCTCGCCGGCCCTCCGGCTCGCCACCGTCGCGCTGGCGGCGTTTCTCCCCGCCACCCAGGTCGGCGGCATCGTCTACGCCGCCGACGCCGTGTGCCAGCTGCCCTTCGCCCTCGCGGTCTGGAGCCTCCTGCACAGCCTGGAGGCGCCGACGTCCCGGGCGCGCCTGGGCTACGCCCTGCTCGCCGGCCTCGCCCTGGTCCTGGGCGACTTCGCCCGCTTCACGTTCCTCGCGCTGCTCCCCGCGACCGCCGTCGTCCTCGGCCTCGCCTGGCGCTGGCGGCGGATCACCGGGCGGCAGGCCGCGGCCATCGGCAGCCTCGCGCTGCTCCTGCCCGCCCTGCTCGCCGGCTGGATCCAGCTCCGCGCCCAGCGCCAGTTCGCCGGCCAGGTCCCGCACCACACCTTCAACTGGGACGGCACCGGCGAGCTGTCCTGGTCCAGCCTGCTGTGGGTGAAGCGGGCGGATGTCCGCCTGCTCGACGCCCCGATCTACTGGGAGTCCCAGCTCGTCGCCGGCCAGCCGCAGTACGTCCTGCTGGTCAACAACCGCTACAGCTACCCGGCGCTGCTGCACCTCAGCGTGTTCACCGACGTCCTCGACTACGCCAACGCGGGCCAGCTCGACGACGGCGCGATCCGGCCGGAACCGCAGCAGACCCTGGCCCGCTGGTCCGTGCGCCTCGGGCTGCTCATTTCGGTTCCGGCGCTGCTCGCCGTCCTTGCGTTTCTGGTGCGCACCGCGGCCGCCCTGTGGCGCCCCGCCCTCGCGCCCAGCACCGGCGTCCTCCTGTGGGGCACGTTCGCCCTCGCCTGGTACCTGCCGATCGCCCTCACCCTGCCCTTCGTCTCTCACGCCTACGAATGGGGCTACTGGCTGTCGCGCCTCATCCTGCCGGCGCTGTGGGGCTTCGCCGTGGTGCTGTTCGCCACCCTCGACGAGCTGCTCCCGGCCCGCCGCTGGCTCCGCGGGCTCCTCGCCGCCGCCGTGGGCGCCCAGGCGCTCCTCCACCTCCGCTGCTTATGGTATTGAAGTCCGGCCCGCGCCGGGGCCAATAAGCGCCATGCGCAAAACGCACCTGTGGCTGGTGGCCGTGGTCGGCTTGGGCGTGCTGCTGGGTTTCTGGTGGCACCGCCGGTCGGCCCGCGTCCCGGCTCCCGCAGCCCCCGCGGCCGCCCGGCCCGCGCCACCCGCCGAGGTGCCCATCCAGGACCGGCAGGCCATCGATTTCTCCAGCGGCCGGCCGGTGGTGAACGCTTCCGCGGCGGAACAGGCCCGGCTCGCGGCCGCCGAACAGGAAATGGCGGACGCCGCCCGGCACATCCGCTTCGACCCGACCCCGCCGCCGCCGGCCGAGCCGGCTCCGGCCCGGCCGAAACCCTAGGCCGGGGCGCTCACTTCGCGCCCGTCAGCATGTCCTCCGCCAGCGCCAGCGCCGTGGCTTCGGTGATCTCGCGCACCTCAAAGTTTCGCACGATGCGGCCCGCCTGCGCGTCCTTGCCCAGGATGTCGGCCGCGCTGGCCTGGCCCACGATCGCGGCATCCTTCAGCCGGATGGCCGTGGCCTGGATGTCCGGCACCGCATAAGTCTGGTCGCCGGCGAGGCCCGCCACCGTCAGGGAGCGGCTCGTGATGAGCACCTCGATCGCAAGGTCCGCGATGCCGGCCAGCGCCGCCCGGTCCTTCGCCGCCTGGTCGCTCGTGCCGGTCAGCCGGCCGGGCGCGTCGCCCAGCAAGGCGGTCGCGGTGGCCTGGTCGGCCAGCCGGGCGCCGCCATTCCGGAACACCCGCCCAAAAAGCCGCTCCACCTCGCGCACCGTCTGCTGGTCCGCCACGGTGGGCGGGGTCCCGCCCTGCAGCACATAGGTGTTCTCGCCCGAGGTCTTCGTGGTCTCGCTCGCCACGGTGCCCTTGCCGGTGGCGGCCGCCGGGGCGCCGCCCGCCGGGCCGTTGACGGCGACATTGATCTGGGTCTGCGCCGAAGCGCCCGCCGGGGGCGCCTCCAGGTCGCTTTTCACCGTCGCGCGGGTGGTTTCATCCTGCTCGGTGCGGCGCGTCAGCTTGAGGCCGGACGCCGCGTCGACGAGCGCGCGGTTCACGTAGATCACGATCCGCGGCGACGGGTAGGCCACGCGAAACTTATCGATGATGGCCTGAGCCGCTTCCGGCGCCACCAGCGAGGAGGCCGGACCGTAGAGGCGCTGGCTCTCCGCCGGCGGGGCCGCCAGGGTGGCCGGGAGCGCGGGGGCGGACGAGACCGGGACGGGCGGCTCGGGCGCCGGGCTGGACGGCTGGGCCAGTCCGGGCGCGGCGAGGGCCGCCGATAAAATCAGGAGGCGGGCGTTCATGGGGACGGGAGACTAGCGGGCCTGGCGGACGCGGATGGTGTATTTTTTGGCCAGCGCGTTCATCGCGGTGAAACGCACGGCCTCGGTGGAGTTCTCGGCCAGGATGAGCGTCTGGAACGGCGTCTCGTCCCCGGTGGTGAAGCCCTGCTCGTCCTTGAAGACGCAGTTGACCTGGACCTGGATGCGGCGCGTCTCGCGGTTCTTCACGTTGGCGACGACCTCGATGCGCCCGTCGGGCAGCGTGCGCTCCTGCAGGCCGGTGCAGGTGACGGACACCTGGGTGGGCTGGTCGAGCAGCACGAATTTCTCGGTGTTCTCAACCGTGTATTTCGTCGTGTCCTGGGGCGTGAACGGACCGGGGGCGGTCGTGCAGCCGGCGAACAGCGCGAGCAGCAGGGCCGTCGCGGCGAGAGTGGTCAGGGACTTGGTCTTCATGGTCAGGAGGGGTGAGACTGCAGGTCAGCGGTAAAGTTCGCTAAGAAATAGGATGGTGTCGCGGGGGGCGGCCTCCACCACCAGCGTAAGTTGCCGGGTGAGACTGTCGAGCCGGCGCCCGTCTGCATCAAAAAAATCCAGCGTGGCGGGATGCTCCCCCGCCGGCAGGCTCAGGGCGGCAAAACTGAGCCGCTGCGGCAGGTTGTCCCACTGCCGGGTGTCGGCCTGCGGCGTGGTGGCGGCCGCGGCGAGCTTGCTGAGCAGGCCGATCGCGCCCAAGGCGATCGCCGTGTTCTCCGCGCCGCGGCTGTAGCTGCCGTCCGTGCGGCGGGCCCGGTCCGCCGCCACCGCTGAGCCCGCGAGCGCCAGGCTCCCCACGGTGTCGGCCGTGCCCTTGAACACGGCCTTGTTGCCGAGGATGTGGTCCATCACCCGGCCGCCCCGGGTCATGGCCTGAAAGCTGAGGTCGTCGTACGCCGGCAGCGGCAGCGTCTGGCCGGCCACCGTGAGCGCAGCCGCATGGACGGGCGAGTCGACCGCCGCAAAGCGGAGCTGCTCGCCGTACGGGCCCGCGGCATACTTCCGGGGACCCTGGCCGAATTCGGCAAAGACCAGCACGTTCGCCGCCGCCGCGTACGGCGGCAGCGGGAGGCCTCCCGGGGCATTGGCCTGGGCCCGGGCCCAGGCTGCGGCGCCGTCGGCCGCCAGCCGCGCCGAGGCCAGCCCCTCGAGGTAGTCGAGCAGCACGTAGTCGCCGCGGTGCGTCGCCTCATCCGCGTCGCTGTCAATCAGCTGGCCCGAGCGGAAACACGCGCGGGCGTTGTCCGGCTGGCCCTCGCGCCAATAGAGCAGCCCGCGGTAATAGTAGGCCATCACGCGCTCGTAGGGTTCGCCGATGAAGATCTTGCCGCTCTCGGCGCCAAACAGGCTGCGGGCCTGGCGCGCCTCCGCCGAGTTCGTGATGATCCCGCCCATCCGCAGCAGGGCGTCGTCCAGCTTGTCGCGGGCCTCGTCCCAGTTGCCTGCGCGCAGCGCCGCCGCCGCGATGCGGTAGTTCCAGAGCACCCGGTCCTTCTCCGGGGCGGCCGCCCGCGCGGCGTTGCCATCCACCACCGGGTCGCCGGTGGCCGCCGCCGCCGCCGGGCCCGGCGGGGTCGCACACCCTCCGCCCGCCAGCAGCGCGGCCAGCAGGGCCAGGGAGCAACCGGCGCGACGGAGCCGGTTTCTCGGCCACGGCCCGGAGGCCGGCAATTCAGGGCGAAGGCAACGCATGGACCGGGGCCGCGCCGGGGCGCGGCGCGCGTCAGCGGTAGGCCGCGTCCTCGAGCCCCTGCTTCTTGATCTCGGCGGAGTCCTCCCACACGATCTCGCTCGTGCGCGCATCAATCAGCTGGAAGCTGTAGAGCACATAGTCGCTCACGCCGGCCGAGGCCTTGGTGGTCATGCCCGCCAGCTTGCCGGTCAGGAAATAGTCGGCCCCCCGGAACTCGGTGACGTTCGGGTCGGAACTGGCCGTGACCTGGCCGTTCTGCTTCAGCGCGCGCTCCCGCTCCAGCGTCGCCATGCGGTCGCGGGCCAGGAAGCGCACCTTGCCGAGCGACTGTTTGTTGAGCTCGATCCGGAGGCGGTCGTTGAAGATGTCCTTGTTGATCGGGAACCGCGTGTCGTTGACGATCGGGTCGAGCACGATCCGCGGCGGCGTGGCGGCATGGGCGATCTCGGCGATCGCGAGGATGCTGCGGGCCATCTTGTCCGTCACGGCCACCAGGTCCTGGGACTCGACGCCGGTGCCGGCGACGAAGCCGCGTTCATCGGGCTTCAGCTCGGTGACGGGCACGCCCGAGGGGTTCTGCACGCCTTGGGACACGCAGCCGGCCAGCAGGGCCGCCACCGCGCCGAGGCCGGCCAGGAGGGTAAAACGAATGGAGGTATTCATGGATGGGTGAAAGGGACCGGGCGCCGGATCAATTGCGGCCGAAGAGCGCGTTCGCCGACGTCATCGGGGTGGCGGGCGCGGCCGGGGCGGCCGGCGCCGGGGTCACGGCCGGGGCCGGCGGCGGGGCGGAGACCACCGTCCGGGTCGCGGACTCCGCCGGGGGTCGGGCCTGGTGATCGGCGAGGGCGCCGAGCAGCAGGCCCGCGCCGGCGCCGTAGGCCGCGCCGCGCCAGGCGTTGTGGCCCAGGCTGCCGCTGTTGTTCCCGAGGATGGCGCCCGTCAGCGCACCGAGCAGCAGCCCCTGGGTCGCGTAAGAGGACCGGCCGGCGCCGACCTCGTCGGCGTAAATCGGCTCATGGTAATAACTGACAGGGACCTCCCGGTAAACGTAGGCGCGCGGATAGTAGGATGACGGGACCGGCACCCGCGTGGCCATGCGCTGCAGGTAATAGTGGTCCGCGGCCGCGCCGAACAGCAGTCCCGCCCCGACGCCATAACCCGCGCCGCGCCAGGCGCTGTGGCCCAGGCTGCCGCTGTGGCGCCCGATGAGGGCGCCGGTCATGCCCCCGAACACCGCCCCGGAGGCGGTTCTCGGGCCAAACACCTGGGCCGACGCCGGCGGCAGCGCGAGCAGGGCCAGACAGAGAGTGAGGGCGGTTTTCATGGTCGTTCAGGAATCCTGAAGGACAGGACCGCCGGCGCAAGGTTTCAAGAATTACGTCACCCGCCGCCGCCGCGGATGACGGAAGTTACTTCGCGCCCGCGGGTTCTCCGGCCGGCAAGGCGGACCGGGCCGCCTGCCGCCGGCGCCGCAGCGCCGACGTGAACCGATCCATGTAGACGTAGATCACGGGGGTGATGTAGAGCGTCAGCAACTGCGAGACCACCAGGCCGCCCACCACCGCCAGGCCCAGCGGCCGGCGCGAATCCGCCCCGGCCCCGAGCCCGAGGGCAATCGGGATCGACCCGGCCAGCGCCGCGCAGGTCGTCATCATGATCGGCCGGAAGCGCACCAGACACGCCTCGACGATCGCCTGCTCGGCACTGAAGGCCGCGCCCTGCGCGTGCTCCTTCGCGATGGCAAAATCAATCATCATGATGGCGTTCTTCTTCACGATGCCGATCAGTAGGATCACCCCGACATAACCCATGATGTTCAGCTCCTCCCGGAAGGCCCAGAGCGTGACCAGCGCGCCAAAGCTGGCGGCGGGCAGGCCGGAGAGAATCGTGAGCGGGTGGATGAAGTCCTCATAGAGGATGCCCAGCACGATATAGATGACGATCACCGCCGTGAGCAGCAGCAGGCCCATCCCCCGCAGCGACGAGGCGAACGCCTGCGCCGCGCCGACAAAGCTGTAGCTGACCGTCGCCGGCAGGGTCTGGCGCGCCAGCGCCTCGATCGCCGCCGTCGCGTCGCCCAGCGCCACGCCGGGCTTGAGGTTGAACGACAGCGTCACCGCCGGCAGCTGGCCGAGGTGCGCCACCGTCAGCGGCCCGACGCCGCGGCGCAGGGTCGCCACGGTGTCGAGCGACACCAGCTTCCCGCCGCGGGACCGCAGGTAAATGAGCGAGAGCGCCGACGCGTCGCGCTGAAACTCCGGCGCCACCTCCATAATGACGTAATACTGGTTGGTCGGCGTGTAGAGGGTGGAGACCTGCCGGGTGCCGAAGGCGCTGTAGAGCGCGTCCTCCACCTGCTGCGGCGTGATGCCGAGCGTCGCCGCCCGGTCGCGCTGGATGTCCACCCGCAGCTGCGGGCTGGTGATCAGCAGGTCGGTGTTGACGTCGGTCAGCTGCGGCAGGCGGCGGAACCCCTGCTCCAGCGCCCCGGCCGCGGCGTACAGCTCCGGCAGGTCGCTGCCCGTCAGCGTGAATTGGTAGAGCGCCTTGGTCAGCTGGCCGCCGATCCGGATCGCCGGCGGCACCTGCGGATAGGCGCGCAGCCCGGGAATGACCGCCAGCTTCTGCCGCAGGTCGCTGACGATCCACGCGATCGCGGGCCGCTCCGACCGCGGCTTCAGGCGCATGAAGAGGCGGCCCTGGTTGGACGTCGAGCTGATGCCGCCGCCCCCGCCCCCCATCGCGGACATGAAGGCGTCGACATACGGCTGCTGCGCGACAATCGCCGCCGCCGCCTGCTGGTGCCGCACCATTTCCTCAAACGAGATGTCCTGCGCCGCCTCCGTGAACACCAGCACGATGCCCGTGTCGTCCGTCGGGATGAAGCCCTGCGGCAGGACCTTCACCAGCCCGACCGTGAGCACGGCCATCAGGCCCGCCACCCCGAGCACCACCAGCCGGTGCCGGAGGCTGACCTGCAGCGTCCGCGCATACAGGCCGTGCAGCCGCGCCCACTGGCGCTCGCTCCACTCGTAGAGCCGGCCGTGCGCCGAGCCCGCCGCCGGACCGCCGTGCCCGTGCGGCTGCAGGAAGCGGCTGCAGAGCATCGGCGTCAGCGTCAGCGAAACCACGCCGGACACCAGGATCGCCGCCGTGATCGTCACCGCAAACTCGTGCAGCAGCCGGCCGAGGATCCCGCCCATGAACATGACCGGGATGAACACCGCCACGAGCGACAGCGTCATCGAGAGGATGGTGAAGCCGATCTCCCGCGAGCCCCGGAACGCCGCCTCGCGCACCGGCAGGCCGCTTTCGATGTGCCGCACGATGTTCTCGAGCATCACGATCGCGTCGTCGACCACGAACCCGACGCACAGCGTCAGCGCCAGCAGCGACAGGTTGTCCAGCGAGTACCCGAAGAAATACATCACGATGAACGTGCCGAGCAGCGCCATCGGGATCGCCACGCTCGGGATCACCGTCGCCCAGACCGACCGCAGGAAGAGGAAGATCACCAGGACCACGAGGGAGATGGAGAGGAGCAGGGTGGTCTGCACGTCGTGCACCGAGTCGCGCACCGCCTCGGAGGCGTCGCGCAGCACGCTCAGGCTCACCGCCTCGGGCATCTGCCGCGCGAAGAGCGGGAGCAGCGCGCGCACGCGGCCGACCACCGCGACCGTGTTCACCCCGGGCTGCTTCTGCACCGCCAGCACGACCGCCCGCGCCAGGTCGAGCTTTCCCGCCGGGTTCCGCTCGCCATACCAGTTCGCCACCCGCGCGTCCTGCACGCTGTCGATCACCTGCGCCAGCTCGCCGAGGCGGACCGGGGCCCCGCGGCGGTACGCCACCACGATGCCGGTGAAGTCGCTCGCGCTCGCCAGCTGCCCGCTCGCCAGGATCTGCACCGTCTGGCGGTAGCCGTCCAGCAGGCCCGTCGGCTGGTTGATGTTGTGCGCGCTCAGCGCCGTGCGCACCTCGTCCAGCGTGATGCCCCGGCTGGCGAGCAGCCGGGGGTCCAGCCGCACCCGCAGCGCGTATTTCTGCGCGCCGAACACCTGCACCTGCGACACCCCGTCCACCGTCGAGATCCGCTGGGCCAGCATCGTCTCGGCGTACTCGTCCACCACCGACAGCGGGAGGGTCGGCGAACTGAGCGCGAGGTAGAGCACCGGCTGGTCGGCGGGGTTGGTCTTGCGGAACGAGGGCGGCGCCGGCATGTCGTTCGGCAGGCGCCGCTGGACCGCCGCGATCGCGGCCTGCACGTCCTGGGCCGCGGCGTCGATGTTGCGCTCCAGCGCAAACTGCAGCGTGATCGACGTGCTGCCGGTGCCGCTCGTCGAGGTCATCGAGTCGATGCCGGAAATCGTCGAGAACTGCTGCTCCAGCACCGTGGCGACCGCGCTGGCCATCGTCTCGGGGGTCGCGCCCGGCAGGCTGGCGCTGACCACGATCGTGGGAAAGTCGACCGTGGGCAGGTCGCTCACCGGCAGGAGCCGGTAGGCCATCAGGCCGAAGAGGCAGAGCGCGGCGGTGAGCAGCGTCGTCATCACCGGCCGGCGAATGCAGAGTTCCGGAAGATTCATGGCGGGGGCCGTTAGGGTTTCTGGGCGGCGCCGATCGGCGCGCCGGAGAGCTGGCGCGCCTCGGCCCTGACGCCGGGCAGCAGCCGGAGCTGGCCGTCCGTCACCACCGTCTCGCCCGCCGCCAGGCCGGTGGTGATCAGCGTGTCGTCGCCCGCGGTGCGCGCGACCTGCACCGCGCGCAGCTCCACCGTCGCATCCCGCTTGAGCACGTAGATCGTCGCCCCGGTCTGGCTGTTCAACACCGCGGTCGACGGCACCACGATGGCCCCGGGGTCGACCCCCATGCGCGTGACCACGTACACAAACCGCCCGGGCCAGAACGCGAGGTCCTGGTTCGGGAAGACCGCCTTGAGCGTGACCATGCCCGTGGTCGGGTCGATGGTGTTGTCGATGAAGACCAGCCGCCCGTCCGTCCGCGTCACCCCGCTGGTGCGCTCCGTGGCCGTCACCGTGGCGCGGCCCGCGGCCAGGGCGGCGCGGATCTCGTTCAGGGCGCTCTCCGGGACCGCGTAGGTGACCGCGACCGGCGCGAGCTGGTTGATGGTGACCAGGGTGAAGTTGCTGTCGTTGGCCTTCACCAGCGCGCCTTCATGCAGCAGCCGCTGGCCCGTCCGGCCCGCGATCGGCGCCCGGATCTCGGTGTAGCCCAGCTGCAGCTCGGCGTTGGCCACGGCCGCCTCCTTGGCCTGCGCCTGCGCCTGGGTCGTCTCCGCCTTGGTGACATACTGGATGTATTCCTCCTTCGAGACGACCGCCTGCTGGTCGAGCCGCTGGTAGCGGGCGAGCTCCGCCCGCGCCTGCTCCGCCAGCGCCCGGGCGTTGGCCAGGTCCGCCCGCGCGCTGCGCAGGCTGTTCTCGAACGGGCGGCGGTCCAACGTGAGCAGCAGGTCCCCCGCCTGCACCTCGTTGCCCTCCTCGAAATTGACCTGGGCAATCACCCCGTCGACCTGCGACTTCACGCTCACCGTGCGCTGCGCCTGCACCGTGCCGATCGCCTCGATCTGGCGCGGGACGTCCCGCTGCACCGCCACGGCGGTCTGCACCGGGACGGCCGGGGCCGCGCCGGCCCCGCGGTTCGCCGCGCGGCCGCAGCCGGCGCCGGCCAGCAGCACGGCACCCAGCAGCGGCAGGAAAAACTGGGGGGATAAGGGGCGGGAGTTAGTTTTCATCGGGACGTTGTTTGGCGGTGGCCTCCATCCGGAGGAGATTGGTTTTGACGTGCAAGAGGTCGTGGATCAACGCGGTGCGACGCGCAGCCGAAAGGCCGCTCAGGTACGCCTCGCGCAGCGGCCCCGCCGCCGCCTCCAGCCGCAGCGTCATGCGCTCCGCCTGCGGCGTCAAATGCAGGCGGTAGGCCCGCCCGTCCCGCGGATCGTCGCGGCGCTCGATCCAGCCGGCCTGTTCCAGCCGGTCGGCCTGCCGGCTCACCGTGATCCGCTCCATCTGCAGGCTCTCCGCGAGCTCGCTCTGCGTGCACCCCGGCTGCCGGGCCAGATGATAGAGAAAAAGCCACTGGGCGCGCGTGAGCCGCAAGCCGCGGACCCGCCGCTCAAACTCCTTCCGCGCCAGCCGGCTGATGTCGCCCAGGATGAACCCGAGGTGCCGGTCAAAGCGGGACGGACGAATCACCATGGGAGTAATTAGTAAGCAGGCTTACTTTCGCTGGCAAGGCTGCGTCAAAAATTCCGGGGGAGACCCCCAAGAACCCGCGCCGCCCCGGATCGCCGGCGCCGCCCGCCGGTCGCTAAAATCTGGCAATTGCACCCAAATCGATGCATGCTGTCTCTCCCTCAGACACCTCGGGTCCACTCTCATGCGCCGCCTCGCCTCCTGCTCCCTGTTTTTCCTGCTGACCTGCCCCTCCGGCCTCCTCGCCGCCGAGCCGGCCGAGGTGTCCGCGCTCCGCGCCAAGGCGGAAAAGGGCAACAGCCTCGCCCAGTACAATCTCGGCCTCGCCTACTCCCAGGGCCAGCTGGTGACCGTCGATCTGCCGGAGGCGTTTGCGTGGCTAACCTTGGCGGCGGAAAACGGCTCGACCGGCAACGCCCTCGACCGCGTGCTCGGCGGCCTCACCGATGAGCAGCTCGCCGAGGGCCGCCGCCGGCTCGCGGCCCACCGCACCGTCCTGTCCGGCCGCCCCACCGGGGCCGCCGCCGGCCGCCCCCCCGCCCGCCGACCCGCCAACCGCGGTTTCAGCCTCACCCCCATGTCCGACGCTCCTTCCGCCGAGCCCGACTCCTCCCCCGCCGCCCCCGTGACCCGGCCCCCGGAATCCACCGGCCTCCTCCTCCCGGCCCGGCCGGAGGCGCTCGGCCCGGGCCCGTTGCCCGAGGCCCGGGGCGAGCTGACCCAACTCCGCGACGAACTTGCCCAGGCCCAGGAACGCCTCCGGGAGCAGGCCGCAACCATCGCCAAACTTCAGGCCGAACTCGCCCGTCAGGCCCCCGCGCCGCCCCGCCCGTAACGCGCCCGCCCCGGACCGGCCGGGATTCGCGTGTTGAGTAGACAGCCAGAACCCCTACTGATTCCTCGCCATGTTTTCGACCGCCCGCCTCGCCCAGCTGCTGCTGCTGCTCGTCTCGGCCTGCCGGCTCCTGGCCGCCGAGCCCGCGGAAATCGCCTCACTCCGGTCCAAGGCCGAAAGAGGCAACGCCGTCGCGCAATATAACCTGGGCCTCGCCTACGCCTCCGGACAGCTGCTGCCCGCGGACCTGCCCGAGGCTTTGGCCTGGCTCACCCTCGCCGCGGAAAACGGCTCCACCGGCAAGGCGCTCAACACCGTCCTGGGCAGCCTCACCGACGCCCAGCTCGCCGAGGGCCGGAAGCGGCTCGACACCTACCGGGCCACCCTCGCCGCCCAGGCCAAGACCCTGCCGGCCGCGCGCGGCACCTCCGCCAAATCCGGCACCCGCATCTTCAGCCTCAATTCGGTCGCCGCCCCCTCTCCTCCCCCGCCACCCGCCCCGATAACGCGGCCCCCGGAGCCCACCTCCCCCGCCCCAGCCGCCGCGCCCGGCACGGCGGAACTGGCCTCCCTCCAGAACGACCGCCGCCAGCTCAGCGAGGAACTCGCGGCCTCCTGGCAGGAGAACACCCAGCTGAAGAAGGAGCTGGAACGCACCCAGACCTTGCTCGCCGAGCAGCCGGCCCGGCTCGCCCAGGCCGCCGACGCCAAGGCCGGCGCCCCGCTCGCCGCCGCCCAGGCGCAGCTGGCCGAGCTCCAGGCCAAGTGGACCGCCGCCGAGACGGCGCGGACGACGCTCGCCGCGGAAAAATCCGCGGCCGACCAGGCCGTCGCCAACCTCACCGCCGAAAAGGCGACACTCGCGGGCCAGCTCGCCCAGGCTCGCTCCGCTCCGGCTGACACCCAGAAGGAAGCGCTGGCGACCAAAACGGTCGCGCTGCAGGCGGAGCTCGCGGCCGCGCGCCAGGCCGCGGCTGACGCCCGGCAACAGCTGGCCGCCCGCGACGCCCAAACCCAGGCCGCCGCCACCACCCTCGACGCCGCCCGCCAGCAAGCCGCCGCCACCGCGGCCGACAAAACCAAGGCGGAATCCGCCCTCGCCGCCGCCACCGCCGTCGCGGAATCCGCCCGGACCGAGTTGGCCGCCCAGCTCGCCGCCGCCACCGCGGCCGCCGGTCAATCCGCCGCGCAACTGGGGGAACTCCAAGCGGAGCACACCCGCCTGAAGGCGCAGCTCGCCGCCACGGAATCGGCCCGCGCCGCGCTCGCCGCGGAGCAAGCCGCCGCCAACCGCACGCGCACCCAGCTCGCCGCCGAGAAGGAACAGCTCGCCGCGCAGCTGGCCCAAGCGGGCGCCGCGGCCGGCAGCGAGACGCAACGCCGGGCCGAGCAGGCCGCCCAGGAATCCAGCGCGCAGGTCGCGACCCTCAAGACGCAGGTACAAACGCTCGAGGCCGCCCGCACCGCGGCCCAGGCCGACCTCGCCAAGGAGCGGCAGACCCACGCCGCCACCCAGAAGGACCTCACCCAGGCCCGCGCCCGTCTGGCCGAGCTGACGACCGCCGCCCGCCAGGCCACCGAGGCGGCCCAGGCCCGCGCCACGGCCCGCGCCACGGCCAGCGCCACGGCCAGCGCCGCCGAGCTGGCCCAGATCACCAGCCAACGCGACGCGGCCGAGTCGGCCCGGACCCAGGCCGCGGCCGCCGCCGCGGGCTCCGCCCGGGAAATCGCCGCGCTCACCCAGCAGCTCGTCGCCGCCACCGCCGCCGGCACGGACGCCCAAACCCGCGCCACCCAAGCCGCGGACCAGCTCCGCGCCCTCCAATCCGAGACGGCCGCACTCCAGGCCCAGCTGGCCGCGAAGACCGCTGCCGCCGCGGCAGCCGATCAAGCCTCCGCCCGGCTCAAGGAACTTCAGGCCGAACTCACCCGTCTGAAGACCCAGCTCGCCGCCGGCGAATCCGACCACACCGCCCTGGCCGCGAAAAATTCCTCCGACCAGCAGGCTCTCGCGACCCAGCTCGCCCAGGCCGTCGACCAGGCCCGCGAGCGACAGGCCGCCTTGGCCGCCCTGCAGGCCGAACTCGCGGCCGCCCGCGCGGCCATGGACGACTCCCGGCAAAAACTCGCCGCCAGCGAATCCACCCGCAGCGAGCTGGCCAATCAGCTCGCCCCGCTGCGGGTCCAGTTGCAGGCGGCCCAGGCCGCCGGCGAATCTTCCCGCGGCCAGGCCGAGGCCGGCTTGGCCGCCCAGGCCGACCTCACCAAGGAGCGGCAGGCCCACGCGGCCACCCAGGCGGACCTCACCCAGGCCCGCGCCCGTCTGGCCGAGCTGACGGCCGCCACCCCCGCCGCCGCCAAGTCCGCCGAGGAACTCGCCGCCGCCCAGCAGGAACTCCGGACCACCCGGGAGCAGCTGTCCGCGGCCGCCGCCGCGGCCACGACCCAGGCCGCCGCACTCGCCGCCGCGCAGCAGGAAGCCGCCCGCGCCCGGACCGACCTCGCCGCCACCGCCGGGCCCCTGGCCCAGCTCGCGGCGCAGCAGGCGCAGGCCGCCGAACTCCGGACCAAGCTGGAGACCGTCGAGGCGGCCCGCGCCGCCCTGGCCACCCAGGCCAGCGCCGCCGCCGACCAGCTCACCCGCCAGGGCGCCCAGGTGCAGTCGCTCGAGGGCGAGCGGACCGCCCTGCAGCAGCAGCTCAAGACCGCCCAAGCCGCCCCCGTCGCCGCCGACCCGGCCAAGGCCGAAGCCGAGGACAAGCTCGCGCAGGCGCTGCGCAGCTACACCGTGCTGCAGGGCGAGAACGAGGCGCTCAAGACCGGGGCCGAAAAAATCGCCGCCGAGAAATCTGCGCTGGAGGGCCAGCTCGCCGCCCGCAAGGCCGCCGCCGAGGCCCTCCAGGCCCAGGTGGCCGGCGCGGCCGCGCAGGCCGCCCAGGCCAGCTCCGACCGCGAGCAGCTCCGCCAGAGCCAGGCCCAGGCTGCCGACGCCGGGCGCCGGGCGACCGAGGCCCAGAATTCCAACCGGGTGCTCGCCGAGGAAAACACCCGCCTGAAGGCGACCATCGCCAGTGTCTCCCAGACCGTCGGCCGCATCACCGCCGCCCCGGCCCCCGCCGCCAACCCGCCCGCCCCCGCCCGCCTCATGGGCACCCCCCCGACCGGACCCAACTCTCCCACCCGCCCCGGCACCCCCCAGGCCCTCGCGGCCACCACCCCGCCCGCGCCTCCCGCGCCGCCCCCGCCCGTCACGCGCACCCACGTCGTCGCCCCGGGTGACACCCTCGGAAAAATCTCGCGCCAGTATTACGGCACGCAAAACCGCTGGCCCGATATCCTCGCGGCCAACCGCAGCGTCCTTCGCGACGAGCGCAGCCTCGTGGTCGGGCGCACGCTCCGGATCCCGTAGGAGCGCGGCCCGCCGCCGGCCGCCGGCGCGAAAGATTGCCTCGGGCCCAATTCCTTCCATCCTGCCGCCCATGAGCTCCCATCCGCTCCGTGTCGCCCTCGCCCTCGTGTCCCTGCTTGCCGGTGCCGCCCGGGCCCACGGCCAGGCGGCCGCGCCCAAAGCCGCGCCCGTCGCCCCGCCCCAACCGGCCGCTCTCCTCACTCCCGCCGCCACCGTAACTCCTGCGGCCACCTTGACTCCTGCAGCCACCGTGGCTCCCGCCGCTCCCGCTCCCGTGGCCGCGCCTGCCGCTCCTGCCGAGTCCCAGGACAGCGCCGAGGCCAAGCTCGCGATCGTGCTGCGCAGCTACACCCTGCTGCAGGCGGAAAACGAGCAGCTCCAGGCCGCCCAGGAAAAACTGCTCGCGGAAAAATCCGCCCTCGCGGCCGAGCTCGCCGTGGCCAAGGACGCCCTGCCGCTCGCCGCGCAGGCCGTCGGGCTGCACGACCAGCTGCGCCGGACCCAGGACCAGCTCGCCGCGCTTTCCCTCGAGAACAACCAGCTCCGGACCCGTCTCACCCTCGGCACCTCCTCCTCGGGGTCCGTCATGCCGTCCCCGACTTACCCCGGCAGCGCCCCTGCCGCCGCCCCGGAGGCCCCCGCCGCGCGCACGCATGTCATCGTGGCCGGCGACACCCTCACCAAGATTTCCGTCCGGTACTACGGCACGCCCAACCGCTGGTCGGAAATTCTCGCGGCCAACCGCGAGGGGCTGAACGACGAGAAGAGCCTCGTCGTCGGCCGCACCCTGCGGATTCCCTGAGGCTCAGGCCGCGCGCTGCAGGAGAAACGGCGCCGCCTCCGCCCGGCATTTTTCGAGGCCGGCGCGGTACGCGGGGCTTTTCCGCAGCGCCGCCACGATCGCCTCGGCGAGGAGGCGCCCCCCGACCAAGTCGCTCGGGTAGTGCACGCCCCCCACGACCCGCCCCCAGGCCGCCTGCTGCGCCCGGGCGCGCAGCGCCGCCTGCCGGTCCGGAAAAATATCCCCGAGCACGGCGGCCCAGACGTGCGCCTGCATGGCGTGCCCGCTCGGGTAGGAGCCGCTGTCGGACAGCTCCACGCAGGGCTGCACCGCCGGGTCGGCGCGCGGCGGGCGGGGCCGCGGGAAAATTCCCTTCGCGCCCTTGCCGGCGGCAAACATGTCCTCGGTCACCCGCCGGAGAAACTCCGCGGTCACCGGCAGGTTCTCCCGGGTAAACCAGGATCCCAGCACGCTCGCATGGTTGAAGACCTGATCCTTCTCGATGAGCTTGGCCCAGGCCACGTCCGCCGGCGTGCGCGCCGCCTGCACCTGGCGCACCGTCTCGAGATCCCCGAGCGCAGCCACCGAGCCCGCGGCCGGCGGCGGGGGTAGCACCGCGGGCAGGTCAATCGCCCCGGGCGGAAGGAAGGATCCGCCGCCGCCGGCCGCCTGCACCGGCGTCAGGACCAGCAGACCACCAAGCAGGACCGTGACCAGCGCCGGGACTTTTTTCATGGCGGCACCGTGGCAGGTTTGACGGGCGGACGGAACCAGATATTCCTCCGCCGCCCCGTCGCCCGGCGAGTTTCATTGTCCCGCCGGCCCCACCGTCCCAGCCTCTCCCCGCCATGAGATCCTTCTGCGCGCTCCTCGCCCTGCTCGCCGCCGGCGCCGCCAGCGGCGCGGTTCAACCGCCCCCGGCCGGGGACCTGCCCGACGGGCTCTACGCGGAGTTCGTCACGCCGCGCGGCGTCCTCACCGCCGAGCTGTTCTACCAGCAGGCGCCGCTGACCGTCGCCAATTTCGCGGGCCTCGCCGAGGGCGCCCTCGGCCCGAAGCCGGGCGTCCCGTTTTTCTCCGGGCTCACCTTCCACCGCGTCGTGCCCAACTTTGTCGTGCAGGGCGGCGATCCGCTCGGCACCGGGGAGGGCGGGCCCGGCTACCTGTTGGCCGACGAGTTCGTGCCCGGCCTGCGGCACGACGGCCCCGGCATCCTCTCCATGGCCAACAGCGGCCCCGACACCAACGGC
The DNA here is from genome assembly GCA_903830425.1 of uncultured Opitutia bacterium. Classification (GTDB taxonomy): domain Bacteria; phylum Verrucomicrobiota; class Verrucomicrobiia; order Opitutales; family Opitutaceae; genus Opi-474. The sequence continues at coordinate 19,786 of CAIKTR010000064.1, forward strand.
TCGCAGTTCTTCTTCACCCTCCGCGAGGTCAACCGCCTCAACTACCTGCACAGCGTCTTCGGCCGGGTCGTCCGCGGGGGCGATCTCCTGCCGCTGCTCCAGGCCGGCGACCGGATGACCGCGGTGCGCCTCCGGCGCGTCGGGGCGGCCGCCCAGGCCTTCCGCACCGACCCCGCCGCCCAGGCCGCCCGCGCGGCCCAGGCCAAAAAATACGCCGCCGCCCGGGAGCCGGGCCCGGCCGCGCACTTCGACGACCCGGACCGGCTCCTGCCCGCCGAGCCGCCGCGCGCCCGCGCGTTCCAAGTCAAGCTGGCCAACTTCGAGCGCGCCACCGGCCGCAAAATCTACGCCCGGCTCCGCGACCGGTTCACGCCCGAGACGCCCGACCAGCGCCCGGCCCTGCTCGCGGGGTCGATGGCCCGGCAGCTCGGACTCGGCCCGGACGCCGTGTTCGCCGTCTATTTTTCCGACCGGGACGAATGGGCGCTGTGGATCGGCGAGGACCGCCTGGCCCAGTTCGCGGGCCCGGCGGCCGGCCACCGGCGGCTGGCGGGCGGCGACCTGTTTCGCGCGAAACAGGCCTTCCTCAACGCGGCCAAGGACCAGGCCGAGCGGGCCGCCGCCGACTACGTCCGGCACTCGGCGCCCGGCCAGCCGCTCACCCCGGCGCAGCTGCTCAAGTTTGAGGTCGACGCCGTGCTCGATGCGCTCCTTTTCAAGTTTGAACCCCACCCCTGACCCCATGTCGCTCCGTCCCGCCCTGCTCCTCGCCCTGCTCCTCCCCGCCCTCGCGCCGGCCGCCGCCCCGGCGGTGCGCGACCTCGTCACCGCGCGCGTCGCCGCCGACTATCCCGCGCTCCTCGCCTTCTACACCGACCTCCACCAGCACCCGGAGCTCTCCTTCCAGGAGGTGCAGACCTCCGCCAAGGTCGCCGCCGCGCTGCGCGCCGACGGGTTCACGGTGACGGAGCGGTTCGGCGGCTACGGCGTGGTTGGCGTCCTGGCGAACGGGCCGGGGCCGACCCTGCTGCTGCGCACCGACCTCGACGCGCTGCCCGTGGCGGAGGAAACCGGCCTGCCCTACGCCAGCACCGTCCGCGCCCCCGACCTCTCCGGCCGCGAGGTGCCGGTCATGCAGGCCTGCGGCCACGACGTGCACATGACGGTGTTCACCGGCGCGGCGCGGGTCCTCGCCGGCCTGCGCGACCGGTGGTCCGGCACGCTCGTCCTCGTCGGCCAGCCCGCCGAGGAGCGCGGCGCCGGGGCCCGGGCCATGCTCACCGCCGGGCTCTACCGGCAGTTTCCCAGGCCCGACTTCGCCGTCGCCCTGCACGACAGCGCCACCCTCCCCGCGGGCAGCCTCGGCACGGTGGAGGGCTTCGCCATGGCCAACGTCGACACCGTCGAGATCACCGTGCGCGGGATCGGCGGCCACGGCGCCTACCCGCACGCCACCAAGGACCCGGTCGTGCTCGCCGCGCAGATCGTCGTCGCCCTCCAGACCATCGTGAGCCGGGAAACCCGGCCGATCGACCCGGCCGTCGTCACCGTCGGCTCCATCCACGGCGGGACCAAGGCCAACATCATTCCCAACGAGGTGAAGCTCCAGCTCACGCTCCGCTCCTACTCGGACGCCGTCCGCGCCCACACCTTGGCGGCGGTGCGCCGCATCTGTCGCGGCACGGCCCTCGCCGCCGGCCTGCCCGACGAGCTCGCGCCGATCGTCACCGTGGTCGCCGACGACTCCGTCGCGGCCACCTACAACGACCCGGCGCTCACCCGCCGCGTCCATGGCACTCTGGCCGGCTGGTTCGGCGCGGACCGCGTGCGCCGCATCGACGCCGAGATGGGCGGCGAGGACTTCAGCGAGTTTGGCCGCACGACGGACCACGTGCCCCTTTGCCTGTTCCGGCTGGGCGCCGTCGATCCCGCCAAGGTCGCCGAGAGCCAGCGCACCGGCTCCCCGCTGCCTTCCCTGCACTCCAGCAAGTTCGCCCCGCTGCCGGAACCCACGCTCACGACCGGCGTGGCGGCCCTCACCGCCGTGGCCCTCGACCTGCTCGCCCGACCGGCCGTATCCACTCCCTGATCATTCCTCCAGTTGAAATTAGCTACTTTTAACCCTTGGCACGTTCTGCGAACTTCTACTACATAATGCTTTGAGGATACAGTGGCTTAAGCGAGAGCGCTGCCGGACTCGCTTCCAGCCACACCCCACCCGACATCGTAATTCTACGTATCGACCAATTTTTACGGGAGTTTAGACAAATTTAGTCTATCTTGTCACACGCTCAAATACCGTAGCCCAAGCTGCTTAATGAAACCCCACTCCGCCAAAGGCTTTACGCTGGTCGAGATCATGATCGTCGTGGTCATTATCGGCATGCTGGCGGCGTTGGCGATTCCGGGGTTTCAGAAGATCCGGAGCGCCTCCCAGGACAAGGCCGTGATGAGCAATGCGCGGCAGCTCGCCGCCGCCACCGACCAGTACATGATGGAGTTTGGCCGCTCCACGGTTTCGATCGGCATGCTCGTGGGCCAGACCAATTACGTGAAGAACCTCGATCTCGTCGCCAACGAGATCTATCCGACGACCTACGTGGCCGGCACGCCGATCACGGTGCTGGGGATCGCCGGCGCCCGGACGATTACCTACGGGCTGTGACGGTCCGCCCGCCCCGAGCGTCGGGCGGGGCTTAGCCTGCCGATCCTGACCGGCGCTACGCCGGCCTTCCTTGGTTCGGTGCCCCTGACCGGCACACTTGCACCGCGGCCCCAAACCCGGCACGGTCCCGGACACCGCCCATGCGCAACACGGTCTACCTCTTCCTGCTCGGACTCATCCTGCTCACGCTCGCCCTCGTCGTGCGCTCCGGCCTGCTGGCCCGCAAGGAGCCGGGCCGGCCGATCAACGCCGCCATGCGCGAGGCCATGTCCGAGGAGGCCCCGCAGCTCAGCGAGACCGACGCGGCCCTCATCCGGCAGAAATACGGCAACGCCCGCCGGCTCCACTCGGGCCTGCTCTACGTCGAGCGCGCCCCCGGCACCGGCGGCTCCACCCCGCGCAGCGGCCAGGAAGTCATCGTCCACTACGACGGCCGCCTGCTCGACGGCACGCCGTTCGACAGCTCCTACCGGCGCGGGGCCCCGTTCACTTTCCGGCTGGGCACCGGCATGGCCATCCAGGGCTGGGACGAGGCGTTCCTCACCATGAGCAAGGGGGAGAAGCGCACGCTCATCATTCCCTATTGGCTCGCCTACGGCCTGAGCGGCCGGCCGCCGAGCATCCCGCCACGCGCCACGCTGGTGTTTGAGGTCGAGCTCATCGACATCCGCTAGCCCGGCGACCACCGCCCGGCCCCCCCACTCGGGGAGGTCCGGCGGCCCGCCCGCCTTCAGGCGTGCGGCACCATCGGAATGGCGGCGGGCAGCGTGGCCTGCCGCGGACGGCGGTAGTTGACGCCCAGCCGGTCCAGCCGCGCCAGCAGCCAGGGGAGCCGGCGGCGGAAGTCGGCGTAGTCCTTCCGCGCCACCGGCGACCACACGACCTCGGCCAGCGCGCTCAGGCGCGGAAAGGCCCGGTGCTCGACCACGGGCAGGCTCGGCATGCGCTCGCGCCACAACTGGCCCTGCGCCCCCAGCACGCGCCCATGATGCGCCGGCTCGAGCTCCGCCGGGATGGGGTCGAACGCGTAGACTTTCTCCAGCCCGGTCTGCGCCCCAATCGCGCCGCCCTCCTCCTCCGCCGTGCCCTCCGAATAGTCAAAATACGTGTGCGAGGTCGGCGCCATCACCACGTCGTGCCCGAGGCGCGCGGCCTCGATCGCCCACTTCACGTCGCGCCACGCCATCATCGCCGCGCCGGGGGCGAGGCCGCCCTCCTGGATCTCGTCCCAGCCGATCAGCCGGCGGCCGTGCTGCGTCAGGAAATTCTCCGTGCGGCGGATGAACCAGCTCTGCAGCTCGTGGCCGTCCTGGAGCTGGTTCGCCTGCATGAACGCCCGGGTCGTGGGCGACGCCTCCCACTGGTCCTTCATCGCCTCGTCGCCGCCGATGTGGACGAACTTGCTCGGAAACAGCGCAAGCACCTCGGTGAACACGTGGTCCAAAAACGCGAGCGTCTCCGGCTTCGGCGCATAGGTCTCGGGGAAAATCGCCCAGCGCGACTGCACCTTCGGCGCGTAGCCGGGCGCGTCGGTGTTGCCGAACTGCGGATAGGCCGCCAGCGCCGCCGAGCTGTGGCCCGGCAGCTCGATCTCCGGCACCACCGTGATGAACCGCTCCGCCGCGTAGGCCACGACCTCGCGGATTTCCTCCTGGGTGTAGAACCCGCCGTGCGGGATGTCGTCGAGGTTGGGTTCGTCGCCCACGCGGACCGTGCTGTCGCGCCACGCGCCGACGCTCGTCAACTTGGGATATTGCTGGATCTCAATGCGCCAGCCCTGGTCGTCCACCAGGTGCCACTGGAGGACGTTGAGTTTGTGCAGCGCGAGGGTGTCGAGGTACTGCTTGACCTCGGCCACGGGCGAAAAATGCCGGCTGACATCGAGCAGCGAGCCGCGCCAGCTGAAGCGCGGCCGGTCCTCGATCTCCAGGGCGGCCACGGTCAGCCCGCCGCCGCCCGCCCGCCAGCCGAAGCGCTCGAGGTCCGGCGGCAGCAGCTGCCGCAGCGTCTGCGTCCCGTAAAACACGCCCGCCGCGCCGCCGCCGCGGATCGACACGCCCCCGGCCGTGACCGTCAGCAGGTAGCCTTCCGCCCCGAGCTTCGCGGTGAGCGCGGGATCGACGCGGAGCGCAATGAGGTTGCCCCCCGCCGGCGCCGACTCCGCCGCCGCGACGCCCAGCAGCTTGGCCAATTGCCCCGCCACGCCCCGCAGCGAGGCCTCGCCGCCGGTCGCGACCACGGTGTGCGCCGTGAGCGGAAAGGGCGCGCCACCGGTCAGGCGGCACGAAACTGGGATCGGGATGATGCGCGGGGTTTGGCTCATGGGAGAAAGCAAAGCCTGTCATTGCGCCCAGGCTCCGGACGGAAGCAATCCCTCACTTGGCCTCCGGTTTCCGGGCCGCCGGGTCGCGCCGGCCGCCTCCTCACAGCCCCAGCAGGCTGCCGTTGCGCTTGATCCAGCGCTCCGCCTCGCGCCAGTCGGGGCACACCTCCTCCACCCGCGCCCAAAAGCGGTCCGAGTGGTTCATCTCCCGGAGGTGCATCAGCTCGTGGTAGATGATGTAGTCGCGCACCCGCTCCGGGGTCTGCACGAGGCGCCAGTTGAGCGAGACCGTGCCGTTCGCCGAGCAGGAGCCCCAGCGCGAGCGCTGGTTGCGGACCGTCACGAGCTTCACGTCGACCCCGGTCACCGCCGCCAGTTCCCAGGTGCGCGCCGGCAGCTCGATCTTGCCGCGCCGCGCAAAGTGGGCCTCCAGCGTCGGCCGCAGGTCGCCGTCGAAGCTCGGCACCCGGAAGACGTCCGCCCCCAGGCAGACCTGCGGGCGGGCCGGCTCCGGGCCGGTGAGGAAGCCGGACGCCAGCCCGGCCTCCGGCGCGGCCTGCGCCCGGCGCAGGAGGGTCAGCTCGCCGCGCCACAGCACATGCGTGCCCAGGGTCCAGCACTCCGCGCCCCGCGGCCGGCGGGCCTGCCGGACGCGCGCCCGCTCGAGCCAGTCGGCGTGCTGCGCCACAAAGCGCTCCGCCTCGCGCACCGAGCCGCGCACCGGGATCACCGCCACCGCCGTGCCGTCGCGCCGCAGGGTCAGCCGGTAGTTGTGCGCCCGGGGGCGGCGCTCAAAGACGACGCCCCCCGCCGCCGGCGGCGGCGACCCGGCCGGGACGGGGGCGGCCAGCCCGAATAAATCCTGCTGCCCCAGGCTCGTCATGCGCGGCCGGGGGGGATCCGGCGCCCCGCCGGAAGGCGGCGCGGCGCCCGGCCGGACCGGGGCGGTGTCACGGGAGTTGCCATCCGGGCTAGACTCGCACGAGTTCCCAGCTCGTCAACTTTCCGCGCGCCACCGTCAGCCAGGCAAAGCTCGCCGCGACGCCGCGGGGCCGCGTGATGCAGCCCGGGTTGAGCCAGCGCACGCCGTCGCGCAGCTCGTCGCGCGGCACATGCGTGTGGCCGTGCAGCACGGCCGCCACCCCCGCCGGCGCCCGGGCCGGCGGGACATGCTCCAGCCAGCAGGCCACGCCGCCGCGCTCGAGGGCCAGGGTCTCCGGCCACGCCTCGTGCAGGTCGCAGTTGCCCCGCACCACCTGCAGCGGCGGGCCCAGCCGCGCAAATTCCTCCAGCAGCTCCGGCGCGCAGACGTCGCCCAGGTGCCAGATCTCGTCCGCCTCCTTGAGCCGCCCCGGCAGGGACGGCGGATAGCGGTCATGGGTGTCGGCAAAAACCGCGATGCGCATGGCAGGAGGGGTCAGGCAGGAAGGGGCGGGAGGCAACCACGGAAGCCGGTCCGGCGGGCGCCCGTCAAGACCGGGGATCCGGGGAGGCCCGATTCCTTTTCCCGTGACAGCCCCCCGCCCCGGCGGAGAATCCCCCGCGTGCTCCGCGCCCTCGCCATCGACTTCAACTCGTTCTTCGCCTCGGTCGAGCAGCAGGACCGGCCGGAGCTGCGCGGCCAGCCGGTGATCGTCGTGCCGGTGCTGGCGGAGACCAGCGGATCCATCGCGGTCAGCCTCGAGGCCAAGCAGCGCGGCCTGCAGCGCAACGTCCGCGTCGGCGAGGCGCGCCAGCAGTGCCCCGGGCTCATCGTCGTCGAGGCCCGGCCCGAACTTTACATCCAGTACCACCGCCGGCTGAAGGCGATCGTCGAGTCCCTCGTGCCGGTGAAGAAGGTCCAGTCGATCGACGAGCTGGAGTGCGAGCTGTCCGGCGACCTCGCCGAGCCGGGCCGGGCGCGGCGGCTGGCCGAGGAGATCCGCCAGAAAATCTACCGCGACGCCGGCCGCTGCCTCCGCTGCTCGATCGGCCTCGGGCCCAACTGGTTCATCGCCAAGCTCGCCTCCGACCTCCAGAAGCCCGACGGGCTCGTCCTGCTCGACACGGCCGACCTCCCCGAGAAAATCCTGCACCTCCGCCTGGGCGAGTTCACCGGCATCGGCCCGAACATGGAAAAGCGGCTGCGCGCCGCCGGCATCGGCAGCGTCGCCGAGCTCTACGCCGCCAGCAGCGCCCGCCTCCGCGCCGTCTGGGGCGGCGTCGAGGGGGCGCGCTTTCACGACTGGCTGCACGGCGGGGTCCAGGAGCGCGCGGCCCCGCGCGCCGCCTCCGTCGGCCACAGCCAGGTGCTGCCGCCCGCCCAGCGCCACGGGGCCGCCGCGCTCGCCGTCCTGCACCGCCTCCTGCAGAAGGCCGCGATGCGCCTGCGTCACGACGGTTTCTACGCCGGCGCCCTGCAGCTCGCGGTGAGCTACCGCCACGGCCCCGAGTGGCAGGCGGACCTGCATTTCAACGAGACCCAGGACACGCTCCACTTCACCCACGCGCTCAACGAGCTCTGGTCCCGCCGGCCGGCGGCGCACCAGCCGCTCGCGCCCCAGCAGGTCGGCGTCATCCTCCACCGGCTGCTCCCCGCCACCCTGCACACCGGCGACCTCTTTGCGGGCGCGCAGGAGGCCAGCCGCACCCGGCTGCTCGGCGCCGTCGACACGCTGAACCAGACCTTCGGCAAGAACTCCGTCTATTTCGGCGGCGCCCACGGCGCCACCGGCTACGCCCCGCTGCGCATCGCCTTCACCCGCATCCCCGAGCCCGAGGTCGAGGAGATCGACGCCGCGCGCCAGCGCCGCGTCCGGCCCAAGCCGCCGGCCCCGCGGCCGGAACCGGAATCGGACGGGACGGATTAGGCTCACCCCGCCGGCGCTTTCGCCGCGGGATTCCGGCGCCCCCCGAGCCGCCCGGGCCGCGCGGCCGGCGCGTGGAAAACTCCGCGCCGGCGCCGGCGTTTTTTGGCGTGTCGCCGCCGCCGCCCCGGCTCACGCTGGCGGCGCGTGAAATCCCCGAATCGCGATTCCCCCTCCCGGCTGGTGGTGCGGCGGGCGGGCTTTGAGCTGGCGGGCCGGCCCTTCCAGTTCCGGTGCGGCGAGCTCCATTTCTCGCGCATCCCCCGCCCCTACTGGCGCCATCGCCTGCAGATGCTGCGCGCCCTGGGCCTCAATGCGGTGAGCCCGTACATCTTCTGGAGCGTCCACGAGCCGGCGCCGGGACGGTTCGAGTTCCGGGGCGACGCCGACGTCGCCGCATTCGTCCGCCTCGCGGCCGCCGAGGGGCTCAAGGTGATCCTGCGGCCCGGCCCGTACGTCTGCGCCGAGTGGGACTTCGGCGGGCTGCCGCCCTGGCTGCTGGCGACGCCGGACCTGCGGGTGCGGTGCAGCGACCCTCGTTATCTCGCCGCCGCCGGCGCCTGGCTGCGGCGGCTCGGCCGCGAGCTCGCCCCGCTGCAGAGCACGCGCGGGGGCCCGATCATCCTCGTGCAGGTCGAGAACGAGTACGGCAGCTACGGCGACGACCGCCGCTACCTGGGCTTCGTCCGCGACACGCTTCGCTCCTCCGGCTTCGCGGTGCCGCTCTTCACCTGTGACGGGCCCGACGCGTTCCGGCGCGGCGCCGTGGCGGGCGCCTTCCCGGTCGCGAACTTCCCGCTGGATCCCGCCGGCGCCTTCCGGAAGCTCCGCCGGTTCCGGGCGGACGCCCCGCTGGCCTGCGGCGAATTCTACCCGGGCACGTTCGACCACTGGGGTAAGCCGCACAATTGCGTGCCGCCCGCGCGGACCGACCAGGTTGTCGGCTGGATGCTCGCGCACGGCGCGTCGTTCAGCCTCTACATGGCCCACGGCGGCACCTCGTTCGGCTTCTCCGCCGGCGCCAACACCGGCCCCGACGGCGAGTATCTCGCGGCCGTGACGAGCTACGACTTCGGCGCGCCGATCGACGAGACGGGCCGGGTCACCGGGAAGTTCCGCCGGCTCCGCGCGCTGATCCAGCGCCACGTCCCCGGGCCCCTGCCGCCGGTGCCGCCGCCGCCCCGCCCACTCATCACGGTGCCCCGCTTCCGGCTGACCGCGTCCGCCGCCCTGCTCGACCACCTGCCCGCGCCCAAGCGCGACGTGCAGCCGCGGCCGATGGAAGCCTACGGCCAGAACTACGGCTTGATCCTCTATCGCTCGCGTCTCTGGGCCGGCGCCGCGGGACGGCTGACGGTGCGGGACGTCCACGACTACGGCCTCGTCTACCTCGACGGGCGGCGGGTCGCGACGCTCGACCGCCGGCTCGGCCAGAACCGCGTCGAGCTGGGCGCGCGCCGCCGCGACCAGCAGCTCGACCTCCTGGTCGAGGGCATGGGTCGCGTGAACTACGGGCCGCACCTGCTCGACCGGAAGGGCATCACGCAATGGGTCGAGTTTCCCGTGCCCTATCCGGCCGGCGTCGTGATGGGCTGGGAAATCTTCAACCTGCCACTCGACGCCGCCCAGCTGCGGCGGCTCCGCTGGCGGCGGACGGCCGGGCGCGGCCCGGCGTTCCACCGCGGCACCTTCCGCCTGTCCACGCCCGGCGACACCCATCTCGACCTGCGCGGCTGGCGGAAGGGCCACGTGTGGGTGAACGGCCATCACCTCGGCCGCTTCTGGCACATCGGCCCGCAGCAGACGCTCTACGTCCCCGGCTGCTGGCTGCGCCGCGGCCGCAACGAGGTCATCATCCTCGACCTCGAGCGCGCGGGCCGGGGCAGTGTGGCGGGCCGGGCCCAGCCCGTGCTCGACCGCGACGCCCGCGGCCGGCGGACGGTGGCGTGGCACGAGTAGGCGGCGCGCACCTTTAGGCCTGCGCTCGCCGCCAATTCCCTCACGCTGGCCCCATGACACCCCGGTTCCTGGCCGCCCTGGCGGCCGCAGTCCTGTGCTCCACCGCCGCGGTCGCCCAGATTGACCGCGTCAACGGCCGCGCCTTCGCGACGCGCTCCGTGGTGATCGCCCAACACGGCATGGTCTGCACCAGCCAGCCGCTCGCCACGCAGATCGGCCTCGATCTACTGCAGGCCGGCGGCTCCGCGGTGGACGCCGCCATCGCCGCCAACGCCGCGCTCGGGCTGATGGAGCCCACGGGCAGCGGCCTCGGCGGCGACCTGTTCGCCATCGTCTACGAGGCGAAGACCCAGCGGCTCTACGGCCTGAACGCCTCCGGGCGCTCGCCGCTCGGGCTCAGCTACGAGCAACTGCAGGCCGAGCTGGCCAAGGCCGGCAGCCCCACGCACATCCCCCCGCGCGGTTTCCTGCCGATCTCCGTGCCGGGCGCGGCCAGCGGCTGGTTCGAACTGCACGACCGGTTCGGCCGCCGGCCGATGAAGGAGGTGCTCGCGCCGGCGATCCGCTACGCGGAGGACGGTTTCCCCCTCACCCAGTACATCGCCGGCCAGTGGGCGAACAACGTCGCCCTGGCCCGCGCGGATAAATTGCCCGGCGCCTTCCTCGCCACCTACGCCCCGGGCGGGCACCTCCCCGCCGAGGGCGAGATCTTCCGCAATCCCGCGCTGGCCCACACGCTGCGGCTCCTGGCCGAGCAGGGCCGCGACGCCTTCTACCGCGGCGAGATCGCCGACCAGATCGACGCCTTCATGCGCGCGCACGGCGGCTTTCTGCGCAAGGCGGATCTCGCCCAGCACACCGCGACCTGGGTCGAGCCGGTCGCGGTCAACTACCGCGGCTACGACGTCTACGAGCTGCCGCCCAATTCCCAGGGCATCGCCGCGCTCCAGATCCTGAATCTCCTCGAGGGCTACGACCTCCGCGCGATGGGCTACAATTCCCCCGACGCCCTGCACACGATGATCGAGGCCAAGAAGCTCGCGTTCGAGGACCGCGCGAAGTTCTACGCCGACCCCGCCTTCGCCCGGATCCCGCTGGCCGGCCTGCTCTCGAAAAAATACGCCGACCAGCGGCGGCCGCTGATCGATCCCCGCCGCGCGGCCGCCACCTACGATGCCGGCCACCCCGCCCTGCAGGAGGGCGACACCATCTACCTCGCGACCGCCGATGCGGAGGGCAACATGGTCTCGCTCATCCAGAGCAACTACCGCGGCATGGGCTCCGGCATCACCGTGCCGGGCCTCGGCTTCACCTTCCAGGACCGCGGCGAACTCTTCGCCCTCGAGCCCGGCCACGCCAACGTCTACGCGCCGGGCAAACGCCCGTTCCAGACGATCATCCCGGCGTTCGTCATGAAGGACGGCCAACCCTGGCTGAGCTTCGGGGTCATGGGCGGCGCGATGCAGCCGCAGGGCCACGTGCAGATTCTCACCAACCTGATCGACTTCGGCATGAACCTCCAGGAGGCCGGCGACGCCGCCCGCTGGCAGCACGACGGCTCCTCCGAGCCGACCGGCGAAAAGATGCGCACGGGCGGGTTCGTGCAGCTCGAGACCGGCGTGCCCGCCGAGAGCGTCCGAGCCCTCGTGCAGCGCGGCCATGACGTGCGCGCCGGCAACGGGGGATTCGGCGGCTACCAGGCGATCCAGTGGGACGCGAAAAACCACGTCTACCGCGGCGCCAGCGAGAGCCGCAAGGACGGCTGCGCCATGGGCTACTGAGGCGCGGGCCTCGAACCCACCCGACTCCACCGCCACCATGAAAACATCGTGCCTGCTGTTTACGGCCCCCGGCCAGGTCACGCGGGACGAAACGGAAATCCCCGACCCGGGCCCGGGTGAGGTCCTCCTGCGGACGCTGTACTCCGCCGTCAGTCCCGGCACGGAACTCCGCGTGTTTGCGGGCCGGCAGGGCCGGATGCCCGCCTTTCCCGTGATTCCCGGCTACACCGCCACCGCCGAGGTGCTGGCGGCCGGTCCGGGCGTCTCCCTCACGCCCGGCACCCAGGTGTTCGCCCCGGGCGGCAGCCGGCGGTGCCGCCACGCGGTGTGCTGGGGCGCGCACGTGGCGCATTCCGTGCGCGCCGCCGCCGACCTCTTTCCCCTGCCGGCGGGAGTCGGGCCGCTGGCGGGCAGCCTGACGAAGCTCGCCGCCATCGCCTACCATGGGCGGCACGGCAGCGGCGGGCAGCCCGAGGAGACCGTCGCGGTGATCGGGCTCGGCCCGATCGGGCTGCTGGCGGCCCGCCTGCACCAGGCCGCCGGCGCCCGGGTGTTCGCCGCCGACCGCGATCCGGCTCGGGTGGCGCTCGCCCGGGCCGGCGGCCTCACCGCCGTCCTCATCGCGGATTCGCTCGCGGCGGACCTCGCCCCCCTGCTGGGCGCGGGCGCCGACGTGGTGGTGGATGCCACCGGGGTCGCCGCGGTGCTCAATGAGGCCATCGCGCTGGGCCGGCCGCCGTCCCCGGACGATCCCCGCCACCGTTCGGCCCGCATCGTGGTGCAGGGCAGCTACGCCGACCCCGTGGCGCTCCGCTACGAGACCTGCGCCCGCGGGGAGTCCCAGCTGCTGTTTCCCCATGATCACCAGCCGCGCGACGTGGCGGCGGTGCTCGACCTCCTGGCCGGCCGCCGGCTCCGGGTCGACGACCTCCTTTCACTGGTGCTCGCCCCGGGGGAGGCGGCCGCCGGCTACGCCCGCCTGCAGGAACACGCGGCGGTGCTCGTGGCCTTCGATTGGAGCCGCTGAAGGGCCGGGCCGGCGGGGGTTCCCGTCATTCCGGCGGTTTTCCGGGGTTCCAAGGCGGCCAAATCACGCCCTTGACACCCCCGGGGGCGTCAGGCACTTCTGACCCTCTTTTTCTTCAAAAGCCATGAAACCTACATTCCGCCCGCACCGCAAGAAGCGCGCCCGCAAGATCGGTTATCGCGCCCGCATGGCCACCCGAGGCGGCCGCAAGGTCATTAAGTCCCGCCGGCTCAAGGGTCGCAAGCGCCTCACGGTCGTCTGAGACCGCTCGCAGCCGCGAGCCGTGGTCCCATGCGCTTCCGTCCTGAGCAGCACCTGCGCCGCCCAGGCGATTTTCGCGCCGTCCGCGAGTCGGGCCGCCGCCTCGACTGCGGCGCCTTCACGCTCTGGCATTTTTCCCGCGACCCCGCCGCCGTCCCGGCCGCCCTCCCCCGCGTCGGGGTTGTCGCCTCGATTGCCTCCGTGGGCGCCGCGGTGCAGCGCAACCGCGCCAAGCGCCGCCTGCGCGAGGTTTTCCGCCAGCACCAGGACCTCGTCCCGGCCGGCTCCGACCTCCTGCTCGTGGCCCGCGCCGCGGTCAACCGGCTCGCCTACCCGGCCCTCGTCCAGAAGTTCACCGCCGCGTGCCGCCAGCTCCCCCGCCCGCCCCATGCCTGAGCGCCCGTCCCTCCCCTCCCGCCTGGGTCGCCTGCCCGCCCAGGCCGCGCTCGGGCTGCTCTGGCTCTACCAGCGGACGCTCTCGCCCGCGCTGCCGGCGATCTTCGGCGCCGCCTGCGGCTGCCGGTTTTCGCCGAGCTGCTCCCACTACGCCGCCGGGGCGATCCGCACGCACGGCCTGCTCGCCGGCGCGCTCCTCGCCGTCTGCCGGCTCGTGAAGTGCACCCCGCTGCATCCGGGCGGGTTTGACCCCGTGCCCGCCCGCCTGAAATTTTCCTGCGTCAGCGTCACCAAGGCCACTCCGGCCCGCGGCTGACCGCTCCTCCCCCTCCCTCGCGACCTTTTCATGGACAAAAAGAACACCTTCATCGGCGGCCTGCTCATCGTCGCCGCGTTCGCCAGCCTGTACCTGGGCCAGAAATTCGCCCCGCCGCCCCCGCCCGCGCCGGCCCGCCCCGCCGTCGTCGCCCCGGCCGACCCCACCGCCGACACGGCGTTGCTCCCCGCCGCCGCCCCGGCGCCGTCCGCCGTCACCGCCCTGACCGCGGCCCCCGCCCAGGCGACGGTCACCACCCTCGAGAACGCCTACCTCACGGTGCACTTCACGGACTTCGGCGGCGCCATCCGCGACATCGCCCTGCGCAAGTTCCCCGCCGAGCTGAAGCACCCCCAGCCCTACCTCTTCAACGCGCGGCATGCCGACCCGATGCTCGCGCTTGTCGACTACCCGGGGCTCGACCGCCACACCGCCTTCCAGCTCGTCTCGCAGACCGCCACCGAGATCATCTACCGCGCCGTGCTCGGCCAGCAGGTCGAGGTCACGCGCCGCTACACCCTCGTCGCCCAGCCCGACGACCAGCACGACCCCTACCAGCTCCGCCACGAGACCACCCTGCGCAATCTCACCGACAAGCTGGTGCCGCTCTCCCGGATCGCGCTCAGCCTCGGCACCATCGCCCCGGTCAACGACACGGTCTACGGCCAGCGCGTCGCCACCGGCTACTCCAACGGCCAGGACCAGACCTTCATCAACCGGACCGCGCTGGAGGGCGGCAGCGGCTTCTTCGGCATCGGCGCCAGCGAGCCGAAGGCCGGCGTGACCAGCGGCGGACCGATCGCCTGGGCGTCCATCGACAACCAGTTCTTCACCGGCATCCTCACGCCCGACCAGCCCGGCGTGGGCCTCACCACCCAGCGCGTCAAGTTGCGGCCCACCGCCCCGGACGACCAGAAGAGCGCCTACGGCCTCGCCGGCGCCGCGCAGTTCGACCTCCGGCCGCTCCCCGCGCACGGCTCGTCGACCCTCGCGCTCAGCTTCTACGTCGGCCCGAAGGAGTACCGCCGGCTCTCGAACTCCGCCGTCTTCAAGGTCGACCAGGACAAGGTCATGCAGTTCGGCTTCTTCAAGTTCTTCAGCCAGATCCTGCTCACCCTCATGACCTGGGTCCACCAGTGGCTGCCGAACTGGGGCCTCGCGATCGTGCTCACCACCCTGATCCTGAAGATCGTCTTCGTGCCCTTCACCATCGCCGCCTCGCGCTCGGCCAAGCGCATGCAGAAAATCCAGCCCGAGATGCAGGCGGTCCGGGAGAAGTTCAAGGACAACCCCCAGAAGATGCAGGCCGCGACGATGGAGCTCTTCAAGCAGCACAAGGTGAACCCGCTCGGCGGCTGCATCCCCATCCTGATCACGATGCCGTTCTTCTTCGGCTTCTTCACCATGCTGCAGAGCGCGGCCGAGCTGCGGTTCGAGCCGTTCCTGTGGGCGACCGACCTCGCCGCCGCCGACACCGTCGCCCACGTGTTCGGCCTGCCCATCAACATCATGCCGCTCCTCATGGGCGCCACCATGGTCATCCAGATGCGCCTCACCCCGCAGCCGTCGGTGGACAACGCCCAGGCCAAGATGCTCAAGTTCATGCCCTATATCTTCATCCTCTTCTGCTACTCCTTCTCCTGCGCCCTGGCCCTCTACTCCACCATCAACGGCCTCTTCACCATCGGCCAGCAGCTCGTCATCAACCGCATGAAGGACGACGGCGACCCGGCCGCCGCCGCCGGCGCCGATGGCCTGAAGAACGTGACGCCGGCCAAGAAGCGGAAGTGAGCCGGTGTTCCGGCTTAAGTTTTAGCCCGTAAGTTTCCCGCCTCCCGGCGCCCTCGACCAGCCTCCGCCTGAACCTGATTCCGCTTCACCCTTACCCCCACCCCACCCATGGCCGGCCATAACAAGTGGTCCAAAGTCAAACGCGCGAAGGCGATCACCGACTCGCGCAAGGGCAAGGTGTTCTCGCGCCTCTCGCGCGAAATCACCCTCGCCGCCAAATCGGGCGGGGGCGACCCCGCCGGCAACGCCCGCCTCCGCACGCTGCTGCTCAAGGCGCGCGACGCCAACATGCCGGTCGAGAACGTCGACCGCGCCATCCAGAAGGGCACCGGCGAGCTGCCCGGCGTCGTGTTCGAGGAGATGACCTACGAGGGCTACGGCCCCGGCGGCGTCGCGTTCGTCGTCAAGGTCACCACCGACAACAAGACCCGCGCCGCCCAGGACGTGCGCTCCGCCTTCGCCCGCCACGGCGGCAACCTCGCCAGCACCGGCGCGGTCTCCTTCCAGTTCCTCCACGCTGGCCAATTCCTGCTCACCCGCGAGAAAACCACCGAGGACGCCCTGCTCGAAATCGCCCTGGAGGCCGGCGCCGACGACGTCGTGACCAGCGACCAGGGTTATGAGGTGCGCTGCAACGTCCACGCCTTCGACCGGGTGGCCCACGCCCTCGAGCACCAGGGGCTCAAGCCCGACAGCGCCGAGATCGCCTACCTTCCCCTCAGCACCGTGCCCGTGACCGAGGTCGCGACCGCCCGCACCCTGCTCAAGCTCCACGACTACCTCGAGGAGATCGACGACGTGCAGGCCGTCTATTCCAACGAGGAAATGGACGAGGCCCTCGCCGCCGCCGCCCAGGCCTAGCCCCGCCGGGTCCCCGGGACGGGCCGCCCCCGCCCTGTCATAATGACATCCGCGATGCTTGTCTCGCGCCCGTCCGCCGCAATGATGGCGCCTCTCGTATGACCGACCCCGAGGAACACGAGCCCGTCTCCCGCCCCTTGGCCTCCGGCGAGGTGGGCCTCGTCGCGCCGCAGGACTTCACCTGCCCCGGACCGTTCACCTTCAAGAGCGGGCAGGTCCTCCCCGGCTTCACCCTCCGCTACGAGACCTACGGCCAGCTCAACGCCGCGCGCGACAACGCCATCCTGGTCTGCCACGCGCTCAGCGGAGACCATCATTGCGCCGGGGTGCACGCGGCCGACGACCGCAAGCCCGGCTGGTGGAACAACCTGATCGGCCCCGGCAAGGCCGTGGACACCCGCCGCTTCTTTGTTGTCTGCGCCAACGTCCTCGGGGGCTGCGTCGGCTCCAGCGGCCCCTCGTCCGTCAACCCCGAGACCGGCCGGCCCTACGGCATCAGCTTTCCCTTCGTCACGATCCTCGACATGGTGCGCGCGCAGAAGCTCCTGCTGGACCACCTCGGGGTCACCGCGCTGCACGCCACCCTCGGCGGCTCGATGGGCGGCATGCAGGCGCTGCTGTTCGCGATCGAGTTCCCCGCCTACACCCGCCGCGTGCTCGCCATGGCCACCACCGCGCGGGAAAGCGCCCAGGCCATCGCCTTCAACGAGGTCGGCCGCCAGGCGATCATGCAGGACCCGGACTGGAACCACGGCGACTACCCCAAGGGCGGCGGCCCCCGGGTCGGCCTCGCCATCGCGCGCATGATGGCCCACATCACCTACGTCTCCGACGCCTCGATGGACCGCAAGTTCGGCCGGCGCAAGAAGACCACCGCCGACGGCGAGAGCTACACCTTCGACGTGCAGTTCGAGGTCGAGGGCTACCTGCGGCACCAGGGCCAGACGTTCATCAACCGCTTCGACGCCAACTCCTACCTCTACATCACGCGCGCCCTCGACCAGTTCGACCTCGCGCACGCCTACGGCTCGCTCGCCGCCGCCTTCGCCCCGGTGCAGGCCGAGTCCCTCGTCGTCGGCTTCACCAGCGACTGGCTCTTCCCGCCCGAGCAGAACCGCCAGATCGCCCTCGCCCTGCTCCGCGCCGGCAAGCGCGCCAGCTACGCCGAGCTCGCCACCGACCTCGGCCATGACTCGTTCCTCCTCGAGTCCGAGGAGCTCTACACCCTGATCCGCGGCTTCCTCGAGCGCAGCCACACGCCCGCCGTGGACTTCTCCATCTGACCATGACCCCGCTCGTCGAAAAGCGCACCGTGGACATGCAGATCATCGGGGAATGGGTGACCCCGGGCTCGCGCGTGCTCGACCTCGGCTGCGGCCGCGGCGCGCTGCTCGACTACCTCGTGCAGACCAAGGAGGTCGCCGCCCTCGGCGTGGACCTCGACTTCGCCCGCGTCACCGCCGGCGTCGCCCGCGGCCTCTCCATCTACCAGGGCGACATGACCGCCTGCATGCGGCAGTTTCCCGACCGGCACTTCGACCGCGTCATCTGCTCCCGCACCGTGCAGGAGCTCGACGACCCCGCCGGCGTCATCCTCGAGGCGCTGCGGGTCGGCCGCGCGCTCACTGTCGGCTTCGTCAACCACGGGTTCTGGAAGAACCGCGTCGACGGCCTCCTGCGCGGCCGCAAGGTGCGCAACGCCGTCTACACCACCGAGTGGTTCGAGAGCCGGCCGGCCAACCCCGTCACCATCGCCGACTTTGAGCACTTCTGCGCCGCCAAGGGCATCACCCTCACCCGCCGCGTCCACCTGCGGGGCGACTGGCGCACCCCCTGCCGCGTCTGGCCCAACCTCTTCGCCGGCTACGCCCTCTACGACCTGGCGCGGTGAGCCTCGCCCCGGCCGACCGGCCGGCCGCCGGCCGCCGGAATTAGCCCGACCGGCCTCTTGAATGATTCCCGGCGGGCCCCATGCTCCGCCCCCATCACCATGAGCCTCGAGGACTACTTTGCGCCCTTCCGGGCCAACATCATCGGCATCGACCAGGACTTTGAGTCGCCCTATGGCCGGCAGCGCATCCTCTACGCCGACTGGACCGCCAGCGGCCGCATGTTCCGGCCGATCGAGCAGATGATGAGCGGGGAAATCGCGCCGTTCGTGGGCAACACCCACACCGAGACCTCCGTCACCGGCACCACCATGACCCAGGCCTACCGCGAGGCCCTGCGGATCATCAAGCAGCACGTCCACGCGTCCCCCGCCGACGCCATCATCTGCTACGGCTCCGGCATGACCGGCGTCGTGAACAAGTTTCAGCGCATCCTCGGCCTGCGCGTCCACGAGAAGTTCAGCCACCAGGTGCAGGTCCCCGCCGCCGAGCGCCCCATCGTGTTCGTCACCCACATGGAGCACCACTCCAACCAGACCTCGTGGATCGAGAGCATCGCCGAGGTGCGCGTGATCAACGCCACGCCCGACGGCCTGGTCGACCTCGACCACCTCGCCGCCCTGCTCGAGCTCTACCGGTCGCGCCGCGTGAAGATCGCCGCGGTCACGAGCTGCTCCAACGTCACCGGCCTCCTCACCCCCTACCACGCGATCGCCGGCCTCCTGCACCGCGCGGGCGGCCGATGCTTCGTGGATTTCGCGGCCAGCGCGCCCTACATCGCGATCGACATGCACCCGGCCGACCGGCCCGACGAGCACCTCGACGCGATTTTCTTCTCGCCGCACAAGTTCCTCGGCGGCCCGGGCACCAGCGGCGTGCTCGTGTTCAACAAGCAGCTTTACACCAACCGGGTGCCCGACAACCCCGGCGGCGGCACCGTCGACTGGACCAACCCCTGGGGCGGGCACAAGTATTTCGACGACATCGAGGCCCGCGAGGACGGCGGCACCCCCGGCTTCACCCAGGCGATCCGCACCGCGCTCTGCATCCGGCTGAAGGAGTCCATGGGCGTGGAGCCCATCCGGCAGCGCGAGCGCGAGCTGCTCGCGCTGGTCTGGGACCGGCTCGCGGCGCTCCCGGGCCTGCACCTGCTGGCCGACGCGCACCGGGACCGCCTCGGCATCGTCTCGTTCTACCTCGACGGCCTCCATTTCAACCTCGCCGTGCGCCTGCTCAACGACCGCTACGGCATCCAGACCCGCGGGGGCTGCTCCTGCGCCGGCACCTACGGCCACTTCCTGCTAAACGTCACCCCCGCGCACTCCAAGCTCATCACCGACCAGATCAGCCGCGGCGACCAGACCGAGAAGCCCGGCTGGGTGCGCCTGTCGCTGCACCCCACCACCACCAACGCCGAGGCCGAGCGGCTGGTCGCGGCCATCACCGCGCTGGCGGCGAACCACCGGGAGTGGGCCCGCGACTACACCTACCACCCCGCGACCAACGAATTCACCCACCGCGCGGAGACCGGGGCGATCGGCCGCCGGGTCCAGCGGTGGTTTGGCGAGTTCGGCCAGGCCGCCACCGCCACCGCCTGGGAGCCCCGGGGGCTCGGGTACGAGATCTGAGGGCCGCCGGCGCTCAGCGCGCAAACACGCCCGCCTGTTTGGCCAGCTGCTTTTCCAGGCTGCCGCACACCAGCTCGCACAGCTGGAAGATCGACGGGTCGGCAATCGCGTAGAAGACCTGCAGCCCGTCCTTGCGCCGCGTCAGCAGGTGCGCGTGCGCCAGCGTCTGGAGGTGCCGCGAGACATTGGCCTGCGTGCCGCCGGTCCGCCGCACCAGCTCGCCCACGCTCTGCTCCCCGCCGAACAGCGCGTGCAGCAGCCGCAGCCGCATCGGCTCCGCCAGCACGCCAAAGCGGCGCGCAATCAGGACCAGGGCATCGGCGTTCAGCACACGGGGGGATTTCATCGGGGAGCGGTTCGGGGCTTGACGGCGGATAATTTATATGAGCATATGCTCATATAGTACAAGCCCAAACTCCCATGAAAATCGAATCCCTCATCCGCGTCCTGGCCGGCGGCATGGTCCTGCTCAGCGTGGCCCTGGCCCACTTTGTCAGCCCGTGGTGGCTGCTGCTCACCTGCTTCGTCGGGCTCAACCTGATCCAGTCGGCCTTCACCGGCTTCTGCCCTCCCTCCCTGCTCCTGCGCTGGCTCGGCTGGCTCGGCGACGACGGGGTGATCCACTGGGGCGGCCGTCCGCCCGCCGCCTGATCCCCCCGCCCGCGCCGGCCATGCCCCCCCGCCTCGCCCACTTCGTCCTCCTCGTTCTCGGGGGCGCCGCCCTCGGCGCGCTGCTCGGCTACTACGGGTCGTGCACCGCGGGCACCTGCCCCCTCACCTCCACCTGGTGGCGCGGCGCCCTCTATGGCGGCGGTCTGGGCCTGTTCGCCGCCCTCTCCCACCGCACCGGCTGAAGCCCGGCATCCCGCCCGCCCGCCCCCTTTTTTATTTTTCGCCCATGCGCCCCGCCCGCCGCCTGCTCCTCACCGCCCTCCTGCTCGTTCCCGCCGCCCTGCCCGCCGAGGTCTGGACCCTCGACCGCGCCGTCGCCACCGCGCTGGAGCGCAACCCCGACGCCCGCGCCGCCCGCGCCCGGGTCGACGGCGCCCAGGCCCTGGTCCA
>CAIKTR010000065.1 GCA_903830425.1 uncultured Opitutia bacterium
CGCCGCGCGTGCCGCCGCCGGACGGCTTTCTTGCCGCGCTGCGCGCGCCCCGCCGCGTCGCGCTGGCGGGCGTGTCCGAGCAGGCCGGCGGGGTGGGGCGCGTCATGCTGGAGAATCTCCAGCGCTGTCCGGCGCTGGCGGGCGGGATCACGCTGATCAAGCCGGGCCGGACGGAGCTGCTGGGCCTGCCCTGCGTGCCGGACGTCGCCGCGCTGCGCGCGGCGCCGGTGGACCTGCTGCTGCTGGCGCTGCCCGCCCCGGTCGCCGCACAGGTGCTGGCCGCGCTGCTGGCGCAGGGGGGCGGCGCGACGGTGGTCGGCCTGGTGGCCGGCGGGCTGGGCGACGGGGCGGACACGGCGGGGCGGGGCGCGGAGCTGGGCCGCCAGCTGCACGCGGCGCGGGCCGCGGGCCGGTGGACGCCGGCCGTGCTGGGCCCGAACTTCCTCGGCCACTGGGTGCCGGCCCTGCAGCTGGACACCTCCTTCATCCCGGCGGAGAAGCTGGCCCCGCCCGCCCCCGCGGGCGGCGGGCTGGTGCTGCTCAGCCAGAGCGGCGCCTTCCTGCTCAGCCGGCGCTCGCGCCAGCCGCAGCTGCGCTTCGGCCTCGGGGTCGCCCTCGGCAACCAGCTGGACGCCGCGCTGCCCGACTTTCTGCACGCGCTGGCGGAGGATCCCGCCTGCCGCGCTGTGGCGGCCTACGTCGAGGGCTTCGGGCCCGGCCACCTGCTGGCCACGGCCCGGGCCGCCGAGCGCCTGCGGCAGCGGGGCGTGCCGGTGCTGATGCACCGCGCCGGCCGCACCGCGGCGGGGCAGGCCGCCGCCGCCACCCACACCGGGGCGATGGCCGGCGACTGCACCCTGGAGCGCGCGCTGCTTGAGCGGGCCGGCGTGAAATTCTCCCCCTCGGTCGAGGCCTTTGACGCCGCGCTCGCCTGGCTCGGCGCGGGGCCGGGGCGGCCCGCCGGCCCGGTGGCGCTGCTGACCAACGCCGGCTTCGAAAGCGTCAACGGCAGCGACCTGCTCACCGGCCGGCTGGCGGCCGCCCGCCTGGACCCGGCGGCGCAGGCGGCGCTCGCCGCCGTGCTCGACCGGCACCAGCTGGGCGGGCTGGTGACGCCGCGGCTGCCGCTCGACCTCACGCCGATGGCGGGCGAGGACGCCTTCCTCGCGGCGGCGGAAATCCTGCTCGGCGCGGCCGGCGTGCTGGTGGTCGGGCTGGTGCCCTTCACCCGGCGGCTGGACACGTCGCCGGAGGGGGCGGCGCGGCTGGCCGCCACGCTCGCCCGGTTGCGCGACCGGCACGGCAAGCCGGTCGCGGTGGCGGTGGACGCCGGGGCGGACTATGCGGACTACCGCCGCGCCTTGGGCGCGGCGGGGCTGCCGGTCTTCGACCGGGTCGAGACGGGGCTGCTCGGTTTGCAGACGCTGGCGTGAGCGCGGGCGGCGGCGGGGCGGGCGCGCGATAATTTTCTCCCCTCGGCGCGGGGGGCCTGCTACCCATGCGGCCGATGACGACGCGGCGCGATTTTGTGAAGCTGCTGGCCGTGGCGGGGGCGGTGGGCTCGGCGCCGGCCCTGGAGGCGGCGGCCGCGCCGGCGCGCGCCGGCACCCGCGACGACTGGCGGCGCTGGGCGGAACGGCTGGCGGCGCCGCTGCTGCCCGCGCTGGCCGGACGCCGGCTGCGGGCGACGATGCCGGTGGAGGCCGCCGACCCGGCCGAACGCCGGCCCTACATCCACCTGGAGGGCTTTGCCCGGCTGCTGTGCGGGCTGGCCCCCTGGCTGGAGCTCGGGGAGGACTGCGGGCCGTGGCCGGAGGTGGCGCGCGCAGCCCTGGATGCGGCGACGGATCCGCACTCGCCCGATTATGTGAATTTCTCGGCGGGGAAGCAGCCGCTGGTGGACGCGGCGTTCCTCGCGCAGGCGCTGCGGCGGGCGCCCCGCGCGCTGTGGGCGCCGCTCGCGCCGCGGGTGCGCGCGAACGTCATGGCGGGCCTGAAGGCCACGCGGGCGGTGGTGCCCGGCGAGAACAACTGGGTGCTGTTTGCCTCGATGGTCGAGGCGGCCCTGCAGGAATGGGGCGAGCGGCGGGACGAGGCGCGGCTGTTTGCCGGCCTGCGCCGGCAGCGCGAGTGGTACCGCGGGGACGGCTGGTACGGCGACGGCCCGGACTTCCATGCCGACTACTACAATTCCTACGTGATCCAGCCGATGCTGGTGGAGGTGCTCGATCTAGTGGCCGGCGAGGCGGAGGAGTGGCGGGGGTTCCAGCAGGCGGCCCAGGCGCGGTTGGCGCGGTATGCCGCGGTGCTGGAGCGCCTGATCGCCCCGGACGGGTCCTACCCGGTGCTGGGTCGTTCCATGGCCTATCGCGCCGGCGCGTTTCAAGGCTTGGCCCTCGCGGCGTGGCGGCGGCAATTGCCGGCCGGGCTGGCCCCGGCCCAGGCTCGGCGGGCACTGGGGTCCGTGCTCAACCGCACGCTGGCGGCCCCGGGCACCTTCGATGCGGCGGGCTGGCTGCGCATCGGGCTGGCGGGGTCGCAGCCGGCTCTGGCGGAGCATTACATCTCCACCGGCAGCCTCTATCTCTGCAGCACGGCCCTGCTCCCCCTCGGCCTGCCCGCATCCGACCCCTTCTGGGCGGACCCCGACGTGCCCACCACGTGGGAGCGGGCCTGGTCGGGCCAGAAC
>CAIKTR010000066.1 GCA_903830425.1 uncultured Opitutia bacterium
CTTCGCCTGCCTCATCCCCGACGTGATCCCCGCCGAGGTCATGGGCAAGTTCAGCGGCCTGTTCCGCGCCATCGGCGCGCTCGGCAGCCTCGCCTTCAACCGCTACGCGCTGGGCTGGGTCGAGGCCTACACCTTCCATGTCTACCTGCTGATCGGGCTCCTCTTCGCCGGCACCTTCTCGGTGATCATCTGGAACGTGCGCGAGGGCGAATACCCGCCGCCGCCGCCCAAGGCCCCCGGCGGCCCCCTGGCCGCGATCCGGGAGTACTTCCAGACCTGTTTCCGCCACCCCTTCTAC
This sequence comes from uncultured Opitutia bacterium, assembly GCA_903830425.1. Lineage (GTDB taxonomy): Bacteria > Verrucomicrobiota > Verrucomicrobiia > Opitutales > Opitutaceae > Opi-474. Next base: position 299 of record CAIKTR010000066.1, read on the forward strand.
CTCAATTTCTTCGCCATCTCGTTCTTCGCCTGGGCCGCCCTCATGCCGCTCGGCTTCGTCGTTTTCTTCGGCACCAAGGCCGGCCGCGAGGGCTACGCCCCCACCCTCGGCCTGTCTCTCCAGGACTTCGGCGAGGTCAAGGGCTGGACCTACCTGGTGGCCATCCCTGTCTTTTTCATCGTGGGCTTCTTCGTCGACCGCTTCCACCCGATCCGCATCGCGATCCTGGGGATGCTGCTCACCGCCGCGAGCTACTTCTGCTGCTTCTGGTTCGTGGATGACAAGCCGACCCTGCTGCTCTGGTGGAGCCTCAACCAGGCCGCCAACGCCATCTTCCTCGGCGCCTCCACCGCCTTGTCCACGCGCCTCCTCCCGCGGGAGCGCTACGGCCAGTTCCTCAGCGCCAACTACCTTTTCGGCATGGTCGGCCTCGCCCTCACCCCGCCGCTCGTCGGCTGGCTGCTCCAGCGCATCGCCGACTACCGCTACGTCTTCATCTTCTGCGGCGTCCTCACCGCGCTCTCCCTCGTCGCCCTCCTCGCCCTCTACGTCCAGTGGCAGCGGCTCGGCGGCGACCGCGACTTCACCCCGCCCGACCCGGTCCGCCCCCCCGCCCCATGCCCACCCTCTTCGACCACCTGAACCTCGCCGCGCCGGGGCTCGCCGCCGTCCAGGCCGCCGTCGCCCGCGCCGACCTGCCCGCGGCCGGCGAGCTCCTGCTCGCCCATTACCTCGCCCACCGCCCGGCCCGCTGCCTCGACTTCTGGGACCCGCAGGGCCCCGAGGACTACGCCCCCATGCCCTGGGGCGCCGCCTCCACCCCCGAGCAGCTCTGGAAGAACCTGCCCGCCGACGTGGCGGCCGGCCGGCTCTACGCCTCCGGCCAGACCTTCGACTTCTCCCGCGACGAGGCGATCGACTGGACCAGTGGCATCTACTGGGCCGGCGGCCAATACAAGCCGATCGACCAGGCCCGGGCCATGCTCCGGCGCATGTACTGGCTGCGGGCGATGGACCTCGCCTACCTCCGCGGCGACGCCGCGGAGCAGGAGCGCGTGGCGCGGCAGTTCGGCCGGCTGCTGGAAAGCTGGATGGCCTTCAACCGCTGGACCCGGGACGAGTTCGCCGTCACCAACGCCATCCGGCTCGCCGACGCCATCGCCCAGTCCGGCCTCATCCGCAGCTGGTACACCTTCCTCCCCTCCCCGCACCTCACCGCGGACTTCAAGCTCCGGCTGCTCGAGACCATCATCACCCAGACCGCCGACGTCCTGGACCGCGCCCTCTGGCATCCGTGGATCTGGGGGCTGAGCGAGGCGGGCGGCCTGGGGTATGCCGGCATCCTGCTGCCCGAGTGCCAGGCCGCGCCGGCCTGGCGCCAGCGCTGCTTCGAGTTCGCCAACCGGTTTTTCCAGACCGAGCTGCGGCCCGACGGCACGCTCAAGCGCTTCCACTTCTGCCCGCACTACACCGGCGGGACCGCCGCGTGGCCGCTGGCCTTCTACCCGCAGATCGCCAAGCTGGGCTACACCGACATGCTCGAGCCGGGCGCCCGCGCCGGCGTCGAGCGCCTGGTGGACTGGCTCGCCACCGTCCAGAAACCCGACAACACCGTCGGCCAGTTCAACGGCTCCGACCTGCAGGGCTTCGGCCGCTGGCTCGCGCGCGGCGCCGCCCTCTACGACCGGCCGGACTGGCTCGCCATCGCCACCGCCGGCGCCGCGGGCCGGCTGCCGGCGGACACCAGCCGGATCCTCCCCGAGGCCGGCGCCTTCATCCTGCGCGACGGCTTCACCCGGGACGCGATGGTCGCCTGCCTGCACAACGGCGACTACCACAACATCGAGCGCCCCAGCCTGGCCCTCGATCTCTACGCCCTCGGCCGCACCCTCGTCACCGCCCCGGGCCGCTACGGCTACTACCAGCCGGAGTGGCTGCCCTACTTCGCCAATGCCGGCTACAACACGCTGATGGTCGATGGCTCCACGCCCCAGATCTGGGGCGAGCACTCGCTGCGCCCCGGCGAGGGCCTGCGCGACGTCAGCTGGCGGCTCACCCCCGAGGTGGACTGGGCCTGGGGCAGCCACCCGACCGGGTTCGACGCCGCGCCCGACGTGCGCTGGCAGCGCGGCCTGCTGTTTGCCAAGGGCGAATACTGGCTGGTCATCGACCGCATCCTCGGCCCGGGCGAGCACGACTTTTCCCTGCGCTGGCTGCTCACCCCCTCGGCCACGGTCGTCGAGCCCGACGGCCGCAGCGTGCACACGCGCAACCCCGACGCCAACGTCCGGCTCATCCCCGCCGTCCCGCCCGCCGCCCGCCTCACGGTCTGGTCCGGCCACCGCGACCCGCTCCGCGGCTGGTTCTCGCCGGAGAACGGCCGGATGATCCCCGCTCCCCAGCTGGAATACACCTGGCGCGGCGCCCTCCCGGCCCTCACCGCCATGCTCATCGTCCCCTACCGCGACGCGCGCCCGGATCATGCCCTGACGCTGACCTCCACCCCCGACGGCTGCCACGAGGTCACCGTGCGGCGCGGCGACCGGGAGGACCGCCTGCAGCTGGACCTGCGCGCCGCCGGCTCCGCCCGGCTCGTGCGCACGCAGCCGGGGAAAGAGGTCCGCCGCCTCGACCTGACCCCGGGGCCTTGACGGCCGCCGCGCCTCCCGGCCCGCATGCACCTCCTCCGCCCGCTGGCCGCCACCCTGCTCCTCGCCGCCGCCCCGCTGCCCGGGGCGGAGACGCGCGTGGAGACGCTGGACCTCCGCGAGACCATGCAGAGCGACTGGTCGGTGCCCCAGGCCGGCCAGGCTGGCGGGCGCGTCGGCGGCCCGCTGCGCGTCGGCGGCCAGACCAGCGCGGCCGGCTTCGGCACCGTCGGCGGCAGCCGGCTCGAACTCGCCCTCGACGGCCGCGCCGAGCGGTTTCGCGCGCGCACCGGCGTGGACGAGACCAGCGGCTGGCTGACCACCGTCCGGTTTCTCCTGGTGGGCGACGGCCGCGTGCTTTACCGCGGGC
>CAIKTR010000067.1 GCA_903830425.1 uncultured Opitutia bacterium
GGGACCGGCGGGCGGGAGCTGGTGTTTTTTCGGTTTGTCCGCCAAGCTCCCTCCTTCTTTCCTCCCAGACCATGAACCGCCGCCTGCCCACCCCCTCGTTTCGCATGACCCTCGCCCTGCTGTTGGCGGGGCTGACGGTGGCGGCGCAGGGAGGGGAATTGCCGAGCTCGTCGCCGTTCCTGCCTCCGACCGGCCGAGCGGCCGGGGCCCAGGCCGCCTCCACCTACCAGCTCGGCGGCATGATGAGGCAGGGGGCCGACCTGATGGTCAGCATCACCCGGATGAGCGACCGGCACAGCTTTTGGATTCCCGTCGGCGGCACCGTGAATGAAGTCACCGTCCTGAGCTGCAACGCGGACCGGGACGAAGTCACGATCCGCGCGGGCGGCGAGCAGCTGACCTTGACGCTGCGGCGGGCGATTGTGCAGGAGGGGGGCAACAGCGTGCCGCTGCCGGTGTCCGAGGGCAGCGCGGTGGCGACGGCGCCGCTGCCGCCTCCGGTGGGCCCCCCGGAGGTGCAGGAGCGCGAGGCCCGCATGCTGGTGACGGACCTGCTCGACATCGGACAGCAGCACCGCAAGGCCTACGAGGAAGCCAAGCGGAAGGCCGACGCGAAGAAGAAGCCGTAGGGCCCCGCCGCAGGGCCGGAGGGACCAGGACGGTTGGTAGCAGGACGGTTGGGACCAGGACCGATGGGACTAGGACGGATGGGACTAGGACGGATGGGACCAGGACGGTTGGGACTAGGACGGTTGGTAGCAGCCGACGTCAGGAGGCTGAGAAACAGCCAAGAAGGCCTGGAGCCGCCGCCCCACCAACCCCAGCCTCGTCACCTCGGCTGCTACTAGCTAGCTAGCGGTAGCTAGTGCTAGCTAGCGCCTGATCTCCTGCTCCCCAAATTTCGCCTTTCGCACCGCGGCATAGCCTGCTTCCCTCTCCCCATGAAAATCCTGATCTCGGGGGTGTGCGGCTTCGTGGGGAGCACCCTCGCCCGCGCCCTCCTCCAATCCGGGCGGGGCCACGAGATCTGCGGCTTCGACAATTTCATCCGTCCCGGCAGCGAGTCCAACCGCGCCGAGCTCAAGGCCCTCGGCGTAAAACTGTTTCACGGCGATCTCCGCTCCGCCAGCGACCTCGAAACCCTGCCGGCCTGCGACTGGGTGATCGATGCCGCCGCCAACCCGAGCGTGCTCGCCGGCGTGGACGGGAAGAGCAGCTCCCGCCAGCTGATCGAACACAACCTGGGCGGCACCGTAAACCTGCTCGAGTACTGCAAGCAGCATCGCGCCGGGTTCATCCTGCTCAGCACCAGCCGGGTCTATTCCATCACCCCCCTCGCCGCCCTGCCGGTCGAGGCGGTCGGCGGCGCCTTCCGCCCCGCTCCCGGCGCCCAACTGCCCCCCGGGCTGACCGCCGCCGGGCTCGACGAGACCTTCCCCACCCTCGCCCCGGTGTCCCTGTACGGCGCCACCAAGCTGGCGAGCGAGACGCTCGCGCTGGAGTACGGCGAGACCTTCCGCCTGCCGGTCTTCATCAACCGCTGCGGCGTGCTCGCCGGCGCCGGCCAGTTCGGCCGGCCCGACCAGGGCATCTTCGCCTACTGGATCAACAGCCACCTCGCCCGCCGTCCGCTCAAATACATCGGCTTCGGCGGGCAGGGCCACCAGGTGCGCGACTGCCTCCACCCGCGCGACCTCCTGCCGCTGCTGGAAAAACAGCTGGCCGCCCCGAGCGTGGCCGCCCCGGACCGGCTGGCCAACTTCTCCGGCGGCGGCGCCTCCGCGCTCTCGCTCCGCCAGCTGAGCGACTGGTGCGCCGCGCACTTCGGGCCGCATCCGGTCGCCGCCGACCCCGCCCCGCGGCCTTTCGACCTCCCCTGGATCGTCCTCGACCATGCGAAGGCCACCCGGCTCTGGAACTGGCGGCCGCAGACCCCGACCGCCGCCATCCTCGACGAGATCGCCGCGCATGCCCGGGCCCATCCCGGCTGGCTCGACCTCTCCGCCCCCCTCTGACCCTGCCCGCGTCCATGCCCGCCTCCACCGCCCCGCTGCAGCTGTTCTCCGTCATCATTCCGGCCCGGGACGAGGAGGAGTCGCTGCCCGCGACGATCGAGGACATCTACCACACGTTCACCACCGCCGGGATTCCGCACGAGATCATCGTGGTGGACGACGGCAGCCAGGACGGCACCTGGCCCGTGCTGCAGGCGCTCCAGGCGCGGGTGCCCACGCTGGCGCCGACCCAGAACAGCGGCGCACACGGCTTCGGCCGCGCGGTCATTTGGGGCATCGACCACAGCCGGGGCGACGCCGTCGTGATCATGATGGCCGACGCCTCCGACTCCCCGGCCCACGCGGTGCAGTACTGGCAGCTGCTCAACGCGGGCTGCGACTGCGCGTTTGGCAGCCGCTTCATCAAGGGCGGCGAGGTCATCGACTACCCGCGGGTCAAGCTGCTGGTCAACCGGCTCGCCAATTTCCTCGTGCGCGTCGGCTTCGCCATCCCGCTGAACGACACCACCAACGCCTTCAAGGCCTACCGCCGCACGGTGATCGACGGCTGCCGGCCGTTCCTCGCCCCGCATTTCAACCTGACGGTCGAGATCCCGCTCAAGGCGATCGTCCGGGGCTTCAGCTACAAGATCATCCCCATCTCCTGGCGGAACCGGAAGTACGGCGTGCCCAAGCTCAAGATCAAGGAAATGGGCAGCCGCTATTTTTTCATCTGCGCCTACGTCTGGCTGGAGAAATATTTCAGCCGCGGGGACTACCGGCAGCGCCGGTCCGGCGGCGGGTAGGCGCGCGCGGCGCCGGCGGCGCAAAAAGCCTTGTTCCCGCGCCCCCCGCCCCCTTTCACTCCTCGCTCCCATGATCTATCTCCTCGGCGGTTCCGGCTATGTCGGACAAGCTTATCAGGCCCTGCTGACCCGGAAGGGCATCCCCTTCCGCAACCTGCGCCGGGCGGAGCTCGACTACAGCGACCCGTCCCTGCTCGCCGCCGCCCTGCGCCGCGACCGCCCGGAGTTCCTGATCAACGCCGCCGGCTACACCGGCAAGCCCAACGTGGACGCCTGCGAGCTCCACAAGGGCGAGTGCCTGATGGGCAACGCCGTCCTGCCGGGCCGCATCGCCCAGGCCTGCGCGGAGGCCGGGGTGCCCTGGGGCCATGTTTCCTCCGGGTGCATCTTCACCGGGGCGCGGGCCGACGGCAGCGGCTTCACCGAGACCGACGCCCCCAACTTTACCTTCCGCCAGGACAACTGCTCGTTTTACAGCGGCACCAAGGCCCTCGGCGAGGAGGTGCTGGCCGGCCAGCCCCAGGTCTACGTCTGGCGGCTCCGCATCCCGTTCAACGAGGTCGACAACCCCCGGAACTATCTCACCAAGCTGATGCGCTACCCGCGCCTGCTGGCGGCCACCAACTCGATCTCGCAGCTGGAGGAGTTTGTCGCCGCCACCCTCGCCTGCTGGGAGCAGCGCGTGCCCTTCGCGACCTACAACGTCACGAATCCCGGCCAGATCACCACGCACGAGGTGGTGGCCCTGATCGAGCGCAGCGGGGTGCACCCGAAGCATTACGAGTTTTTTGCCAGCGAGGCGGATTTCATGAAGGTTGCCGCCAAGACCCCCCGCTCCAACTGCGTGATGGACTCCGCCAAGCTCGCCGGGGTCGGCATCCGGCTGACCGAGGTCCACGCCGCCGTCGAGCAGGCCCTCCGCCAGTGGCGGAAAGCCTGAGGTCTAAGGGGTAAGAGCGTAAGTAGTAAGCCCGTGAGTGCGGACAAGATTGAAAGCTGGCGCGACTTGCTGGTTTGGCAGAAGGCCCATGCGGCCGTGCTGGAAGTCTACCGTGTCACCCAAGACTTCCCCTCCGCGGAGCGTTTCCGACTGACCGACCAGCTTTGCCGGTCCGCGGCCTCCGTTCCCACCAACATCGCAGAAGGGAAAGGCCGCGGCTCCCTGCCGGAATTCCGCCAGTTCCTGATCATTGCCCGGGGCTCGATCGAGGAAACCCGCTACCTGCTCTTGCTGGCGAAGGACCTTGGCTTTCTGTCTCCCGAAACTCACGGTCGCCTGGAGGCGAGTTACACGGAAATTTCCAAGATGACCAACGCCTTGCTCCGGTCACTCAAACCGTAAAGCCTAGCCCGAGCCACGCGATCCGGCTTACCGGCTTACAACTTAAACCTTATGAACTTACTCGTCACCGGCGGCTGCGGCTTCATTGGCTCCAACTTCATTCGGCAGCGGCTCACCGAGGCCGGCTCGCCGCTCACGCGCCTGGTCAACCTCGACGCCCTGACCTACGCCGGCAACCCCGCCAACCTCGCCGACCTCGCCACCGACCCCCGCTATGTTTTTGCCCACGGCGACATCGGCGACTCCGCCTTCGTCACCCGCCTGCTCGCCGAGCACGCGATCGAC
>CAIKTR010000068.1 GCA_903830425.1 uncultured Opitutia bacterium
CACCACCGTCCAGCCGGCCAGGTCGCGCCCCGGCGCCCAGGCGTCGAGCTCGACCGGCGCCGGCGCCGGCGGCGTCCCCGCCGCGCGGCCGCAGGTGGGGCAGTGCGGGTTCGCCACCCGGCGGATCCGCGTGGTCGTCAGCGTGGCCAGGTCCAGCAGCAGCAGCCCGTCGCTCAGCAGCGTGCCCCAGCCGAGGAGGAACTTCAGCGCCTCGGCCGCCTGCAGCGCGCCGAACACGCCGGGCACCACCCCGAGCACCCCCGCCTCCGCGCAGGTGCCGACGCAGCCCTCCGGCGGGGTCTCCGGCCACACGCAGCGCAGGCACCCGCCCGCCGCGGCCGGAGCGTAGACGTGCAGCTGGCCCTCGAGCTGGTAGACGGAGGCCTGCACCAGCGGCTTGGCCAGCGCCACCGCCGTGTCGTTGAGCAGGAACTTCGTGGCGAAGTTGTCGGTGCAGTCCAGCACCAGGTCGTAGTCCCCGAGCAGCCCCGCCGCGTTCGCCGCCGTCAGCCGCTCCGGATGCGCGCGCACCGCGATCAGCGGGTTGAGCCGCTGGGCGAAGCGCGCGGCCAGCGCGGCCTTGGGCCGGCCGACGTCCCGCGCGCCGTAGAGCACCTGCCGGTGCAGGTTGCTCGCCTCGACCCGGTCGAAGTCGCAGATGCCCAGCGTGCCCACGCCCGCCGCCGCCAGGTAGGGGATCGCGGCGCAGCCCAGCCCGCCGGCCCCGACCACCAGCACCCGCGCCGCCGCGAGCTTGGCCTGCCCGGCCGCGCCCACCTCGCGCAGGCAGGTCTGCCGCCCATAGTAGTTCTCCGCCGTCACCGGCGCCTCGCCCGGCGTCACGTCGCTCCCGATCCAGCCCGAGTCCCCGTCCGCAAAATGCTCCTTTTTCCAGATCGGCACGCGGCGCTTCAGCTGGTCGAGCAGCCACTCGCACGCCTCGAACGCCTCCCGCCGGTGCGGCGCCGCCACCCCGATCCAGACCGCGCTCTCGCCCACCGCCAGCCGGCCGACCCGGTGGATGCACTGCGCCGCGAGCAAACCGTAGCGCGCCGTGGCCTCGGCCAGCAGCCGGTCGCCCTCGGCGCCGGCCAGCTCGTCAAACGCCTCGTACTCCAGCGCCACCACCGGCCGGCCCTGGTGCTCGTTCCGCACCTTGCCGTCGAAGCTCACAAATCCCCCCGCGCCCGCGGCGGCGAGCGGGGGCGGCACGATCGGCTGGCGCGTCAGGACAAACATGCTCAGCCCCCCGCCACCGGCGGGATGAAAACCACCGTGTCGCCCGCCGCCAGCCGGTGGTCCGGCGGCACGAAGGCGCCGTTCACCGCCGTGCGCACCTGCTCCGGCGCCAGCGTGAAGCCGTGCCGGGCCCGCAGCAGCGCGTAGAGCTCGGCCGGCGTGGCCGCGGGCTCGCGGACCGTCTCCGCCGCCAGCCCGCGCTGCTCGCGGAAGACGGCAAAATACTGCAGCTGGAGGGGCAGGGTCGCAGGCATGGTCGTTCAGCTCCAGGGCAGCAGGTGGCAGGCGACGGGCTCGCCGGCCGCCAGGCTCGCGAGCTCCGCGGGCAGCACCGCCAGCGCGTCCGCCTGCGCCAGCCCCGCCAGCATGTGCGAGGCCCGCGCCCCGAGCGGGTGCGCCCGCCAGCCGGGGGCGCTCCGGTCGAGCGTGACCGGCACGAACTCCAGCCGGCCCGGCTCCTTGCGCACCGCGGTGGCCAGCAGCGCCGTGACCGCCGGCCGGACCGGCGCCCCCTGCACCGCCCGCAGGTAGGGCAGCGCCAGCATGGTGTACGTCACGAGGGCCGACAGCGGGTTGCCCGGCAGGCCGAAGACCGCGGTTGTGCGCCCCGCCCGCGTCCGCACGCCAAAGTAGAACGGCTTGCCCGGCTTGATCGCGACCCGCCAGATCCGGCGCTCGACGCCCAGCTGCGCGAGCGCCTCCTTGACCGTGTCGCCGGCGCCGACCGACACGCCGCCCGAGGTGAGGACGACGTCGTTGGTGTCGAGCAGCTCCGCCAGCGCGGCGACGGTCGCCGCGAGGGTGTCGGGCGCCGACCGGACCGCGGGCGCGGCCAGCCCGCCGAGCCGCAGGGCCGCGGCCAGGCCGGCGCCGTTCGACTCGTAGATTTGCGCCGCCGCCAGCGGCGACCCCGGGGCGACCAGCTCGCTCCCGGTCAGGAGCAGGCCGACGCGCGGGGCGCGCGCGACGGCGAGGTGGGTGAGCCCCAGCGAGGCCGCCAGCGCGCACCGCGGCGGCGTGAGCGCCTGCGGGGCGCGGACCACCACGTCGCCCTGCCGGAATTCGCCGCCCTGCCGGCGGATGTGCTGCCCGGCCACCAGGCCCGCGGGGAAACGGAGCGACGAGCCGTGCGCCCCGACGTCCTCCTGCATCACGACCGCCGCGGTGCCGGCCGGCAGCCGGGCCCCCGTGAACACGCGGGTCGCGGTGCCGGCGGTCAGCGCGCGGTCGGGCTCGGCGGCGCCCGCCGGAATCACCGGGCCGGCCCGGAGCTCGACGCCGTCCGGCCCCTGGGCGCGCGCCAGGTCGTCCGCGTGCACCGCGTAGCCGTCGACCGCCGTGTTGTCGAAGCGCGGCAGGTCGAACGGCGCGCACAGGTCCTCGGCGAGGATGCGGCCGGCCGCGTCCGCCAGCGCGACGCGCTCGGTGCCGAGGCCGGCGGCGGCGGCGAGCACCGCGGCCAGCGCGTCCGCGTAGGGCGTGAGGGTGGGTTCAGGCGGAGTCATGGCCCTGGCCGTCGCGCATGGGGAAGGCGTGCTTGAGATAGGGGAACAGGGCGTCGATCGCGTCGCGGCAGGCGCCGGGCGAGCCCGGCAGGGCGACCACGATCGTGCGCCCCCGCATGCCGGCCACCATGCGGCTCAGCATCGCGTAGGGCTGGCGGACGCGGCTGTGCGCCCGGAACTGGTCCTCGACCCCCGGCAGGCGGCGGTCGAGCAGGTCGGCGACCGCCTCGGGCGTGACGTCCCGCGGGCCGAGGCCGGTCCCGCCGGTCAGGAGCAGCACCTCGACGCCGAGCTGGTCGGCCGCGTGCTTCACCGCCGCGCGGATCTGGTCGGGGTCGTCGGGGATGAGGGAGAAAAATTCGACGGTCGCCTGGTGGGCCTCGAGCCCCGCGCGCAGGATGGCGCCGGAGCGGTCGGGCGGGCCGCCCGGCCGGCTGCGCGAGTCGGAGAGGACGACCACGGCGGCCCGGAACGACTGCCGGAGCTGCGGCGCGTAGTTGGATTTTCCGCCGGTCTTGGCGAGCAGCTCGATCGCGGAGATCCGCATCGTCTCGTCGAGCATCTTGAGCATGTCGTAGAGGGTGAGTGCGGCGGCGGCGGCGGCGGTGAGCGCCTCCATCTCGACGCCGGTCCGGTAGATCGCCTTGACCTGCACGACCGCCTCGATCCGGTCCGCGCCGAGGGTGAAGTCGACCTGGACGTGGTCCAGCGGCACGGAGTGGCAGTACGGGATCAGCTGCGGCGTGAGCTTGGCCGCCTGGATGGCCGCGACCTGGGCGACGGGCAGCGGGTCGCCCTTCGGGATCTGGCCGGCGCGCAGGAGCGCGAGCGTGGCGGGGGCGGCGGTGAGCACGGCGCGGGCCGTGGCGGTCCGCAGCGTGAAGTTTTTGGTCGAGACGTCGCGCATGGAAATAGGCTCACCCCCCGATCTGGATCATCGCCCGGTTGTCCAGCTCGGCGAGCTCCGCCATCGGCGGATGGCCGGCCCACTTGCCGAGCAGACACTGCCGGATGAGCGCGGTGAGCTCGGCGTCGCTGGCGCCGGCGCGCAGCGGCGTGCGCAGGTCGGTCTCGGTGGTGGAGAACAGGCAGGACTTCAGCTTGCCGTCGGCGGTGAGGCGCAGGCGGTTGCAGTCGGTGCAGAAATGCTCGGTCATCGAGGTGACGAACCCCAGCCGGCCCGCGCCGCCGGCGATGGCGAACTCCTTGGCCACGGCGTGGGGCGCCGGGTCGAGCGGGCTGAGCGTGAACGCCGCCTCGATCCGGGCGCGCATCTCGGCGTAGGGCACGAGGCGGTCGGCGGACCACTCGTTGCGGTCGAAGGGCATGAACTCGATGAAGCGGACCTCCAGCGGCTGCCGCGCCGCGAAGGCGGCAAAGTCGACGAGCTCGTCCTCGTTGATGCCCCGCATGACCACGACGTTGAGCTTCACCGCGGGGAAGCCCGCGGCGAGGGCGGCGGCCAGGCCGGCGAGCACGTTGGCATGCTCGTCGCGCCGGGTCAGCTGCACAAAGCGGTCGGGGCGCAGCGTGTCCAGGCTGACGTTCAGCCCGTCCAGCCCGGCCGCCCGGTAGCGCGCGGCGTGCGGCGCGAGCAGCACGCCGTTGGTGCTCATCAGGAGCGTGCGGAGGCCCGGCAGCGCCCGCAGCTGCTCAATCAGCACGGGCAGGTTGCGCCGCATCGTGGGCTCGCCGCCGGTGAGCCGGATCCGGTCGACGCCGAGGCGGACGAACAGCTGCGCCAGCCGCCCGATCTCCTCGTAGCTGAGAATTTCCGCGCGCTCGCGCCAGACCAGGCCCGCGGCCGGCATGCAGTAGGCGCAGCGGAGGTTGCAGCGGTCGGTGACGGAGATGCGCAGGTAATTGTGCCGGCGCTGGAAGCGGTCGGTCAGCGCCGGGGAGGGCGCGGCGGAGGGGCTGGGGGCGGCGGGCGTCATCGGTTCCGGCCGGTTCCGGCGGGGGCGGCCCCCGCCAAAAAAGGCACGGAAGCCGCGGACTGTTACTTTGCCCCCCGCCCGGCGCAAGGGTCCGTCGCGAAAAAATTTCCGCCCCGCCGCCCCGCCCGGGCCCGGGCCTCAGGTCAGGCGGTGGGTCTGGCCGCCGGCCAGCGTGACCGGGGCGCGGCCCGGCCGGTGCAGGGTGCCGGTGACGCCGGCCGGCAGGGTGAACTCGCCCGCCGCCGGGCCGGAGAGGCTGACGCGGATGTCGCCGTGCGGCGTGGGGATCTCGCCCTCGGCCCAGGCGAGGTCGCCGAGGTCGGGCCGCAGGGCGACCTCGCGGTAGCCGGGCGCGGTGGGGGTGACGCCGAGGATGTGGGCGGGCAGCAGGTGCGCGGGCCCCGCCGACCAGCCGTGGCAATGGCTGCGGCCGGCCGGGACGATGTGGTCGATGCCGGGCTCGCGCCGGTCCACCAGCTCCCACGTGGTCGTCGCCCCGCTGCGCAGCATCTGGCCGTAGTAGGAGCGCAGCTCGTCGAGCGCCGCGACGGTGAGGCCGGCGCCGAGCCAGGCCTGGAGCAGGTAAAACTCCATGAACCCGGCCATCGGCCGGCGCACCGCGGGGTCCGCCTGCAGGACCGGATGCACGGCGCGCAGCTCGGCCGGGGTGAGGGCGCCGGCGAGGAAGGCCGCGGCGTACGCGTGCCAGCTGCGCGTGGCGTCGGCCGGGGTGTCGTCCCGCCCGGCGGCGCGCGCCGGGTCGCCGAACCGCGCGGCGGCCTCGGCCCGGCGGGCCAGGTGCCGCTGGCGGTAGCGGTCGGCGGGCCCCGCCTCGCCGAGCAGGGCGGCGAGCTGGGCGCCGTCGGCGCAGGCCGCGGCGAGCTGGTAGGCGAGGGCGGCCCGGCTGCCCCACCAGTCCTGCTGCTCGGGCTGGTTGTCGGTGATGAAGCCGGCCGAGCTCGTCACCTGCGCCAGGTCCACCGTCTCCAGATACCCGAGCACGCCGTGCACCGTCGGGCCGAGCGTGGTGGCGAGCGCGGTGTCGCCGGTGTGGAGCACGTATTCCCACACGCTGGAGACGAAGTCGGCGCAGTAGTTGGCCAGCACCCAGCGGTGCAGCCCGCCCGGGGTGGAGAGGTCGCCCAGATAGGCGATGCGCGGATACAGGTGCCCGCCGGCGAGCAGGGCCACGGCGGAGAGGCTGCCGTTCTCGTGCCGGCACTGCGCGAACATCTCGAGGCTGCGCCGCGCCAGCCGGGACTCGCCAAAGAGGTAGTGCGCGCAGAGGAACTCCACCCGGTAGTCGCCGATCCAGAGCATGCCGTCGCGCTTGACGCCGTCCTCGTAGAATCCCTGCAGGCACAGGCGCATCGTGCGGCGGCTGATCTGCCACGCCGCGTTGAGCAGCGGGTCGGAGCAGTTGAACCACCCGCGGTCCGTCACCGGGGCGTGCTCCAGCATCATCTGCGCGCCCCGCAGCCGGAGGCGGCCGGGGCCGTGCACGACGAGGTTGACGTAGCGGAAGGCGCGCCGCCCCGGGTGGCGCACGGCCTGGGGCCCGGCGGCCAGCGGGAACCGGTCGCGCGGCTGGTGGTACCAGTGCTCCGGCGGGAACGGGTCCTGGAAGAGCAGGGCCTCCTCGAGATCCTCGCCGTAGATCAGCTCCAGGCTGGTGGCGCCCTCCGCCTCCACTGTGAGGTCGAGCACCCCGACGAGTTCCTCCCCGAAGTCGAGGACGAGGTGGGCGGGGCGGTCGCTGGGGGCGAGCAGGGTTTCGCCTCCCTGCAGGCAGGCTTCCGGCCGGGTCGCGCCGCGCGCCTGGGCGATGGCGCGGGGCGGGTGCGGGGTGTAGACCAGCGGTGGCGGGGGAGTGACGGCAACCATGGGCGGGCGCGGGGATTGGGGTGGCAGGCGGGCGCGGGGCGCGGGAATTAGGGTGGCAGGTGGGCGCGGGAAACAGGCTGGACAGGGCGGAATGCGCGGACGCGAAAAAACTGCGGGCAGCCCGTGGCGGGTAGCGAGTAGAATTTTGCCCCGTCCCCGTTTCGTCTCCCTTTCACCCCCTCCGGCGCGCGGCTCGCCCCCGTCGCCCGCACCCCTCGGCCATTGTCACGTATTACGTGACAATGGCCTTGGAGGGCGGCCCCCGTCCCGTCTGCCGCCTGGTGTCGTGCTCCGTCCCCCGCTCCGCGCCCGCGTCTCGGATGGAGCCCCCCGGTCCTCACCCCTGTTCGCGTTGTGGTCCGCGCTTCTGCCTGCATCGCGAGCGGCCCCTTTATCTTCTCCCCCGCACCCCCGGGCGATTGTCACGTATTACGTGACAATCGCTTTTTTCGCCGGGCGGGGGGAGGGGGCGGGAACGGGCGGCGGCGGACCGCCAAATTGGCGCGGGTTGCGCCAGCCGGGGCGCCGTTTCGGGCGCGCGGAAACCGGGCGTGCGACTTGTCCCCGGGCGCGATCGGCGCTATCAGTGGAATGCTCCCTGCAGGGGGCCGCGCCACCATGGACTCCGCCAAACTTACTGTCATGTCGCGTCAGGCGATCACTGACGCCCAGAACCTCGCCCGCCGGCTCTCCCACTCCGAAGTGGAGACCTGGCACCTGCTCGGCGCGCTCGTCGGCCAGGAGAACGGCGTGGTGTCCGGCCTGCTCGACAAGCTGGCCATCACCCCCAGCGCCGTGCAGCTGGCCGTCGACCGCGAGCTGGAGCGCCTGCCGAAGGTCTCCGGCAGCGTCGACACGTCCAAGCTCTACGTCACCCAGGCGGTGAACGCGGTGTTCACCCGCGCCGAGGACGAGGCCAAGTCGCTCCAGGATGAATTTGTCTCGGTGGAGCACCTCCTGCTCGGGCTGCTCGACGTGGCGAAGCCCGCGGCGCTGAAGCAGCTGTTCCAGAGCTTCGGCCTGGACCGGGCGAAGGTGCTGGCGGCGCTCAAGGACGTCCGCGGCAGCCAGCGGGTGACGACCGACAATCCGGAGGCCACCTACCAGTCGCTCGAGAAATACGGCATCGATCTGGTGGCCCAGGCCCGCCGGGGGAAGCTGGACCCGGTCATCGGCCGGGACGAGGAGATCCGCCGCACGATCCGCATCCTGTCCCGCAAGACGAAGAACAACCCGGTGCTGATCGGCGAGCCCGGCGTGGGCAAGACCGCGATTGTCGAGGGCCTGGCGCAGCGCATCCTGCGCGGCGACGTGCCGGAGGGGCTGAAGGACCGGACGATCTTCTCGCTGGACATGGGCGCGCTGGTGGCCGGCGCGAAATACCGCGGCGAGTTCGAGGAGCGGCTGAAGGCGGTGCTGGCGGAGATCAAGCAGAGCGAGGGCCGCATCCTGCTCTTCATCGACGAGCTGCACCTGATCGTGGGCGCGGGCAAGACCGAGGGGGCGATGGACGCGGGCAACCTGCTCAAGCCGATGCTGGCGCGGGGGGAGCTGCACTGCATCGGGGCGACGACGCTCGACGAGTACCGCCGGCACATCGAGCGGGACGCCGCGCTCGAGCGCCGCTTCCAGCCGGTGCGGGTGGACCAGCCGACGGTCGAGGACGCCATCTCCATCCTGCGCGGCCTGAAGGAGCGCTTCGAGCTGCACCACGGCGTGCGCATCCAGGACGCCGCGCTGGTCAGCGCGGTCACGCTTTCCCACCGCTACATCAGCGACCGCTTCCTGCCGGACAAGGCGATCGACCTGATGGACGAGGCGTGCGCGATGATCCGCACCGAGATGGACTCGATGCCGCAGGAGCTGGACGAGCTGACGCGCCGCGCGCTCCGGCTGGAGATCGAGGAGACGGCCCTGGCGAAGGAGAAGGACGCCGCGAGCAAGCGCCGGCTGGAGTCGCTGCGGCAGGAACTCGCGGCGGCGAAGGAGCAGGCCCAGGCGATCCGGCTGCACTGGGACCGGGAGAAGGCGGCGGTCGGCAAGGTCCGGAAGCTCCGGGAAAGCCTGGAGGCCGCGCGGCTGGAGATGGAGCAGGCCGAGCGCGGCTACGACCTCAACCGGGTGGCGGAACTGCGCCACGGCCGGATCCCGCAGCTGGAGGCCGAGCTGAAGCAGCTCGAGCAGGGCGGCAAGGCCACGACGCTCTTCAAGGAGGAGGTCACCGCGGAGGAGATCGCCGAGGTGGTGGCGCAGTGGAGCGGCGTGCCCGTTTCCCGGCTGCTCGAGGGCGAGCGGGAGAAGCTGCTGCGGCTCGAGGCGGTGCTGCACGAGCGCGTCGTCGGCCAGGACGAGGCGGTCTCGCTGGTCACGGACTCGATCCTGCGCGCGCGCAGCGGCATCAAGGACCCGCGCCGGCCGGTGGGCAGCTTCCTGTTCCTGGGCCCGACCGGCGTCGGCAAGACGGAGCTGGCGAAGGCGCTGGCGGCGACGCTGTTCGACTCGGCGGACGCGCTGGTGCGGATCGACATGTCCGAGTACATGGAGAAGCACAGCGTGGCGCGGATGATCGGGGCGCCCCCGGGCTATGTCGGCTACGACGAAGGCGGGCAGCTCACGGAGGCGGTGCGGCGCAAGCCCTATGCCGTGGTGCTGTTCGACGAGGTGGAGAAGGCGCACCCGGAGGTGTTCAACGTGCTCCTGCAGGTGCTCGACGACGGCCGCATCACGGACGCGCAGGGCCGCACGGTGGATTTCAAGAACACGGTGATCATCCTGACCTCGAACCTCGGCTCCCGGTTTCTGCTCGAGGGGGTGACGGGGGACACGATCCCCGAGTCGGTGCGGGAGAGCGTGCTGGCGGAGCTGCGGCAGGCGTTCCGGCCGGAGTTCCTCAACCGGATTGACGAGACGATCCTGTTCAAGCCGCTGACGCTGGAGGAGATCACCCGCATCGTGGACCTGCTGCTGGCGGACCTGAACCAGCGGCTGGCGGAGCGGCGGGTGACGGTGGTGCTCGAGCCGAAGGCGAAGGAGTGGGCGGCGGAGAAGGGCTACGACCCGGTGTTTGGGGCGCGGCCGCTCAAGCGTTTCCTGCAGCGGAACATCGAGACCCGGCTGGCCCGGGCGCTGATCGCCGGCGAGGTCGCGGAAGGGTCGGTGGTGACGTTCCGGGTGAAGGCGGGCGAGCTGGTGATGAAGTAGGGCGGGGCGGCGCCCCCGGGTCGGCGGGCGCCCGCGGACCCGCGGTGGTTTCTGCTTTGCGCCGGGGCGGCTTTGCGCGAACCTCCGGGCGCATGCCCGCCGCCCCCCTTCGCTACTACGACCGCTACACCCAGACGCTGCAGACCGAGAAGATCTACGGGGAGGGCTGGCTGCGGTTCGCCTACGAGCACCCGGCCGGGTGGCTCTTCGTGTGGCTGGTGGCGCGGCGCATCTGGTTTTCCCAGTGGTTTGGCCGGAGGATGAACCGGCCCGCCAGCGCGCAGCGGATCCTGCCGTTCATCACGGAGTACAACCTCGATGTGGACGAGTTCGCCAAGTCGGCCTTCGACTACAAGAACTTCAACGAGTTCTTCTACCGGGCGCTGAAGCCCGCGGCCCGGCCGATCGCGGCGGACGAGCGGGTGGCGGTGCTGCCGGCGGACGGGCGGCACCTGGTGTTCCCGGATGTCGACGCGGCGGAGGGTTTTTACGTGAAGGGGATGAAGTTCACGCTGGCCGAGCTGCTGGGCGACGCGGCGCTGGCGGCGACGTTTGCCGGCGGGGCGATGCTGATTTCCCGGCTGTGCCCGGTGGACTACCACCGTTTCCACTTTCCCGTGGACGGCCGGCCGGGCGAGACGCAGCGGATCCGGGGCTGGCTGTATTCGGTCAGCCCGGTGGCGCTGCGGCGCCGGCTGCGCTACCTGGTGGAGAACAAGCGGGCGCTCACGCTGATCGAGTCCCCGCAGTTCGGACCGGTGGCGATGCTGGAGGTGGGCGCGACCAACGTGGGCAGCATCCAGCAGTCGCATGTCCCGGGACGGGTGGTGGCGAAGGGGGTCGAGAAAGGTTTTTTCGCCTTTGGCGGCTCCTGCGTGATCACGCTGTTTGCGCGCGGCCGCATCCGGTTCGAGCCGGACCTGGTGGCGCAGAGCGCGCAGTGCGTCGAGACGTATGCGCGGATGGGCGACCGGCTGGGCGTGGCGACCGGCTGAGGGCGGCCGGCGGAGCGTTGGACCGCCCAGGGCGCGCGGCGCGCGAAGCCGGATAATCCCCGCTTGCCTCGGGCAATCGGGCCTCGGCATGCTCCCGCCGGAAATCCCCCCGCCCGGGTGGTGGAATTGGCAGACACGACGGTCTTAGAAGCCGTTGCCGCAAGGCTTGCAGGTTCGAGTCCTGTCCTGGGCACCAACAGCGGAGCGGGTGCACGCGGGGATCGGTCGGGCCGGCGGCGAAATTTAATTGCCGCCGGACCGCGGTAGCCTCACCCGTCAGGCCACCTAACCTATGAGCAAACCGCATCCCAAACCGGTCATCGCCATCATCGACTGGGCGCAGGCGCCCCTGAGCGAGCCCCAGAGCCTGATCGAGCGCGAGGTCATCGGCGACGCCGCGGAGGTGCAGTACCACCTCTGCCACAGCGACGCCGATTTCAATGCGGAGGTCTGCGCGGCGCAGGCCCTGATCGTCTGGCACAACACCCCGGTGACGGCGACCGGCATCGCCCGGCTGAGCGATTGCCGGGCCATCATCCGCAACGGCGTCGGGTTTGACTCCGTGGACGTGCAGGCGGCCCGGGCGCGGGGCATCGCGGTCTGCAACGTGCCGGACTACGGCACCGAGGAGGTCGCCGACCACGCCATCGCGCTCGCGCTGGCGCAGTGCCGGCAGCTTTTCCCGCTCGATGCGGAGGCGAAGCAGCTGCGCTGGACCATCCGCGTGGGGCCGAACCTCCGGCGCCTGCGCGGCCTGACCTTTGGCATCGTCGGCCTGGGCCGCATCGGCACGGCCACGGCCCTGCGCGCCAAGGCGCTGGGGTTCCGCGTCTGCTTCTACGATCCCTACCTGGCCAACGGCGCCGACAAGGCGATCGGGGTCGAGCGGGTGGGCACCTTGGAGGAGCTGCTGCGCGCCAGCGACGTGCTGTCGGTGCACTGTCCGCTCAATGCCGAGACGCGGCACCTGATCGCCGCGCGCGAGCTGGCGCTGCTGAAGCCGTCGGCGTTCATCGTGAACACGGCCCGGGGCGGCATCATTGCGAAGGAGCCGCTGCTGGCCGCCCTGCGCGCCGGGGCCCTGGCCGGCGCGGGCCTGGATGTGGTGGAAAACGAGCCCCTCCAGACGGCGGCGGAAGCCGCCACGCCCAACCTGATTGTCACCTGCCACGCCGCGTTCTGCAGCGTGGAGTCCAAGATCGAGATGCGGCGCAACTCGGCCCGGATCGCGCGCACCGCGGTCCTCGGCGAGCGCCTGTACAACGTCGTCAATTGAGCCGCCGCGCGGCGGGGGCCGGCCGGGCCCCCGGCCGCGGGCGCCGGGCTCAGGCCCGCGGCATCGCGGGATAGTCCGTGAAGCCGGCGGCGCCGGGGCTGTAGAACGTGTTCGCGTCCGGCTCGACCAGGGCGACCCCGGCCTGCAGCCGCTCGGCGAGGTCCGGATTGCTGATGTAGTGGTGGCCGAAGGCGACGGCGGCGAGGGCGCCGGACGCGACGGCCGCCGCGGCCTCCGCGGCGGTGTAGCCCATGTTGCCGACCAGCGGCCCGCGGAACGCCGCGCGCGCCGGGGTCATGACGTCGCCCGACTGTGCGCCGAAGAAGTCGCCGCGCATGACGTGGAGGTAGGCGAGCCCGCGCCGGTTCAGCTCGGTGGCGACCCAGGTCGTGAGCCCCACGGGATCCGCGTCCTTCATGTCGTTGAAGCTGTTGAGCGGCGAAAGGCGCACGCCGACGCGGCTGGCGCCCCAGACGCCGCCCGCGGCGTCGACCACCTCGAGCAGGAGCCGGGCGCGGTTGCCCACCGGGCCGCCGTAGGGACCCGAGCGCGTGTTGCTGCCGCTGCGGAGAAAGGCATCCAGGAGGTAGCCGTTGGCCCCGTGGACCTCGACGCCGTCGAACCCCGCGGCCTGGGCCTGCTGGGCGGCGTGGCGGAAGCCCGCGACGATCCCCGGGAGCTCGTCGTCCCGCAGCTCGCGCGGGATCTCGTAGGGCCGCTTGCCCAGCGGCGTGTGGGTCTCGTCGTTTTCGATCCGCCGGGGGCTGGGGCCGACCGGCTGGGCGCCCTGGTTGAGGAGCGAGTGGCAGGCCCGGCCGCCATGCCACAGCTGGAGGACGATCTTGCCGCCGCGGGCGTGGACGGCGGCGGTGACCTTTTTCCAGGCGGCGACCTGGGCCGCGGAATAGATGCCGGGCTCGCGCCCGCCGAAGGCGGAGTTCCCCTCGATCACCATGGTGGCCTCGGCGATGATGAGCCCGGCGCCGGCCCGCTGGCCGTAATATTCGGCCATCAGGTCGGTGGGCACGTGGGCGGCATCGGCCCGGCAGCGGGTGAGCGGGGCCATGAGGATCCGGTTGGCCAGCTGGAGGGAGCCGAGGGCGACCGGGGTGAAGAGCGGGGCGTGGTGCATCGTGGTGGGTGGAGGGAGGGAAAGGAAAGGCGCGGTGGGCGGATCGGACGGCCGCACAACAAGGGAGAATCCGGATTTTATCAAATGCGACCGGCGATTGGCGGGCGGCCTGGCGGGGCCGCCCGGATGCCGAGCCGGACGGACAGCCGGCGGGGAAGACCCCCGGTCCGCGGTGGAATTTTTTTACTGGAGGGGGGTAAGCGGGGGGTCGGGCTGGACGGCAAGCATGAGACCTGCTTCATTGGGCAAACTCATGCCGCCTCGCAAAGTTGCCATTCTCACCGCCGGAGGGCTCGCGCCCTGCCTCAGTGCCGCCACCGGCGGCCTGATTGAGCGGTACACCGCCATCGCTCCCGAGATCGAGCTCATCTGCTACCGCAACGGCTACAAGGGGCTCCTGCTCGGCGACAAGATTCCGGTGGCCGACGACCTGCGCGATTCCGCGCGCGTGCTCCGGCACTACGGCGGCAGCCCCATCGGCAACAGCCGGGTGAAGCTGACCAACGTGAAGGACTGCGTGAAGCGCGGCCTGGTGAAGGAAGGCCAGGATCCGCTGGCCGTGGCCGCGGAGCAGCTGCGCGCCGACGGGGTGGACGTCCTCCACACCATCGGGGGCGACGACACCAACACGACGGCGGCGGACCTCGCGGCCTACCTCGCGAAGGCGGGCCACGAGCTCACGGTCATCGGGCTGCCCAAGACGATCGACAACGACATCATCCCCGTGCGCCAGAGCCTCGGGGCGCTCACCGCGGCGCGCGAGGGCGCGCTGTTTTTCCAGCGCGTCGTGGCCGAGCACAGCTCAAGCACCCGGGTGCTCATCATTCACGAGATCATGGGCCGGCACTGCGGCTGGCTGGCGGCGGCCACCACCTACGAGTACCTGAAGCTGCTCGAGTCGCAGCCCTACGTCCCGAGCCTGGGGATCAGCCGCGGCCGGATGTCGGTCCACGGGGTGTATCTGCCGGAACTGCCCTTCGACATCACGACCGAGGCGGCCCGGCTGCGGGCGGTGATGGATCACGAGGGCAACGCCAACATCTTCCTGAGCGAGGGCGCGGGGGTGGAGCAGATCGTGGCCGAGATGATCGCCCGCGGCGAAGAGCCGCCGCGCGACCCCTTCGGCCACGTGAAGCTGGACCTGATCAACCCGGGCAAGTGGTTCGGCGAGCGCTTCACCAAGCTGCTCGGGGCGAACAAGGTGCTGGTCCAGAAGAGCGGCTATTTTGCGCGGGCGGCCCCGGCCAACAGCGCGGACCTCGGGCTCATCGACCGCTGCGTGCGGCATGCGGTGGTCTGTGCGCTCCGGCGCGAGAGCGGCGTGGTCGGCGAGGACGAGGAGCGCGGCAACGAGCTGCGCGCGATCGAGTTTCCGCGCATCAAGGGCGGCAAGCACTTCGACCTGCAGACCCCCTGGTTCGTCAAGATGCTCGCCCAGATCGGCCAGTCGGCGCCGGCGAGCTGAGGCGACGGGGCGGCGCGGGCGGCTTGCAGGCCGGGCCGGACGGGGCCAGCGTCGGGGCATGGTGACCAAACTACTGCACACCCGCCTGCGGGTGAACGACCTCGCCCGGACGGTGAAGTTTTACCAGGACGCGCTGGGCCTGAAGCTGGCGCGGCAGCACACGTCGCCGCGGGGGGCGCAGCTGGCGTTCCTGCAGACGCCGAACAGCGACGAGGAGATTGAAATCTGCCAGCTGCCGAACAGCCCGGGCGTGCAGGTGCAGCCGGACCTGGTGCACCTGGCCTTCGAGGTGACGGACCTGGCGGCGTTCGCCGCGCGGCTGGCCGAGCGGGGCTATGCGCTGAGCGACGGCCCGACGACGACGGGCAGCGGCTCGGTCATCGCGTTCCTGGACGCGCCCGAGGGCTACGAGGTGGAGCTGATCCAGCGGGCGAAACCATGAGCGAGGCGCCGGCCAGACTCCCGGGGCGGTGGTCGTCGGCCTGGCTCGACGCGCTGGCCTTTGCGGGGGGCCTGGCGCTGGCGTGGCACGGCCAGTGGCAGACGCGCGACCTGGTGTGGAGCCTGTGGCTGTCGAGCCTGGTGGTCGGCTACGCGATGATCGTGTGGAGCCTCTTCGGCCCGGCGGCGCGGAGCCGGGTCGAGGCGTGGCGCGATCGCGCCCGCCCGCCGGGAGCGGCCGGGGCGGGCCCGGCGTCGGGCACCGTCGCGTATCTCGTCGGCGGGCTGCTGCTGCTGGCCTTCTTCACGGTGCATTTCGGGATGTTCCACTTCGTGCACTCGGTGTTCCTGAACCTGTTTTTCCCGGCGGTGGCCGGCGCCGGGCGGAATGCGGGGCCGAGCCTCGCCCTCTACCTGCAGGTGTTCGCGACGTACTGGCCGTTCGTGCTGCTGGCGGCCGTGGCGGAGCGGAACGCCTTCCGGTCCGCGCCGCCAGGGCCGGATCCGGCGGCCGCGCCCGGGGCGACCGCGGCGCGAAATTCGGCGGTCGCCGGCATGACGGCGCCGTACCGGAACGTGGTGCGGCTGCACCTGCTGATCTTCTTCTTCGCCTTCGCGAGCTTCACCCGGATCGACAGCTTCGCGGTCTACGCGGTGGTGTACGCGGTGTATTTCTTCCCCTGGCGGCTGCTGCGCCAGGGGCCGGCCGGGGCTTAGGTGGCGCCCGGCGCGAGCCGGGACTGGCGGCGCTCCCACGAGAACAGGTACTGCTGGGCGAGGCCGGCCAGGGGGCCGAAGTGGGCGCGGCCGAAGTGGGCGACCTGGGCGGGCTTCCAGCCGTCCAGCCCGTAGCGCGCGGCCATGGTCTGGAGGATCCAGGTGTCCACGGGGAAGGCCTCGAGGCGTCCGGCGCCGAAGAGCAGGACGCAGTCGGCGACCTTCTCGCCGACGCCCGGGAGGGAGCAGAGGCGGGCCTTGGCCTCGGGGTAGGGCAGGAGCTCGGTTGCCCCGAGCCAGCCCGGGTGGGCGGCGAGGAACTGCGCGGTCTGGTGAATGAAGCGGGCGCGGAAGCCGAGCTGGCAGGCGCGCAGGTCCGCCTCCGGCACGGCGGCCAGCTCCGGCCACGTGGGGAGGCGGAAGCGGAGGGCCGGGGGGCCCGGGAGCGGGTGCGCGGCGGGCAGCAGCGGGGCGCCGTGCCGGGTGGCGAGCAGGGCGACCATCTGCTTGATCTGGACGATCTGCTTGGTGGCGCTGCAGAGGAACCCGAGGAGGGTCTCGCCGAAGGGCTGGCGTAGGAGGCGCAGGCCGGGAAAGGCCGCGAGGCAGCGCGCGAGGTGGGCATCGCTGCGCCACGGCAGCGCCGCGAGGAGGTCCGGCAGGGGGCGTCCGCCCTCGAGATAAAAGGCGAGGGCGGGCCCGGTGGCCGCGGCCCGGGCGGCGGGCGCCGACCAGTGCAGGGTGCCGTTGGCGGCGAGGGACAGCCGGACGAGGTGCGATCCGAAGAGGCCGGTCCAGGTGCCGTCGTCCGCGCGGTACCAGCGAAAGGCCTGTCCGCCGTCGAGGAGCTCGGCGAGCGCGGCGGGATCCAGCGGGGCGGAGACCGGGAGCGGCCGCCACCGCGACCAGCCGGCCGGGCTTAGTGGTCGGGCTTGGCCCACAGGAAGCTTTGGATCAGGCCGAGCCGGGTGCCGTCGGCGGCGAGGACCTCGAGTTTCCAGGCGACGGGGTGGATTTTTTGGCCGGGCCAGTCGGCGCCGGTGAGGCCGAGGTTGAGGGCCGACTCGCCCGCCGCGAGGGGAAGGGAAAAGGTGTGGACCCGCACCTGGGGCGAGTCGGGCTTGATCAGGGAGAGGACCAGCCGGGCGGCGGGCTGGGCGGCCCCGCGGTTGCGCAGGCGCACGAGGAAGTAGAACCCCTCGCGCTGGGCGGGCTGGGTCCGGCGCACGATCTGGCCGCCGGGGTTTTCCCGGCCGGTGAAGAATTCCGAGATGCGCTCGAACGACTCGGCGCTGTGCCACTCGGGCCAGACGCGGACGAAGTCGACGTCGCCGGCGCGGGCCGCGCCGAGCGAGCCGAGGAGGAGGACGAAGGTGAGGGCGAGGCGCATCGGGGGGAAGTTGCACCGCGGCCCGGCCGGGTGCAAGTGCGGGCCGGCTTAGGGCGCCTGCAGTTCGATCAGCTGGTAGCGGTGGAGGCCGACGGGGGAGGGGGCCCAGTGTTTCACGGCGGGATGCAGCAGGTAGGTGCGGGCGCCGAACCCGACGGGGGCGATCGGCGCCTCGGCGAGGAGCAGCGCCTCGGCCTGCCGGAGGAGGGCGAAGCGGGCCGCGGGGCTGGCGGTGCGGGCGGCCTGGGCGAGCAGGCCGTCGTAGGCCGGGCTGCTCCAGCCGGTCCAGTTGTTGCCGCCGCCGGTGGTGAAGAGGCCGAGGAACGTGATCGGGTCGGCGAAGTCCGCCGTCCAGGACATCAGGCCGAGGGTGTGGCTGAGCGTCTGCTGGTTCTGGATCCAGGTTTTCTGCTCGTAGGGCTCGAGGGTGACGCGCACGCCGAGCTCGCGCTGCCACATGGCCTGGATCGCCTCCGCCGCCAGCGGGGACTTGTCGTCGTTGAGCACCTGCAGCGGCAGGGGCGGCAGGCCGCGGCCGCCGGGGTAGCCGGCCGCGGCGAGCAGGGCGCGGGCGGCGGCGTAGTCGAGCGGCTGGCCCGGGGGGGCGAGGTAGCCGCCGCAGTCGGGCGGGCTCAGGGTGGCGGCGGGGAGGCGGGCGCCGCCGAAGACCCGCTGGGAGATGGCGGCGCGGTCGATCGCCAGGGCGAGGGCGCGGCGGACCTGGGGCTGGTTGAGCGGGGGCTTGGTGGTGTTGAAGTTGAGGTAGCTCAGGTAGAGCAGCGGGTCGAGGCGCAGGCTCCCGGGCGCCTCCCGCCGGTACGTCGCGATCTTCGCCGCCGGCAGGCTGTAGGTGACGTGGAGCTGGCCCGCGCGGAAATTCCGCTCCTCGGTCTCCGCCTTTTCGGTGGGGAAGAAGATGACGCGCTCGAGGCGGTTGTGCGCGGCGTCCCAGTAGCGGGGGTTCCGGCTGACGATCAGGCGGGCGTTGGGGCGCCACTCGGTGAGCACGAACGGGCCGTTGCCCACGAGGTGGCCGGGCCGCGTCCACGCGGTGTCGCGGTCCTGCATCCGGCCGTATTTTTCCACGGTGGCGCGGTGGACGGGCAGCCAGGTGCTGTGGGCGGCGAGGGCGAGCAGATAGGGGGTGGGCTGCGCGAGGGTGAGCCGGAGCGTCGCGGCGTCGACCACGGTCACGCCGACCCCGGCGAAGCTGGCCAGCCGGCCGGTGTTGAAGTCCTCGGCCCCCTGGATCGGCCAGAGCATGTAGGCGTAGACGGAGCCGAGGGCGGGGGTGAGGATCCGCTGGAACGACCAGGCGAAGTCCGCCGCGGTGACCGGATCGCCGTTGGACCACCGGGCGGAGGGGCGCAGGTGGAAGGTGTAGACGCGGCCATCCGGCGAGACGTCCCACCGCTCGGCCACGCCGGGCAGGGGCAGGGCGGTGGACTCGTCCAGCACGGTGAGCCCCTCGAACAGCGCGACGGCGATGTTCTGGTCGGTGGCGGCGTCGATCAGGTGCGGGTCGAGCGTGGCGGGCTCGTTCTGGTTGCCGAGCAGGAGGGTGCGCGTGCGGATGCCCTCCTCGGCCTCGGTCTCGCGGCGGGCGCAGCCCGGCGCGAGCAGGGCGGCGGCGAGCAGCAGGAGGCCGGCGGCGGGCAGGGGGCGGAGCATGGGCGGCGCGGTTGCCGGGGCCCGGGCTAGCGCGCCAGGCAGGCCTTGAAGGCCTCGGTCAGGGCGGTGCGGTCGAGGTTCCGGCCGATGAAGACGAGGGTGTTGGTGCGCGGCTCGGCGCCCCATTCGCGGTCGAACTTGGCGTCGAACAGCATGTGCACGCCCTGGAACACCAGGCGCTTGTTCGTGCCCTGCACGCTGAGCACGCCCTTCATGCGGTAGAGGTCGCCGCCCTTCACGCGGAGCAGCTCGCTGATCCACTCGTTGAGCCGCTTGCCGTCGAGGTCGCCCGGGGTGCGGATGCCGACGGAGGTGACGGCGTCGTTGTGGGTGTGGGCGGCGTGGAAGTCCCGCTGCCAGGCGGGCTTGACGGCGTCGCCCCGCACCTGGATGTGCAGCGGATCGTGGCCGCAGGACTCAAACACGAGGTGGTGGCCGGCCGCCGGGATCGGGAGCGGGTAGGTGCCGTTCCCCGCGGTGAGCAGCAGGCGCTGGAGCGTGGCGCCGGGGACGACGGGGTCGCCGGCCTTGAGCCGCGTCTCCCAGTCGGCGAACACGCGGACGGCGGACTCGATCTCGGCGGCATAGGCGGCGTCGCCGGCGGCCGGGGCGGCGACGGGCAGGATGACGACATCGAGCTCGTCCGGGTTGCCGTGGTGGTGGTCGTGGTCGTGCCCGTCATGGGCGTGGTCGTGGCCGGCGTGGTCATGGCCGTGCGCCTCGTCGCCGTGGCCGATGACGAGCTCGTGGGTGCCGGCGGGCAGGAGGTAGGCGCCGGCCCATTCGAAGGGGTACTCGGGCTCGAGGAAGCGGGGGTCGAGCTCGGTGGCGCGGCCGAGGTTGAAGCCGCCGACGCTGAGCACGCGGTCGAGGGGGACGTCGCAGTTCCGGGTGACGTGGATGCGGGCGACGGCGTTGATCCGGCGGATGCGCTCCTCGAGGGCGGGGAGGTCGGCCGCGGGGATCAGGTCGGCCTTGTTGAGCAGGATGACGTCGGCGAAGGCGAGCTGCTTGACGGACTCGTCGTCGGTGCCGAGGTGCTGGAGGATGTGCTTGGCGTCGACGACGGTGACGATGGCGTCGAGCCGGAAGTTCCGCTTCATCTCGTCGTCGGTGAAGAACGTCTGGGCGACGGGGCCGGGGTTGGCGAGGCCGGTGGTCTCGATCAGGATGCCGTCGAGCTGGTCCTTCCGCTTGAGCAGCCGGCCGAGGATGCGGATGAGGTCGCCGCGCACGGTGCAGCAGATGCACCCGTTGTTCATCTCGAACAGCTCCTCGTCGCTCTGGATGACGAGCTGGTGGTCGACGCCGACCTCGCCGAACTCATTCTCGATCACGGCGAGCTTCTGGCCGTGCTGCTCGGTGAGGATGCGGTTGAGGAGGGTGGTCTTGCCCGCGCCGAGGAAGCCGGTGAGGACGGTGACAGGAATGGGGCCGGTGCTCATGCAGGCGGGAATGTGGGCAGGCGGATTTGGCCGACGCAAGCGTGCGCTGGGGCCGCGGGCTAGTCGCGGTCGTTGCCGCGGGGGAAGTTGAAGGGGACGGCGGTGAAGACCTGGCCGCGCACCTCGATCCGGGCGAGGCAGCCGTCGAAGTCGGGCGTGGTTTGCAGCCAGTCGGCCTGGGCCTCGAAGAGGGCGGTGCTGCCGACGGTCTCGCCGGTGGCGGGGTTGGCGACGGGCAGGAGCCGGAGGGGGCGCGGCTGGCCGCCGACGGTGGCGGTGATCTCGAGCGCGGGGGCGGCGAGGCGGATGAAGTTCTCCAGCTCGCCGTCGAGCACGTAGGCGCTGAGCCGGCCGGCGGCGGCGTCCCGCACGAGCTCGAGGTGATACTGCTCCGCCCCGAGCACGACGGCGGTGCCGCCGTGCGGGGCGTGGTGCGCATGCGGCGCGGCCGGCGCGGGGGCGGGGGCGGCCGGCCGGGAGCAGGCGGCCAGGCCGGTGGCGAGCAGGAGGGCGAGGAGCGGGCGCGGGGTCATGGGCGGGGTCAGAAGGGCGGGCTGCTGGGCTCGGCGCGCTCGATGCGCACGCGGCGCAGCCGCTCGGCCTTCACCTCCAGGGCGGTGAGCCGGTAGTCGCCCACGGTGATGGCCTCGTCGCGCCGCGGCACGCGGCCGAGCTGCCGCAGCGTCCAGGCGGCGACGGTCTCGCGGGGCAGCCAGTCGAACGGCCAGCCGGTCTCGGCCTGCAGCTCGCGCATGGTCAGCGCGGCGCTGACGACGATGGTCCGCTCGGTGTGCTCGTAAACCGGGCCGTGGCCCAGGTCGAACTCGTCGCGGATGTCGCCGACGATCTCCTCCAGCACGTCCTCCAGGGTGACGATGCCGGCGAGCTGCTGCTGTTCGTCGAGCACGACGGCGAGGTGGCTGCGGGCGGTGCGGAACTGCTCGATCATGTCGGGCAGGAGGGTTTTCAGCCCGAACTTGAGGAGCGGCCGGACCAGCGGGACAAACGGCGCGTCGGGGCCGAGCACCTGGATCTGCCAGAGCCACTCGCGGACCAGGACGAGCCCCCGGAGGTCGTCGAGGCTGCCGCTGCAGACCGGGAAGCGGCTGTGTCCGCTGGTCTGGGCGGTCCGCAGGTTGTCGGCCTGCGGCCGGTCGAGCCAGAGGACGACGACCTGGTCGCGCGGCAGCATGATCTGC
>CAIKTR010000069.1 GCA_903830425.1 uncultured Opitutia bacterium
CCCGCCGCCGCGGCCGCCGCCCAGCTCGCCCCCGGCCAGCTCGCCCGCCACTACAGCCCCCGCACCCCGGTCCGCCTCCACCCGGCGCTCTCGCGCGCCGCCGCCGCGCGCTCCCCGGCGGACGAGGCGTGGGTCTTCCTCGCCCGGCCCGCCGGGCTCGCGGGAAAAAACATCTTCTGGCTCGACGCCCGCGGCCGGCTCCCCGGCGCGGCCCGCCGGCTGTTTCACGTGCTCCGCCTGCTGGACGGCAAAAACTTCACGCGGCTGCACCTCGAGCTCGCGCCCGGCGGCGGCCTGGCCGACGCGATCAACGACCGCCTGCGCCGCGCCGCCGCCCGGGGCTGAGGCCCCGCGGCTCAGCCCAGCACCGTCGCCAGCTCCGCCAGCAGGCGCTCGTTCTGCCCGCGCGTGCCGACGGTGACGCGCACCCACTCGGGCAGGCCGTAGGACTTCACCGGCCGCACAATCACGCCGCGCCGCTGCAGCGCGTCAAACACCCGGAGGCCGTCGCCAACATGGATCAGGAGGAAGTTGGCGACGCTGGGCACGAACTCCCGCCCGAGCGCCCGGCAGCCGGCCTCGAGCTGGGCGAGGCCCGCGCGGTTCTCGCGGACGCAGTGCGCCGCGAACTCCGGGTCGTCGAGCGCCGCGACCGCCGCGGCCTGCGCGATGGCGTTGACGTTGAAGGGCTGGCGCACGCGGTTGAGCAGCGCGCTGATCTCGGCCGCGGCGTAGCCGTAGCCGATCCGCAGCGCGGCCAGGCCGTAGATTTTGGAGAAGGTCCGCAGGCAGACGACGTTGCGCCCCTCGCGGAGCAGCGGCCGCAGGTCGGGCGCGTCGGCGACGTACTCCGCGTAGGCCTCGTCGAACACCGCCACGACGTGCGGCGGCAGCGCGCGGGCGAAGGCCAGCAGCTCCGCCTCGGTGTTGGCGGTGCCCGTCGGGTTGTTGGGCGAGCAGACAAACACCAGCCGGGTCCGCGGCGTGATCGCCGCCGCCATCCGCCCGAGGTCGTGCCGGTGCTGCACCAGCGGCACCTCGACCGCCTTCGCGCCGAAGACCAGGGTCACCAGCTTGTAGACCACGAAGGCCGGCGCGCCCATCACCACCTCGTCGCCGGGCCGCAGGAGCGCGTGGCCGAGCAGCTCGATGATCTCGTTGGAGCCGTTGCCCACGATGAACTGGTCGGCGCCGAGCCCGCGGGCCGCCGCGAGCTTCTGCCGCAGCGCGTAGCAGCCGCCGTCGGGGTACAGCGCGCCCTGCGCCAGCGCCGCCGTCGCCGCCGCCGCCGCCCGCGGCGAGGGGCCGAAGGGGTTCTCGTTCGAGGCGAGCTTGATGATGCCCGCCGGGTCGAGGCCCAGCTCGCGCGCCACGTCCTCGATCGGCTTGCCCGGCTCATAGACCGGCTGCGTGAGCACCGCGGGATTGACGAGGGACGCGAACTTCATGCCGGCATGAGAGCAGAATTCGCCCCGCCCGCGAACTCACAATTTCGGCCCCGCCCGCCGGCGTCAGACGCGGCTCGGCACCTGCACCACCTGCATGCCCGCGGCGGCGGCGCCCTGGAGGCCCGGCTCCGCGTCCTCAAACACCAGGCACTCCCGCGGCGGCACCCCCAGCAGCCGGGCCGCCAGCAGGAACATGTCCGGCGACGGCTTGCCGTGGACCACGTCGTCCGCCGTCACCACCGCGGCAAACAGCGGGGTGAGGCCGGTGAGCTCCAGCGACCGCTGCACGATCCGGCGCGGGCCGCCCGAGGCGATGGCCAGCGGGTGCGTCGCGTGCATCCGGCGCGCAAACGCCACCACCGGCTCGATCAGCCGCACGCCCGGCTGCAGCTCGGAAAAATAGGCCTCCTTGGTGTGGAACACCTGGTCCGGATCGAGCTTCAGCCCGTAGTGCTCGCCGAACATCTCCGCCACGCGCCGCGTCGGGATGCCCCCCAGCTGGTAGAAATAGTCCTCGTCCAGCCCCTGCGTCAGCCCCGCGTCGCGCATCGCCAGGTCCCACGCCCGGAAATGCAGGGGCATGGTGTCGATCAGGGTGCCGTCGAGGTCGAAAATGTAGCCGGCGAAGGGGCCGGCCGGGATGTCGAGTTGCATGGGAGAGGGGCGCGGGGTGGCCGCGGAGTGCGCAGTTCGAGCGCAATTCCGGGCGCTGGCCATCCGAAAATCCCCCCGCCCCGGCTCGCGCCTACGCCGGCCGGGCCAGCCGGCGTTTCCACGCCAGCGCCAGGCTCACCAGCCCGATCAGGGCGGGCACCTCGACCAGCGGCCCCACCACCGCCGCAAACGCCGCCCCCGAGGAAAGCCCGAAGACCCCCACCGCCACGGCGATCGCCAGCTCGAAGTTGTTGCCCGAGGCGGTGAACGCCAGCGTGGCCGCCCGCGCGTAGTCCGTGCCCGCCCGGAGGCTCATCCAGAAGGTCACGAGGAACATGATCGCGAAGTAGACCGCCAGCGGCAGCGCGATCCGCAGCACGTCGAGCGGGATGCGGATGACCGTGTCGCCCTTCAGGCTGAACATCACGAAGATCGTGAAGAGCAGCGCGCCCAGCGTCAGCGGGCTGATCCAGGGGGCAAATTTCCCGTCGTACCAGGCCACCCGCGCCCCGCGCCGCAGCGTCAGCCGGGTCAGCCAGCCGGCGAGGAAGGGCACGCCGAGGTAGATGAAGACACTCTGCGCCACGGTCGCGATCGTGATGCTGGAGAGGTCGAGCGCGCCGGTCTCGACGCCGACCAGCGGCGGGAGCACGCGCAGGAACAGCCAGGCCAGCGGCGCGTAGCAGAACACCTGGAAGAGGGCGTTGAACGCCACCAGGCCCGCGCAGTATTCGCGGCTGCCGCCGGCCAGGTCGTTCCACACGATCACCATCGCGATGCAGCGGGCCAGGCCGATCAGCACCAGGCCGGCGAAATACTCCGGCCGGTCGCGCAGGAAGATCACCGCCAGCGCGAACATCAGCACCGGCCCGACCAGCCAGTTTTGCACCAGCGAGAGCGCCAGCACCTTCCGGTCCCGGAACACCTCGCCCAGCTCCTCGTAGCGCACCTTCGCCAGCGGCGGATACATCATCACGATCAGCCCGATCGCGATGGGGATCGAGGTCGTCCCGACGCTCCAGGCGGTCAGCGCCTGCGGGATCGCGGGCAGATAGCGGCCCGCCAGCAGCCCCGCCGCCATGGCGAGGAAGATCCAGAGCGTGAGGTAGCGGTCGAGAAACGAGAGCCGGGCGGAGATGGGGTTCATGCGGAGGGAAGGAGGGTGGAAAAATATTAAGGTTGCGGCGCCGCCGGGTCGTCGAGCCGGGCCTGGTCGCCGACGGCGCGGACGGACGTCCCGTCAAACAGCCGGGACGGCGGCAGGGCGCAGAACAGCTCCGCCCGCCGGGCGATCTGGGAGGCCACCTGGACAAAGGCCCAGTACTGCTGCTCGGGGGTGCCGGTCACTGCCGCCGGATCCGGCGAGCCCCAGTGGGCCAGCACCGGCACGCCGGGCCAGACCGGACAGGCCTCCCGGGCGTGGTCGCACACGGTGAGAACAAAATCGAGCGGCACGCCGCGGAACTCCTCCGCCGACTTCGACCGCGCCGCCGACGCGTCCAGCTGGTAGCGCTCGTGCAGCACGCGGATCGCCAGGGGGTTGACCCGGCCGGTCGGCCGCGAGCCGGCGCTGAACACCTCAAACCGGCCGCGCCCTTTTTCCCGCAGGAGATATTCCGCGAGGATGGAGCGGGCCGAGTTGCCCGTGCAGAGCACGAGGATTTTATGCGGGGTCGGGGAGGTCATGGGAAAGTCAGCGGGCGGCCGGCCGGGCCGGGCCGCACGGGCGGGGGGCGGCCAGGGTGGGCGCGAGCCGCCGGAGTCGGGCGAGGTCGCGCTGGAACCGCGGCTGCGCCCGCGCGCACTCCTGCAGGCAGGCCAGGTTGGCCGCCAGCTCGCGGGAGGGCGCCGCCGGCAGGGCGTAGATCATCCAGTTGCCCCGGCGCTCGGCCGTCACCAGGCCGCGGGCGCGGAGGTAGGCCAGGTGCTTCGAGAGCCGCGCCTGGGGGACGCGCAGCACCGCCTGGAAGTGGCAGACGCACAGCGGCCCCGGCGCCAGCACGTGGAGCACGCGCCGCCGCGTCTCGTCGCCCAGCCCGGCGTAGATCTGGTCCAGGTCCATCCCGAATCTATATGCCCAGATCGGCATATAGATCAAGCCGCGACGGGGCCGTCACCGGATTGTCACCGGGGGCCGGGGCGGCGGGCTCAGTGGCCGGCGCGGGGGTTCTGCCGCTCGAGCCGCTGGAGCTCGGCCAGCGAGCGGGTCTTCAGGCGGGCGGCCCCGCGGTTGGCGCGGGTGCGCACGCGGGGGCCGGCGGCGAGGCGCCGCTTGGCGGCGGCGATGGCGCGCCGGTACTGCGGGAGCCACCGGGCCTGGGCCACGAGCAGCTCGTCCACCATCTGCCAGACCTCGGGCGGGTTGCAGACGGCGCCGACCAGCGGGTCGAGCAGGAAGGCCTGGCGCAGCAGGGTGTCGTCGCCCGACACGGCGGCGGCGACGCCCAGGCGCTGGACGCTGATCGAGGCGTTGCAGACCGCGGCGCAGCCGAGCGGCAGGTCGCCGACCGGGGTGAGGTGGAGGCCGTGGCGGTCGACGAAGCCCGGCGCCTCGATGATGGCGTCGGCGGGGAGGTTGGTGATGGTGCCGTGGTTGGGCAGGTTGAAGTGGCCGCGGTAGACGCGGCCGGTCTCGATCGCCTCGAGGATGCGGGAGCCGTGCTCCTCGCTGCGGTTCTCCGGCGAGTACTTCAGCGTCGGGTAATCCTTCCGGCCGCCGAACTCCGCCTCGAACCAGTGCCGGCCCTCGGTGCAGACGCGCAGGTAGCCGCCGGTCTCGCCGAGGATCCACGAGCTCAGGTCGATCCACCGCTTGATCTCGGCGGGGCGCTTGCGGTACCACGGCACGTACTCGCTGAGGTGGCCGTTGGACTCCGTGGAGTAGTAGCCGAAGCGCCGCAGCATATCGATGCGGACCTTCTCCTCCCGCCGGTAGACCGGGTGGCGCTCGAACGCCGCCAGCAGCTCGCGGGTCCGTTCGCGCCCGGCGGTCTTGACCGAGAGGTACCAGGTCTGGTGGTTGATGCCGGCGCAGATGATGTCGACCTCGGCCTTCTTGAGGCCGAGGACCTCCGCGATCTGGAAGTGGCCGTGCTGCACGCCGTGGCAGAGGCCCACGCAGCGCACGCCGCCGTGCTGGTTCACGGCCCAGGTCATCATCGCCATCGGGTTCGCGTAGTTGAGCAGCAGGCAGTCGGGGGCGGCGACCTCGCGGAGGTCGCGGCAGAAGTCGAGCAGGGCGGCGATGCCGCGCTGGGCGTACATCAGGCCGCCCGCGCAGAGGGTGTCGCCCACGCACTGGTCGACGCCGTACTTCAGGGGGATCTCGATGTCGTGGGCGAACGCCTCAAGCCCGCCGATGCGCACGACGGTGAAGACGTACTTCGCCCCGCGCAGCGCCTCGCGCCGGTTGGTCGTGGGGGTGATCCGCGTCTGCAGCCCGTTGGCCGCGACGTCGCGGCGGCAGAGCGCGGTGACCATCCGGAGGTTCCGGGCGTTGATGTCGGTGAAGGCGATCTCCGCGTCGGCAAACTCCGGCACGGCCAGCAGGTCGGCGAGCAGGCGGCGCGTGAAGCCGATCGAGCCGGCCCCAATGAAGGTGATTTTGAAGGGCATGGGTGGGCCCCCAGACTACGGAGCGCGCGGGGAGGGCGTCAAGGAACGCAGCCCCGCGGCGGCCCGGCCCCGGGCCCGGCCACTCCCCCGCCCCGCCGCGGCGGCTAGCGCCGCATGCCGCGGTGCAGCCGGCTGGTGGGCTTGACCGCCGCCGCCACCGTCTCCGCCAGCGCCTTCTCGTCGAAGAGCGCCGAGTAAATGTAGGGGAAGCCCTCGATCTTCTTCCGCTCCACCGCCAGGCCCATGTAGCGCTCGATCGAGCGCGCGTCCCGCACGTCGTCCTCGGTCACGAGGGTGAAGGCGTCGCCGGTGTGGTGCGCGCGGCCGGTGCGGCCGATGCGGTGGACGTAGTCCTCGGCGTTCTCCGGCACGTCGTAGTTCACCACGTGCGAGACCCCGGCGATGTCGAGGCCGCGCGCCGCGATGTCGGTCGCGACCAGCACCTCGAACTTGCCGCTCTTGAAGCCGTCGAGCGCCTCGATGCGCTCGCGCTGGCTGCGGTCGGAATGCATCACGCCCACGGTGTGGCCCTTGCCCTGCAGCCGGTGGGCGATGCGGTCCGCGCCCATCCGGGTGCGGGAGAAGATCAGCACGCTCTTGAAGTCGGTCTGCTCGAGCAGCAGCTGCAGGAGCTCGAACTTCTGCGAGGCCACCACGGGGTAGAAGGCATGCGAGACCGTCTCCGCCGGCGAGCGCTGGCGGCCGATCTCCACCTTGACCGGATCGCGCAGGGCCCAGGACGCCAGCGAGGCGATCTCCGGGGGCACCGTGGCGGTGAAGAACAGCGTCTGGCGCGTCGCGGGGGTCTTCTGGACGATCCGCTTCACGTCGGGCAGGAAGCCCATGTCGAGCATGCGGTCCACCTCGTCGAGCACGAGGATGTCGATGTCCTTGAGCGAGCAGTTGCCCTGCTCCAGGTGGTCGAGCAGGCGCCCGGGGGTCGCGGCGAGGATGTCCATGCCGCGCCGCAGGTCGTCGGTCTGCTTGCCGTACCCCACCCCGCCGTAGACGATCGTCACGCGGAGGTCGGTGAACTTGGCGAATTTCTGGAAGGCCTCCTCGACCTGCAGGGCCAGCTCGCGGGTGGGCTCGAGGATGAGGCAGCGCAGCTTGCCGTGCCCGGCCAGCCGCTGGATGATCGGCAGCGCGAACGCGGCGGTCTTGCCGGTGCCGGTCTGGGCGGAGCCGATGACGTCGCCGCCCTTGAGCACGACCGGGATCGCCTGCAGCTGGATGGGCGTGGGGGTGACGTAGCCCATCTCCTGCACGGCGTAGGCGAGCGCGTCGCACAGGCCGAGCTTGGTGAATTCCGTGTCCATCTTCGGCACGTCGACCGGCACGGCCGGCTTGATGTCCGCGGTCCGCGGATGGTCGAACGTCTTGTCGATCATCGGGCGCTCGCGCTCGCCGCGGGGGCCGCCGTGGCCGCCGACGCCGGAGCGGGACTGGAAGCTGCGCCCGCCATGGGCGGGGCCGCTGTCCCGGCCGCCGGACGGACCGCCGCGGCCGGAGCCGCGGCCGCCGGCCTCGCTGCGCGGGCCGCGGTCCTCGCGGGGGGCCCGGGGCTCATGGCCGCCGGACGGGTGGGCGGAAGGGCCGCCGTGGGACGGCCGGGGGCCGCGGTCCGGACGCGGGGCGGACTGGGGCTTGGCGGGGGAAGCGGGTTTGGCGCTCGCGGCAGGCGCGGGCTGGGAGGGACGGGAAGGCGCGATGGTCTGGCGCAGCTTCGACAGGATTTTCTTCAGCATTGTCGGGAGTTAAAGGGGTCACCGTCAGGGAAACGGCCCCGTTTAGCAACCCCGGAAACCAGCCGGCCGCGCCGG
This sequence comes from uncultured Opitutia bacterium, assembly GCA_903830425.1. Lineage (GTDB taxonomy): Bacteria > Verrucomicrobiota > Verrucomicrobiia > Opitutales > Opitutaceae > Opi-474. The sequence continues at coordinate 7,541 of CAIKTR010000069.1, forward strand.
GCCCGACCTACAGGTTGGACTTGATCTTGTCCAAGACCGCCAGCGACAGCTTCTCGTCGCCGAAAATCCCGGCCCGGATGTTGACCTTGCTCAGGTGGTCGCCGACGCGCTCGACCTTGATCTCCACCCGGACGTCGGCCGCGGTGCGCACCACGATGAGGCCGAGCAGGGCGTCCTTCGACTCGCTCACCTTGACGAACTCCAGCTGCTGGACCGCCCGGCTGGCCGCGCGGACCGTCTGGTCGAGGCTGCCCTCGAGGGTGGCGTTGAGGTCGCCCCGCACGTAGGCCACCGCGCCGGCCCCGGCGCCGGCGGCGACCGCCAGACAGCCGGAGGAGAGCAGGAGGGCGGAAAGACCAAGCAGGAGGGCGGAGCAGGCGGCGAGCGAGGGGCGGGAGGATTTCATGGGGAGCGGGGGAGGCATGCGGCATGGACCCCGCCGGGGCAATGTTGTTTCCTGCCTTCGCGCTTGGCTTGGCTGCCCGCCCCAACCATCTTCGGGCGCCTTCCGGCTTTCCCGCATGCATCACGATGTTCTCTGGCTCGTCCGTCTCGGCCTTGATCAGGGGCTCTTCCGGCGCGAGCACTGCGTCGCCGTCCGCACCGCACTCGGCCCCGACGCCGACCTCGGCGCCTTCGCCCAGCAGCTGATCGACGACGGCCACGTCGAGGACGTGGGCACCCTGGAAAAGATCGCCGGGCTCGCCCTGGCCAAGGGGCAGAAGGGCCCGCCCGCGGAGGATCCGTTCGAGTCCGAGGACACCCGCGTCCCGTTCGCCACGGCCCCGACCACGGCCCGGCAGCGGGCCAGCGACGCGGCCGGCGCGGGGCCGGCGCCCGAGTTCGCCTTTGAGACGATCGGCCTGCTGGACGACGCCGCCCTGGCCGCCGGGGTCCGCGGGCTGCTCCGCGCCACCAGCCGCCACGCGGCGAGCGACCTGCACCTGTCCACCGGGGCGCGGCCGTTCATCCGCAAGCACCGCCAGCTGGTTTTCATCTCGGACTACCAGCTGACCGCGGACGACGCCCTCCGGCTCAACACCGCGCTGCTCTCCGCGGGCCAGAAAAAGATCTTCCTGGAGCGCAAGGACTACGACTACGCCCTCGCCCTGAGCGCCACCGACCGGTACCGCGTCAACCTCATGTTCCACAAGACCGGGGCGGCGGGCGCCTACCGGATGGTGCCGGAGAAGGTGCGCTCGCTTGAGGAGCTCGGCTACACCGCCCACCTCAACACGCTCAAGAAGCTCCTCTCCCACCACAACGGCCTGATCCTGATCACCGGCCCGGTGGGCTCCGGCAAGACCACCACCCTCGCCTCGATGGTCTCCTACCTCAACGAGACGCGCACCGACCACATCATCACGGTCGAGGACCCCATCGAGGTCGTGCAGCCCGCCCGCGGCTGCAACGTCACCCAGCGCGAGGTCGGCCCCCACACCCAGTCCTTCTTCACCGCGCTCAAGGGCGCGCTGCGCGAGGACCCCGACGTCATCGTGATCGGCGAGCTCCGCGACCTCGAGACGATCGAGATGGCGATCACCGCCTCCGAGACCGGCCACCTCGTCATCGGCACGATGCACACGAGCGACGCGGCCACGACGCTCAACCGGCTGCTCGACGTCTTCCCGCCCTCCCAGCAGACCCAGATCCGCGCCAGCGTGGCCGAGAGCCTGCGCGGCGTCGTCTGCCAGCGCCTCCTCCCGGCCAGCGACGGCGGCCTGACGCTCGCCTGCGAGATCCTCATCAGCAACACCGCCATCCAGAACCTGATCCGCGAGGGCAAGAACCAGGGCCTGCGCAACACGATGGAAACCGGGGTCCGCGAGGGCATGTGCCTGATGGACAACGTGGTCTTCACCCTCTGGCAGGAGAAAAAAATCTCCGCCGCGACCGCCCTGGCCAACCTCACCAACCGCGTCCTGCGCGCGAAAATCTCCTGACCATGGCCGCCATCGACTCGCTGCTCCGCACCATGCTCGACCAGGGCGGCTCCGACCTGCACCTCACCATCGGGCTCCCGCCGAAGGCGCGCATCTCCGGCACCCTGAGGGTCATCGGGGACACCCCGCTGGACGCCGAGCGGATGGAGCAGCTGCTCAAGGAGATCGTCCCCGAGCGGCGCTGGCAGGATTTTCTCGAGCGCAAGGACCTCGACCTCGCCCACGAGATTCCCGGGGCGGCGCGCTTCCGCGGCAACTTCCTCTACAACCACTGGGGCCAGGCCGCGGTGTTCCGCCAGATTCCCGCCCGGATCCTGTCCTTCGAGGACCTCAAGCTGCCCGCGGCGCTGAAGAAGCTCTGCCACCTCACCGAGGGCCTGGTGGTTGTCACCGGCCCGACCGGCTCCGGCAAGTCGACCACGCTCGCGGCGATGATCGACTACATCAACACGAACTTCGCGCGGCACATCATCACGATCGAGGACCCGATCGAGTTCGTGCACCAGGCCAAGCAGTCGACCATCGTGCACCGCGAGGTGGGGGAGCACACCGAGTCGTTCGCCGCCGCGCTCAAGGGCGCCATGCGCCACGATCCCGACATCGTCCTGCTCGGCGAGATGCGCGAGATGGAGACGATCAAGCTGGCGCTGAGCTGCGCCTCGATGGGCATGCTCGTCTTCGGCACCCTGCACACCAACAACGCCCCGAAGACGGTCGACCGCATCATCAACACCTTCCCCGCCGAGGAGCAGAACCAGGTGCGGGTCATGCTCTCGAGCTGCCTCGCCGGCGTCGTCGCCCAGCTCCTCTGCCGGCGGGTGCCCGCGGGCCGCTGCGCCGTGCACGAGATCCTGCTCGCGCACGAGGCGCTGCCCAACACCATCCGCAGCGGCCAGATCGCCAACATCCGGTCCATCATCGAGAGCAGCGGCAACGACGGCATGGTCACGATGGACCAGAGCCTGCTGGCCCGGGTGAAGGACCAGACGATCGAGGCCAAGGAGGCCTACATGAAGGCCGCCAACAAGGCGCTGTTCCTCCCGCTCCTCAGCCCCGGCGACCTGGACGGCGTGCACTGAGCCGGGCCCGGCGCCCCGGCGGCGGGTTGACTTCACCCCCGGTTCGCGCGTTTCTGGCCGCCCCCCTCCCCTTCCCTTTTTATGAGCACCTCCCTCCCCGTCGCCCTGCAACTCTGGTCGGTCCGCGAGGACACCGCGCGCGATTTTGCCGCCACGGTCGGCGCCGTGGCCGCCATGGGTTATGCCGGCGTGGAGACCGCGGGGTTCGGCAACACCGACGCCCGCGGCGCCCAGGCGGCGCTGGCCGCCGCCGGCCTGCAGGTCGCGGGCATGCACACCGGCATCGGCCCGCTGCGGACCGACCTCAACCGCTGCGTCGACGAGGCGCTGCTCCTCGGGGCGCGCCACGTCATCTGCCCCTACTGGCCGCGCGAGCACTACCACTCCGGCGCCGCCTGCACGCGCATCGGCGAGGAGCTCGGCGCCATCGGCGCCACCTTTCGCGCCCACGGCATCCAGTTCGCCCTGCACAACCACGCGTATGAGCTCGCGATCGTCGACGGCCGCCGCGTGTTCGACTGGATCCTCGACGCGGCGGCGCCGCGGGACCTGGGCTGCCAGGCCGACGTCTACTGGGTGCAGATGGGCGGGAAAAATCCCGCCGAGTTCATCCGGGAGCAGGGCCGCCGGATCCGCACGCTGCACCTGAAGGATGCCAAGGAGCTCGGCGCCGGCCCGGTGGACTTCGCGGCGGTGTTTGCCGCCGCGGAGGCGATTGGCACGCTCGAGTGGTACGTGGTCGAGGTGGAGCAGTACTCCTACGCCCCGCTGGAGTCGGTCCGCCGCTCGCTCGCGCAGTTGCGCCAGTGGGGCCGGGGTGTCTAAATCTTCACCTGCCGCCATGACCACCCGCCGCCCGCTGCTGCTAGCCCTCCTCGCCCTCCTCGCCCTCGCCGCCGTCGCCCCGGGGCGCGGCCAGCCCGCCAGCGCCACGTTCCGCCCGGCGCTGCTCAACTCGTTCTCCGCGGCCTACACCTCCTCCGCGTCGGGCGGGCTCACCCGCGGCGACCAGGCCGCGGGCGACGTCGCCCTCACCCGCTTCACCTTCAGCACCGCCGGCCGACTGCCGCTCGGCGCCGGCCTGCGCGGCACCGCCGGGCTCGCCTACGAGCGCACCACGCTCGACGCGGCCGCCGGCACCGCCCTGCCCGGCTCGGTGCAGGAGGTCTCGCTGGCCCTCGGGCTGCAGGGCTCCTGGACGCCCGCCTGGGCCTGGGGCGCGTTCCTCCGGCCCGGTTTCTACGGGGACTTCCAGCAGCTCGACGGCGACAGCTTCAACGCCCCGCTTTTTCTCGCCGCCTTTTACACGCCCCGGCCCGGGCTGACCTGGGTTTTCGGCCTCAGCGCCAATGCCTTCAACGACCAGCCCGTCCTGCCGGCGGCCGGCGTCCGCTGGCAGCTGGCCCCCGCCTGGGAGCTGGAGGTCGGGTTCCCGCGCACGGGCGTGACCTACCGCGTCGACCCCGGCCTCGCCTGGCAGGCCGGCCTGAGCGTGGTCGGCGGCAACTACCGGATCACGGACAGCCTCGGCGTCCCCGCCCCCGGCATCGCCCGGCTGGCGAACACCTATCTCGGCCTGACCGAGGTGCGCGTGGGCGGCGGCCTGACCGCCACCTTCGCCGGCGGCCTCGGGCTCGAGCTCAGCGCCGGCGTCACCATCCTCCGGCGCTTCGATTATCCGGACCGCCACTACCGGCTCAGCGGGGACGGGGTCGGCTGGATCCGGCTCGCCCTCGACCGCCGGTTCTAGCCCGTTGGACCCGCGCCAAAGCTTGCGGGAGAGATTGCACTTCCGCCGGCGCCTGCCGTAGCGTCCTCCCCCATGAGCAGCGTGCCCCCTCCCAACAGCGCCATCGCGGAGCTGAGCTCGTCGTTGGGCGAAGAGTCGGCGCGCGAGCTGGTGGACATGTTCCTGGGCAATTTCCCGACCGTGCTGGGCGAGCTGAGCTCCGGGGACCGGGAGCAGCGGCGGCGGGCCGCGCACAGCCTGAAGAGCAGCGCGCACATCGTGGGGGCCAGCGTGCTCTCGGGCCGCATGGCGGAGCTGGAGGCGCGGCTGACGCTGCCCGCGGGGGAAGTGACCGCCGACGATCTCGCCGCCACGATTGCGGAATTCGACCGGATCGCCGGCGCCATGCGGGCCTTTGTCCGGCAGGCCGGCGCCTGAACCGGCCCGGCGGGGCGCGCCCGGCGCGCTAGCTTTTCACCAAGCCGGCCTGCACGCACCAGCGCACGAGGCTCGCCACCTCGCGGACCCCGATTTTCTCCATGATGTTGGCGCGGTGCTTCTCGACCGTGCGCACGCTCAGGTCGAGCCGGGAGGCGATCTCCTTCGAGGAAAGCCCGTCGGCCACGAGCTGGACCACCTCGAGCTCGCGGCTGGAAAGGATTTTGACCGCCTCGAGCGAGGGCACCGGAGCCGGCGCGGCCGGCTTGGCGGGCGCCGGCGGCGGCGGCAGGCTGCCGGCCTCCTGGGCCTGGGCGGGGGTGAACTTGGGCGGGACGTTGGTCGCGAAAAACATGCCCCCGCCCATCACGGCCTCGAGCGCCTGCATCACGTAGTTGATCGGCTCGCTCTTGTCCACGAACCCGTGCACGCCCAGCGTCATGAGCCGGGCCGGCAGGTCGCTGTCCGGGTGGCCGGTCAGCACGAGGATCCGGGTCTCCGGCAGCCGGGCGCGGACCTCGCGCACGATGTCGAGCCCGTGCATCCCGGGCAGGAACAGGTCCAGCACCAGCAGGGAGGGTTTTTCCTTCAGGCAATAGTCGAGCCCCTCCTTGCCGTCGGCAAACTCGCCCACCACCGCCAGCCCGCGCATGCGGCTCAGCGCCATGCTCAGCATGTGGCGGTAAACCGCCTCGTCCTCGATGATGACAACCCGGATGGCCACGAGCTCATGACTGAACGCCCGGGCGAAGGGGTTTCAAGATTATACGCCGGCCCGGGACCGCTGGCGCCGCCCCGGCCGCCGCGCGCAACACCGCCCTTGCCGTCCCGCCCCCATCCGGTATGCGGAGTGCGCCCCGCGCGCGCCCTGTGACTGCAACCTCCCCGACCACCCCCTCCCGCCTCGCCCTGGTCCTCGCCTTTACGGCGATCTACCTCATCTGGGGCAGCACCTACCTCGCCATCCGCGTGGCGGTCGAAACGCTCCCGCCCTTCCTGATGGCGGGCGCCCGCTTCGTGGTCGCCGGCGCGGTGCTCTACGCCTGGCTGGCCTGGCAGGGCCGGGCCCGGGCGACGTGGCGCCAGTGGCGGCACAACGCCATCGTCGGCGCGCTGCTCCTGCTGGGCGGCAACGGCCTCGTCGTGTGGGCGGAGCAGGTCATTCCCTCCGGCATCACCACGCTGATCATTTCCATCAGCCCGCTCTGCATGGTGCTGCTCGACTGGCTGCTGCCCGCGGGCGCCCGGCCGACCGGGCCGACCCTCCTGGGTCTCGCCCTCGGCTTTGGCGGGCTCGGGCTGCTGATCGGCGGCGACCTGCCGGGCCGCGCCCCGCTCGACCTGCTCCGCTGCGCCGGGCTGATCCTCGCCTGCCTGGCCTGGTCCGGCGGCTCGCTCTACTCGCGCTACCACCGGGAGCCCGCCGCGCCGCTGACCGCCGCGGCCCTGCAGATGCTGCTCGGCGGCGCGCTCCTGCTGGGCCTCGGGCTGGGGTGCGGCGAGGCCGGCCGCCTGCACCTGGCGGCCCTGACGCCCCGGGCGGTCGGCGCGTGGAGCTACCTGGTCGTGGCCGGGTCGCTGGTCGCCTTTCCCGCCTACGTCTACCTGCTCAAGCACAGCACGCCGGCCCGGGTGTCCACCTACGCCTACGTCAACCCCGTCGTCGCCGTCTTCCTCGGCTGGCTGCTGCTCGACGAGGCCGTGACCGGGCGCACGCTGGCGGCCGCCGTCGTCATCGTGGCCGCCGTCGCCCTCATCACCATCCAGCGGAGCCGGGGCGCGCCCGCGCGGGCCTGACCGGCCCCGGCGTCAGGCGGCCGGGTCCGCCGCGAGCCAGGACCGCAGCGTGGCGGCGTCGCGCAGGAAATGCGCGGGGGAGTCCTGCGGGACGTACTCCAGCATCGCATAGCGGTCCCCGGGCGCCGCGGCGGCGAGGGCGAGAAACTCGCGCCAGCGGTCCGCGCCGTCCGCCAGCGGGAGCCGGTCGGTGGTCGCCGGGCGCCAGTGAAAGACGTGCACGTGCGCGAGCCGCGACTGCAGCTGCCGCAGGTCGGCGAGGCAGTCGGCGGTGTCGCGGACCAGCGGCGGCTGCCAGTAGGTGCACAGGTTCGGGTGGGCCACCTCGTCGAGCAGTCGGCGGGTGGCCGCCGCCGTGTCGGCGAGGGTGCCGGCATGAAACTCCAGCGCCACGGCCACGCGGGCCCCGGCCGCCAGGGCCGCGATCCGCCGCAGGTCGTCCACCACCGGCGCCCGCTGCGCCGGCGACGCCGCGTCCGACCCGGCGCCTCCCGCCCAGACCCGCACGATCGGCGCGCCCAGCTCGACCGCGCTGTCCAGCACGGACGCGAAGGGCAGGCCCGCCGCCTCGCTGTGGCCGGCGCGATAGTAGCTGCCGTAGGCGGCCACGGTGAGCCCGGCCCCGAGGGTGAGCGCCCGCGTTTCCCGCGCCCGGGCGAGGTCGCCGTGCGGCACATGGATGTCGCCGCCCCATTCAATGCCCCGCAGGCCGGCCTGGCGGACCAGGGCAACGATCTGCGCGGGGGTCAGCGCGCGAAAGGTGATCGAAACCAGCCCCGGATGGATCATGCCGCAGGGTGGAAGGCCCGGCGGCCCCTGGCCAGACCGGAAAATCCGCGGCCCGCTCAGCCCCCGATGGTTAGCACCGCCTTGAAGAAGACCAGGATGAACCCGACCAGCCCGCAGCAGCCGAGGAAGCCCAGCGTGTCCTGCCGGTCCCACTTGGTCAGCTCCCAGTTCGATTTCGGCCAGAGCTTGCGGTGGTCGAAGCGGCCGGGCTGGGCGTAGCTCTGCTCCACGTCGAGCGCATCCTGCGCCAGCGTCGCCGCGACCGGCGTCTTCAGCCGCACGTAGAACCGGGCCACCCGGGTCGGGTCGGTCGGCGGGGTGAGCAGGCTGACCACGACCAGCAGGATCACCGGCAGCGTCGCATCCACCAGGTAGCGGGTGGTCATCAGCCCCGCCGGCGAGAAGCGCGTGACCTCCACCCCGAACAGGGAGAGCAGGTAGACCTCGACCCGGAACAGGCCGACGCCGGTCTTGGGCGAGTTCAGGTCGTGGGGGTTGGTGCGGACCACCCCTTCCTCGAAAAACACCGAAACCGGCTCGATGACCTGGGTCCGGGTCAGCGTCTCCCCCACCGCCCGGGCCGAGCCGGCGGCCACGTCGGCCGCGCTGGCCGGGCGGGTGCGCGTCACGCTCCGCTCCTGCGTCATGGCGGTCAGCGTCGCGGAGCGCGCGAGGGCGGGGATCGACGGCACGAGCCAGGGGATGACGGCGATGAAGAGCAGGGTGGCCACCACCTGCACGCGCACCGCGATCTCCGTCAGCCGGCGCCAGAGGAAGATCAGCGTGATGGGCACGCCCCAGACCACCAGCAGCACGATGGCGAACTTCAGCAGGGCCACGACGCTGTTGAGGTAGAGGCCGATGCCGATGCCGAGCGCGAGCATCACCGGCACGGTCAGGCGGGCGACCACCATGTAGTGCCGCTCGGACTTTCCCGGGAACACCGGCTCGTAGAGGTTCTTGACCACCAGACCGGCGAGCACGACGGAGCCCGCGCCGAGGAGCGCAAGCTTCCCGCCGAGGATGCCGACGATCATCACGCCGATCAGACCGACCGGCAGCAGCTCGCGCGTCAGCAGGCCCCAGGTCTGGTCGGGGTCGGACAGGTTGGGGCCGAACAGGGCGATCGCGATCAGGCCGCAGAAGCACCAGGCGATGGTGACGAACCGCTTGCTGAACCCGCCGGTGACCGCGCCGATGCGCGCCGCGTACTCGTTCTGGGCCGAGCCGGCGATGGTCATGCTGGCCTGCGAGCCGACGATGCCGACGAGCTGGACGAGGAGGAGGGCGGCGATGGAGAACCAGGTGTACTCGCTGGCGTGGCCGCCGCCGAACACGTTGAACATCACCTCGGGGACCTTGGCGTGCAGGCCGGTGAGGCCGCCGATCCGGGCGAGGCCGAACGGGATGAGCACGAGCGAGATCACGATCACGAGCACGGCCTGGACGGCGTCGACCACGGCGGAGGCCTTGAGTCCGCCGAGCATGACGAACACGGCGACCAGCAGGGAGGAGACGAGGTAGAACGGCACCGGGGTCAGGTAGGAGACGTAGGGCTGGAGTTCGCCGCGGACGTAATAGCCCTGGAGCACCTCGTAGCGCGCCGCCTTGGCCGCGGGCAGGGTGGCCGCCAGCCGCTCGTGGCGCAGCTGGGAGAACTCCTTGAAGTTGTTCACCTTCTCGTGGTCGGCGGCGGTGTAGGCGGCCACCGGCTTGACCATCATCGGCTGGAGCGTCTTCAGGGCGACGACGTTGCCGCCGGCGATGCTGACCACGGCCATGAGGATGGTGCTGATCGCGTAGAGCGTGGCGAGGAAGCGCCGGCCGAAGCGGTCCTGGAACAGGTCGGCCATCGTGGTGAGGCGCACGCGGCGGAACCAGACGTTGGTGAACCAGTAGTACGGGGTGAGGAAGAGCGTGATCAGCGCGAGCCAGGCGCCGCCGGCGCCCTGCCGGTAGACCGAGCTGGCCGTGGTGGTGGCCTGGCCCGGGTCGGTCATGTTGCCGAAGCTGAGGAAAAACTGGAACCACTTGCCGAGGGAGCGGCCGCCGAGAAAGAAGTCGTTCTCCCCCTTCATGCCCCCGGAATGGGCCTGGCCGATCACCAGCACCGTGATCACGTAGGCAATGAGGATGGTCGAATCAATCCAGTGCAGGCCGAACAGGGTCATGGGATAAGGGGGTGGGACGATTCCCGGGATGGGGCATTACGCCGGCTCGTTTTGCCGCAGGCAAGCCCGGCCGCCGCGATTCTTTCCGGACGGCCCGGCGGTCAGGGCGCGCCCAGCCGGGCGATCAGGCCCGCGATCAGGGCGTCGGCCTGGTCCTGGCGGCGCCAGCCCGGCGGGGGCCCGCGGCCCGCGGGCGCGGTTTTCAACCGCGCCGCCGCGGCGGACTCGGCCGCCGCCTGCACGGTGGCGAGGAAGGCCTCCTTCGCCCGGTGCAGGGCGCCGCTCCGCGTGAACTCCTCCGCCGTGCCCGGCTGGCCGACAAAGGCCGGCGCGCGCTGGGTGCCGATCCAAAGCCGCCATTCGGCCTCGTCGTCAAAATAGACGGCGAGCACGCCCTGCTCGGCCACGCCCAGCCGGGTGGCCAGCGCCTGCATGTAGGCGCCGGGCACGCGGTCCTCCTCCGGCGCGGGGGACCGGGCGCTGCACCGCACGAGGAGAGTCCAGCCCGCGGCCTGCCGGAACTGCGCCAGCTGGCGCTCGGTCGTCCGCGCCCAGGCGGGATCGGCCGCCGGGACCGGGCCGAGGTCGAGGAGGGGCGCGGCGGGGGCGGCGGCCCGGGCGACCACCCAGGCGAAAAGCAGGGCGCCGCACCCGAGCCAGGCCCGGCACCGGGCGGCGGGCCGGCTAGTGGTTGATGTCATGGTCCTTGGTTTCCGGCAGCAGCAGCAGGCCCACGATGAAGGACATGGCCGCGACGCCGATGGGATACCAGAGCCCGGCGTAAATGTCGCCGGTGTACACCACGATGCTCGCGGCGATGAGCGGCAGGAAGCCGCCGAACCAGCCGTTGCCGATGTGGTAGGGCAGCGACATCGAGGTGTAGCGGATGCGGGTGGGAAAGAGCTCGACGAGGAAGGCCGCGATCGGCCCGTAGACCATCGCGACGTAGATCATCAGCAGCACGAGCAGCGCGACGACCCGGACGTGGTGGATGCGGGCGGGATCGGCCGCCGCCGGGTAGCCCACCGGGGCGAGGGCCGCCTCGTAGGCCCGGGCGTCAAAGCCCGGCACGGCCACCAGCCCGACGCTCAGCTGCAGCGGCGACCCCGCCGCGGGGGCCAGGGTGAACGGGATGCCGCGGCGGTTCAGAAACGCCCGCGCCTGGTCGGTCGGGGTCGGGGCGCGCTTCAGGCCCACGATCTTGCCCGCGGCGTCCTGCAGCGCCTCCAGCGTCAGGACCAGCGTGCCGTGGTACTCGACGGTGCGGAGCACGACGGGGGTCTGGGCCATGGCGGCGGCGAGGGCGGGGTTGGCCGCGCGGGTGAGGGCCCGGAAGATCGGCTGGTAGGTGCACACCGCCAGCAGGCAGCCCAGGAGCATGATGTGCTTGCGGCCCCAGCGGTCGGACAGCCACCCGAACACGACGAGGAACGGCGCGCCGAGCAGCAGCGCCACGCCGACCAGCAGGTAGGTCTGCTCGTAGTCGAGCTTCAGCGTGCTGCTGAGGAAATAGAGCGCGTAAAACTGGCCGGCGTACCACACGACCCCCTGCCCCGCCGTCGCGCCGAACAGCGCCTTGAGCACGAGCTGGGCGTTGCCCCAGCGGGCGAAGCTCTCGGTGAGCGGCGCCTTCGAGGTCCGGCCCTGCGCCTTCATCTCGGCGAACACCGGCGACTCCTCGAGCTTGAGGCGGATGACGACCGAGACGGCGAGGAGCAGCACCGACACGAGGAACGGCACACGCCAGCCCCACGCGCTGAAGCTGGCAGCCGTCATGGCGTGCCGGGTGAGGTAGATGACCGCGAGGGAGAGGAAGAAGCCCAGCGTGGCCGTGAGCTGGATCCAGCTGGTGAACAGGCCGCGGCGGCCGGGCGGGGCGTGCTCCGCGACGTAGGTGGCCGCGCCGCCGTATTCCCCGCCGAGCGCGAGGCCCTGGGCGATCCGGAGCCCGACGAGGATCACCGGCGCCCAGAAGCCGATCGACGCGTAGGTCGGCAGCACGCCGACCAGCGCGGTGGCCAGGCCCATCACCACGATCGTGACGAGGAAGGTGTATTTCCGCCCGATCAGGTCGCCGATGCGGCCGAAGACCAGCGCCCCGAACGGCCGCACGGAAAAACCCACGCCGAAGAGCGCGAGGCTGGAGAGAAACCCCGCGGTCTCATTGCCGGGCGGGAAGAACAGCTGGCCGAAGAAGGCCGCGAGCGTGCCGTAGATGTAGAAGTCGTACCACTCGAAGACCGTGCCGAGGGAGGAGGCGAAAACGACCAGTTTGTGCTTACGGTCAAGCGCGGCGGCGGCGGCGTGGGGGCTCATGGGGTCCGGGCACTCAAAGGGCCTGCGCCCCCGGCGCAAGACCTACGGTGCGGCGTCCCGGCGGGCCGCCTACCGGCCGGCGCCCGTCTCCCGCTTGAGGCTGCGCGTCATCAGCGCGTGGATCGCCCGGGCCGGGGTCTGGTTTTCGAAGAGGAGGCCGTGCACCTCGCGGAGGATGGGGGCGTCGATCTTGCGCTCGAGGCAGAGGCCGTGGAAGGACTGCGTCGTCTTGTAGCCCTCGACGACGGTTTTCCGGTGCGCCATCAGGGCGGCGACGCTCTTGCCCGCGCCGAGTTCGAGGCCGAACTCGCGGTTGCGGCTCCAGGCCCCGTGGCACGTCGCCACCAGGTCGCCAAACCCGCTCAGGCCGTAGAAGGTCTCCGGCCGGGCGCCGAGCGCGGTGCCGACCCGCACCATCTCGGCCAGGGCCCGCGTCAGCAGCGCCGCCCGGGCGTTGTCGCCGAGCTTCAGGCCGTCGCAGCATCCCGCGGCAATGGCGTAGATGTTCTTCATGCTCCCGCCGAATTCGACGCCCGGGAGGTCGTCGCTCGTGTACACGCGCAGCGTCGCGCCGCTCAGGGCGGCCTGCACCTCGGCCAACTCGGCCGCGGGCGTGGCGGGGGGCGCCGCCAGCACCATCGCCGCCGGCAGGCCGCGCGCCACCTCGGCCGCGTTGGTCGGCCCCGTCAGCGAGCCGGCGGCCCGGCCCGGCAGCAGCGCCGCAATCACCTGCGAGGCCCGCAGGTGCGTGCCGAGCTCCAGCCCCTTGGCCAAGCTGAGCACCAGCCGCGGCTGGGCCGCGCCCAGCTGGTCGCGCACCCGCGCGCTCGTGTCCCGCAGCGCCTGGGAGGGGCAGGCGAGCAGCACGACCTCGGTGCCGGCCAGGGCGGCGGCGAGGTCGGCGGTGACCTGCAGCCCGGGGGGCAGCGGCACGCCCGGCAGGTACTCGGCGTTCTCGCGCGTGGCGCCCAGCGCCTGCGCCTGCTCGGCGCGGCGCGGGACCAGCGTCACCGCCTGGCCGGCGCGAGCCAGGTGGATCGCAAAGGCCGTGCCCCAGGCACCCGCGCCGATGACCGCGAATTTCATGGCGAGCCGATCCGGCGTCCGCGGGCGGGGGAGGAAGGGGGCGACGCCAGGAGCATGCCGGGCAGCATGACCGGCGCGGCCGACGGGTCAATGCCGGCCCGGCCGCCGCGGGCGGGGGCTACCGGAGGAACGCCGGGATCTTCTCGCCGGCGATCATGTGCTCGAAGGTTTCGCGGGCGTTGACGAGCTCGAAGGCGCTGCCGTTCACCATCACCTCGGCGGGCAGGCCGCGGGTGTTGTAGCGGCTGGCCATCACGTGGCCGTAGGCGCCGGCGCTCATGAACGCGACCAGCTCGCCCTCGCCCACGCTCTGGATCTGCCGGTCCTTCGCGAAGCAGTCGCCGCTCTCGCAGATCGGCCCGACGATGTCCGCCACCAGCGCGCGCCGCGAGCTGTCGCGGTGCACCGGCACGATCTCGTGGTGGGAGTCATACATGGCGGGCCGGACCAGGTCGTTCATCGCCGCATCGACGATCAGGAAGTTCTTGCCGGCGCCGCGCTTGAGGTGCTCGACGCGGGCGAGGAGCACGCCGGCGTTGCCGACCATGAAGCGGCCGTGCTCGAGCAGGATCTTCAGCCCGAGGGGGGCGAGCAGCGGCGTGAGCGCCGCGCCGTAGGTCTCGGGGGTGAGCGGGCGCTGCGCCGCGGGCTGGGCGTCCCACCACGCGGCCTGGCCGCTGGCCAGGGCGTCGCGGTAGACGATGCCCATGCCGCCGCCGATGGAGAAGTACTCGATGCCGTAGTTCGCCTTCAGCTCGGTGACGAAGGGGGTCACCTTGCGCACCGCCTCGACGAACGGCCCGATTTCGGTGAGCTGGGAGCCGATGTGCATCTGCACGCCGCGGATCTGGAGGTTCTTCAGCTTGGCGGCGGCCTCGTAGGCGGCGGCGGCGTGGGCGAGCGGGATGCCGAACTTGTTGTCGCTCTTGCCGGTGGTGATCTTGGCGTGGGTGTGGGCGTCGACGTCCGGGTTGATCCGGATGGCGATGGGCGCCTTCACCCCCAGCTGGCCGGCCACGTGGTTGATGCGGGCCAGCTCGGGCTCGCTCTCGACATGGAAGGCGTAGATGCCGTTTTCCAGCGCCAGCTTGATCTCCGCCTCGGTCTTGCCGACCCCGGCGAAGACGCTGGTCCGGACCTGGGCGCCGGCCGCGATCACCCGGCGGAGCTCCCCGCCGCTCACGAGGTCGAACCCGGCCCCGAGGTTGGCGAAGTGCCGCAGGACCGCGAGGCTGGAGCAGGCCTTCATCGCATAGCAGACCTGCAGGTCGAGCCCGGCGAGGTTGCGCTGCAGGCGGTGGAAGTTGTCCGCCATGGTCGCCGCGCTGTAGACGTAGGTGGGCGTGCCGTAGAGCCGGGCCACGGCGGCCAGGTCGACGGATTCGCAATGGAGGTCCTGGCCGGTGTAGTGAAAGTGGTGCATGGAAGGTGGGTAAAAAGGTCGGGAAAGGCAGACGCTAGCGAGTTTCCCCTTGAAAAAACCACCTCAAATTTCCGCAATGTCCGCCGTGTGGCGCACCCTCCAGCATTATGTCCTGTGGCCGGCCCGGCGGTGGCGGCGCGGGCCGGAGGCGCGCAGCCTGTGCCGCAACCCGCGGTTCGCGAGCTTCCTGGCCCAGAACAACCGCCGGGCGCTGGACACCGATTTTCACGACGCCGTCCTGCGCGGCCGCCGGTGGGTGCGCCGGGCGCTGGTGGCCCTGCTCGCCGCGGCCGGCGCGTGGATCGCGCTGGAAAGCGCCCGGGCCCTGACCGTGTTTTGACCGGCCGGCGGCGCCAGCCGAGGGTTGCAGTTCGGGCCGGGCGTGCCATCCCTGTACCGCGCAACGCATGAAAAAAACCCACTCCACCCTCGCCCTTCTCGTGCTCGGCCTGAGCGTCCTGCTGGCCGGCTGCAGCTCGGTCGGCAAACCCGACAGCATCACCGTGACCCTGGTTGACCTGAAGGCCGGCACGCCCGCGACCAAGGAGGCCCAGCTCGTGGCAACCCTGCGCTTCACCAGCGAGAGCCTCAACGCCTTCGGGTTTTCCGGCTCCGCCCACAAGCTGTACTGCAACGGCAGCTACCTCGGCCGCGCCGTCAGCCACACCCCGCTCGGGCTGCCGCCGCTCACCACGACCACCCGGGACCTCCCCCTGGTCCTGGAAAACCCGGCCCTCGTGCGGCAGGTGCTGGCCGCGGCGGGCGCATCCGGGGCCAGGTACCGCCTGGACACCGTGCTCACCGCCACCAACGGCGAGGACGAGGTGACGGTCAAGAGCAGCGCCGAGGGGACGGTCGACCTGAGCCACCTGCCCGCCTGGGCCCGCTGAGCGGACCGGCCGGCCGGGAAAACGGCAAGGCGGTCCCCGCGGGAAGCAGGGACCGCCCTCCAGTCAGCGCCTGACGGGGATCAAGCCGCCCGGGCGCAAGTCGGCAGCGGCGGCGCCTCGCGGGTAAAGGCGACCAAGTCGGCCTGGGGGGCCAGGGGTTTGATCACCCGCAGGTAGTCCGCGGAAAAAATGGCCGCGAGGCTGAGACCGAAGAAAAGCGAGCCGGCGACGGCGGGCGTGGAGCTGAAGGCAAACGCGGCGAGCGCGGCCAGGGAGGCGAAGAAGGGAAGGTTTTTCATGTGAGGCAATTGGTTGTTGCCCCGAAAACACCCCGACCGCCGAAAAGTTGCAGCCAAACGCGGACGGCCTTCCGCCGCGCCCTCAGCCGGCGCCGCCGCCGGTGCTGGCCGAGACGGGCTGGAAGGCGGCGCGCACGCTCGCCTGCAGGTAGTCGCGGTTCAGGCGGGCGATGAAGTCGTGGCTGATGGCCTTCGGGCAGGCGGCGCTGCACTCGTACTGGTTGGTGCAGCTGCCGAAGCCCAGGGCGTCCATCTTGGCCACCATCGCGAGCACGCGCTGGTCCCGTTCCGGCTGGCCCTGCGGGAGCAGCCCCAGCTGGGAAACCTTGGCGGCCACGAAGAGCATGGCCGAGGCGTTCTTGCAGGCGGCGACGCAGGCGCCGCAGCCGATGCAGGCGGCGGCATCCATGGCGAGATCCGCCGCGGCCTTGGGCACGGGGATGGCGTTGGCATCCGGCGCGGCGCCGGTGCGCACGCTGACGAAGCCGCCGGCCTGGATGATCTGGTCGAACGCCGCGCGGTCGACCACCAGGTCCTTCACCAGCGGGAAGGCGCGGGCGCGGAAGGGCTCGACCACGATGATGTCGCCGTCCTTGAAGCTCCGCAGATAGGTCTGGCAGGTCGCGATGCCGTGGCCCGGCCCGTGGGCCTTGCCGTTGATGGTGCACGAGCAGGTGCCGCAGATGCCCTCGCGGCAGTCGTGGGCGAACGCGATCGGCTCCTCGCCCTGGACGGTGAGCCGGTCGTTGATCACGTCGATCAGCTCGAGGAACGACATGTTGGTGCTCACGTTCGCGGCGGGGTAGTCGACGAAGCGGCCCGGGGCCGCCGGGCTGGCCTGGCGCCAGACGCGGAGGGTGACGCTGAGGGTCTTGGCAGTGTTGGCGGCAACCATGGGGAGGGGAAAGGGAGTCGGGCGGGGCGGAATTCAGGCGGGCCGGGGAAGCGGCGCGAGGACGGGCATCACTTGTAGTTGCGGACGCTCATCTTCACGAACTCGTAGTTGAGCGGCTCGATGTTGCGCAGGGGGGCCTGGCCGGCGCCCTGGTACTCCCAGGCGGCCACATGCCCGTAGCGGGCGTCGTCGCGCCGGCACTCGCCGTCCGGGAACTGGTACTCGTCGCGGAAGTGGCCGCCGCAGCTTTCCTCGCGCTTGAGCGCATCGAGGCAGAGCAGCTCGCCGAACTCGAGGAAGTCCCCCACCCGGCCGGCCTGTTCCAGGGCCTGGTTGAGGGTGGCGGCGGAGCCGGGGACGTTGACGTTGGCCCAGAACTCCTCGCGCAGGGCGGGGATGAGGCGCAGCGCCTCCTCCAGCCCGGCCTGGGTGCGCGCCATGCCGCAGTGCTCCCACATGATCTTGCCCAGGCGCTTGTGGAAATGGCTGACGGGCTCGCGGCCCTTGATCCCCAGCAGGCGGGTCGTCTGGCCGCGGATGTGGTCCTCGGCCGCCTGGAACTCCGGCGCGTCGGTCGACGGGCGCGAGCCGGGGGCCTGGCCCGCGAGGTAGTCGCCGATCGTGTAGGGGATGACAAAGTAGCCGTCGGCCAGGCCCTGCATGAGGGCGGAGGCGCCGAGGCGGTTGGCGCCGTGGTCGGAGAAGTTGGCCTCGCCCAGCACGAAGAGGCCGGGGACGTTGGACATCAGGTTATAGTCCACCCACAGGCCGCCCATGGTGTAGTGGACGGCCGGGTAGATGCGCATCGGCACCTGGTAGGCGCTCTCGGCGGTGATCTCGTGGTAGATGTCGAAGAGGTTGGCGTAGCGCTCGCGCACGCCGGCCTCGCCGAGCCGCTTGATGGCGTCGGCAAAGTCGAGATACACGCCGAGGCCGGTCTCGCCCACGCCGCGACCCTCGTCGCAGACGCGCTTGGCCGCGCGGGAGGCGACATCCCGCGGGCAGAGGTTGCCGAAGCTCGGGTAGATGCGCTCGAGGTAGTAGTCGCGGTCGGCCTCGGCGATGGCGCCGGGCGGCTTGAGCCGGTCCTCCTTCCGCTTCGGCACCCAGATGCGGCCGTCGTTGCGCAGCGACTCGGACATGAGCGTGAGCTTGGACTGGTAGTCGCCGGAGACGGGGATGCAGGTCGGGTGGATCTGGGTGTAGCACGGGTTGGCCATGCAGGCGCCCCGCTTGTAGGCGCGCCAGATGGCGGTGACGTTGGAGCCGCGCGCGTAGGTGGAGAGGTTGAAGACGTTGCCGTAGCCGCCGGTCGCGAGGATCACGGCGTCGGCCGCATGGCGGCTGAGCTCGCCGGTGATCAGGTCGCGGACGATGACGCCCTTGGCCTGGCCGTCGACGATGACGAGGTCGAGCATCTCGCTGTTGGCGTGGAGCTCGATGGCGCCGGCGCCGACCATCCGCGAGAGGGCGGAATAGGCGCCGAGGAGGAGCTGCTGGCCGGTCTGGCCGCGGGCGTAGAAGGTGCGGCTCACCTGGGCGCCGCCGAAGGAGCGGTTGGCCAGCAGGCCGCCGTATTCCCGGGCGAAGGGCACGCCCTGGGCCACGCACTGGTCGATGATGTTGACGGAGACCTCGGCGAGCCGGTGGACGTTCGCCTCGCGGGAGCGGTAGTCGCCGCCCTTGAGGGTGTCGTAGAACAGCCGGTAGACGGAGTCGCCGTCGTTCTGGTAGTTCTTGGCGGCGTTGATGCCGCCCTGGGCGGCGATGGAATGCGCCCGGCGCGGGCTGTCGTGGAAGACGAAATTCTTCACCCGGTAGCCGAGCTCGGCGAGGGTGGCGGCGGCCGAGGCGCCCGCGAGGCCGGCCCCGACCACGATGACCTCGTATTTCCGCTTGTTGGCCGGGTTGACGAGCTTGATCTCGGCCTTGTGCTTGCGCCACTTGTCGGCGAGCGGGCCGGAGGGAACCTTGGAGTCGAGTTTGGCCATGGCGGAATAGTCTAGCGCGGGACGGCGACGCACATCGGCGGCCGCACCTGCAGTTTGCCCAGCAGCACCGCCCCGGGGATGGCGAGATTGGCGAGGAAGTACCCAACGCAGAAAATCAGCGCGACCTTGCGGAGGGCGGCGGACCAGCGGGCCGAGCGGCAGCCCAGCGTCTGGAACAGGCTGTCAATGCCGTGCAGCAGGTGGAAGCTCAGCAGCCCCACCGCGAAAATGTAGCACGCCGAGACCACCGGATGCTGGAAGCCCCGGATCACCATGTTGTAGACGTCGGGGACCTCCGCGGTGCCCGCCTTGATCACGAGAAAACCGGCGATGCGGTAGTCCCCCTGCATCGTGTAGCGGGGCAGGTTTTCCTTGAACGTCGCGGACTGCGCGGCGCCCAGGGTGAAGTGCGCGAGGTGATAGACGAGGAAGGCCAGCACGATGTAGCCGGTCGCCCGCATGGTGCGCGACGCCGCGGTCGCCTGGATGGTGTGCTTGCAGCCGTAGTCGGCCCCGCGCGCACGCTGGTTATCCAGCGTCAGCGACGTCGCGGCCCAGAGGTGCACCCCCACCGCCACCAGCACGCCGATCCGGGCCACCCAGAGCAGCGGCCCGAGGCCGTGCAGGAAGGCGCCGTAGCCGTTGATGTGGTCGGGCTCCTGGAAAATCTGCAGGTTGCCCACGAGGTGCCCGACGATGAAGCCGATCAGCACGACCCCGGTGACCGCCATGAGGATTTTCCGGCCAATGGAAGAACAGAGAAAACGACCGGCGGAATTCATCACGGAAACACGAAGATTGGGGGATAACGGGTTGCGAGACCGTCAGGTAGCCCCGGGGAGATGTAAAGTTTATCGGCGGGTCCTAATCCAGCCCTCCCGGCTTATTAGCGATTCTAACTCCCAGGAGAAGCAGTCGTCACCGGGCAGTGCGCCTCCGCGGGCGACGGGGGTGGCCGGCTCAGCGGCTGAGCGGCTTGAGCAGGGCGAACTTGCCGCTGGCGGCCGGCGCGATGACCCGGCGGCGGAACGCGTTCACGCGCACGCCGGGGCCGAGCATGCGGGCGAGGGCCGCCTCGAGCTCGCCGTGGGCCATCAGCTCGTCGGCGACGTAGTGGAAGTCCCAGCGCTGGGCGGCGGTCTGGACCAGCGAGTAGTGCCAGCACGCGAAGCCCGCCGGCAGCGCCGCGTCGATGTCGGTGGGCGAAACCAGGGAGCCGTCGGGGCGGAAATACAGGTTGCCCTCGCGCCCGAGCAGGCGGAAGCCGGTCGGGAACTGCTGCACGACGTCGCCGGCGTGGTAGCGCAGCAGCGGCATCGCCTCGCGGTCGCGGGTGGTGACGTGGAGCTGGAACACCCCGGGCAGCTCGGCCCGCCAGGGCACGAGCTCGATGAACGCGTTGGCCTCGATCACCTGGCAGTTGTCCCGGAAGGCCTCCCCGACGAACAGGTAGCCCGCCTCGGTCGAGCCGTAGAGGTCCACCTGCGGCGCGGGAAACGCCGCGGCGATGCGCCGGCCGTGCTGGGTGCTCGCCTTGCCGTAGGTGAGGATGACCGCCCGGATGCTCGGCACCTTGACGCCGCGCTGCTGCACGGCCCGGGCCAGCAGCGAAAGGTAGATGGGCTCGCCCTCGATCACCTCGGGCTTCGTGGCCTGCAGCTCCAGCACGATGCGGTCCCACTCCGCCGCGGGGAACGAGAAGGGGTCGCTCGACAGGTTCAGGTAGACGGTGCCGTTGAAGTACCGGTGCGGGAACGGATGGTCCTCGTAGGGGCAGAGGTTGCTCGAGCAGCCCACCGGGGCCAGGACGCACTTGCGGTACGGCCGGCCGACGAACTCGCGGAGGATGGGCGAGGCCCGGTAGGCCCGCTCCGTCTGCCGGTCCCACCAGCCTTCCTCCATGATCACCGTCATCGGCGACTGGGTCGTGCCGCCCGTGCTTTCGTACTCGAAGCGCTTGGTCAGCAGCCCGCGGTCCACCTCGGC
>CAIKTR010000070.1 GCA_903830425.1 uncultured Opitutia bacterium
GCCGGCATTGCTGTCCGTGCCGCCGGCCGGGATGGAGGTCACCGTGTAGCCCGTGATGACCTCGCCGCCGTTGCTCGCCGGCGCCGTGAACGTCACCGTCGACTGGCCGTTGCCGCCCGCCGCCACGACACCCGTCGGTGCGCCGGGGGGGAAGGGATAGGACTGCTTGATCAGGAGTGCGTCCTGATAGCCTTTCAACGTCAGCGCCGGCGTCGTCAGGTTAGCCGCGCTGAAACACCCGCCCAGATACACGTTGCCCGCGCTGTCCACCGCGATGCCGTAGCCATAGGCATAAGCCCCGCTGCCGCCGTAGTTCTTCGCCCACGTGGTCGCGCCCGTCGCATCGAGCTTCAGCGCAAACGCGTCATAGTTGCCGATCTTCGTCAGCGCCGGCGTCGTCAGACTGGCCATGAAATACCCACCCAGATAGACGCTGCCCGCACTGTCCACCGCGATGGCGTGGCCATAGGTCGTGGCCCCGCTGCCGCCGAAATTCTTCGCCCACGTGGGCGTGCCACTCGAGTCGAGTTTCAGCGCAAACGCGTCCCAGCTGATCGTGCTCAGCGCCGGCGTCGTCAACGTCCCGCTGCCATCCCCGCCCAGATACACGTTCCCCGCACTGTCTACCGCGATGCCTCTGCCATAGACATTGGCACCGCTGCCGCCGAAGTTCTTCGCCCACGTGGTCGCGCCGCTCGAGCTGAGCTTCAGCGCAAACGCATCCCGGTTGCCTTTCTTCGTCAGCGCCGGCGTCGTCAAGTTCGCGGAATCAAAATTCCCGCCCAGATACACGTTGCCCGCACTGTCCACCGCGATGGCGTTGCCAGAGGCATAAGCCCCCCAGCCGCCGAAATTCTTCGCCCATGTGGTCGCGCCCGTCGCATCGAGCTTTAGCGCAAACGCATCCGTGCCGCCGATCTTCGTCAGCGCCGGCGTCGTCGGAGCATAAGTGTTGAACTGACCGCCCAGATACACGTTGCCCGCGCTGTCCACCGCGATGGCGTCGACAGTCATATTGGCCCCCCCGCCACCGAAGCTCTTCGCCCACGTGGTCGTGCCGCTCGAGTCCAGCTTCAGCGCAAACGCGGTGGCGCTTGACGCCCCGGCCAGCGCCGGCGTCGCCAGGTTCGCACCCTGGAAATACCCGCCCAGATAGACGTTCCCCGCGCTGTCCACCGCGATGCCACGGCCATACGCATAGGCCCCGCTGCCGCCGTAGTTCTTCGCCCAGACGACCGTGCCGGCCGCGTTGAACTTGGCGGCAAAGGCGTCGCGGTAGCTGAACATCGTCAGGTTCACGCCGCCCACCGTGAACGTCGCTCCTGTCGCTCCCTCAATATACCCGGTGATGTAGACATTACCCGAGGAGTCGGTGGTCGTGGCGTTGACTACATCGTATTTGAAACTGTAACCGCCGAGCCCGAAGTTATTCGCCCAGTCGCCGGGCACGGCAGCCGGGGAGTCGCTGGAAGCGGGGCCCGTGTCGACCGAGTTGGTCGCCGTGACGGCGAAGGTGTAGCTCGTGCCGTTGGTCAGCCCCGTCACGACGATGGCGGTGCCACTCGCGTTCGCCGTGTTCTTTAGGCTGGTGGCCACTCCGCTCTGATAGGCGGTGGCCGTATAATACGAGATCGCGCTTCCCCCATTGGAAGCTGAGGGCAGAAAATTAACGGTGGCCTGAGCATTCCCTGCTACGACGGAGACAATCGTCGGAGCGCTGGGAGCGGCGCCGCTGGCCGCCACGACAAAAGCTAGGGCGCAAATTACCCACAAAACGCATTGTGGCACTTTGAGATACGCCGGGGCCCTGACACGTGGTGGTACATCCATACCTTAATTTTATTTTTCCCAATAATATTCTACAATGCTCTGAGAGTAGAATTAGTTCAGTGGTTGTAGGGTATATTGCTCATATCGCCGGGACATATGCCCACGCCCGTATCGGCCTAATCCGTTGCGATCGTCTAATGTCCGGCGATGCCTGCGCTAATAGCCCATTCCTGCCCTTTAAGGTGGCTATAGCATCGCACAGCTGCCCCCCTGCCTCGGCGCCGAAATCACTCCTTGCGCCCTTATCGCCCGCCCATTCCCGCGGCCCCGACCCCGCCCCGCACACTAGGGTCGCCCGCAGTAGGTCGTAGCCAAGGAGACCCTGCCGATGGAACCCAAGAAGCACATGCTGCAGTGCTCCCCGTAACCTAGTGCAGTCGGTAATGGTAACTGCCAACCGCCATCATTTTCTGAAAATCTCCCGTTGAAATGTTTCCGTCGTCCAGGATCGCATCTACCCGCTTCATGACGGCTTGGGTGGCCGCGGTGCCCGTGAGCCGGATCGCAATCGTGGGCGTCCCCGACCACGAGTACCTTCCCCCCATCGGGGTGGAGGTCGTATAGTTCGCCGGCAAATATGTCTCCATCTCGGCCGGAATCGTCCCAGCCGAAGCGGCCGCCGGCCATTCGCCGTTTTCCAGACTGTAGCGTTCAAACGCCGCCGCATACTGGCGCAGGTCGTTGGCTATTCTCGTGGCCACGGAGCGCTCCCGGACGCGTTGGAAGGCAGGAATCGCCATCGCCGCCAGCAAGCCGATGACCGCGACAACGATCATGATTTCAACCAGCGTGAACCCCGGGCCGTACCAGGCCGATCGCTCGGCGCGCAGTCGGTCGACAGGCGAAAAGACGGAACGCTGGAGCCGGATGTTCACGAGCCAAATACCCCATTATACGGTCCGCCGGAGGACCGATTAAGGGTTATTTTGGCGCCGCCACGGGAGAGGGCGCAGGCTGGCCGACGCCCCGCCGCGCCAGCACCCAGGCCGCCTCGTAGCCGTTGATTTCCGACAGGGTCTGGTTGCTCACCAGGATCTGCTGCCGCTGCGCACGATCCGGATCCGGTGGCTGCAGCCGGCCGAGCGCCCCCAGAGCCATGAACTCGGGATCGGTCGCCCGACTGGTCTCCACGCCCGTGCGGACTTCCTGGCGCAAATCCTCGGTCACCAGCTTCGGCAGCCCTGCCTCCATGGCCTCGACAAACTGGTCCACGCTGCCCTGGGCGCTCACCAGCAGGTTCAGGTTCTGCCAAAAGGCCATGGTGGAACTGCTGCCCACCCCCGTATATTGCAGGCCCGCCGTGCATCCGTCCGACCGCGGGCGGAAAATTTCCATCTCCGGCGGCACCCGCACCCCGCGCACGGAGGACAGCCAGCCGCTGTGCTCCATGAAGAGCTGGCCACCCTCGACACTCGTCATGAAACGCATGAAATCGAGGGCCTCTTCCTTGTGCCGGCTGCCCTTGTTGAGATACATCTCCATGCTGGTGCCCACGGCGCCGTCCTGAAACGGCCCCTGGAGGTAGGGCCCCACCACCGGGTCGTCCTTGGCCGGCTGGGGAAAACGCATCACCGTCACCGGGAATGTGGCGAGCCGCTTCAGGCTCGTGGCATCCCACGAGCCCGTGAAGATGAAGAGGGCCTCCCCCACCATGAATTCCTGCAGGGCGGCGTCCCGCCCCAGCTGGGTGAAGCCGGGCCGCATCTGCTGGGTCATCTCACGCACTAGGGTGAGTCCCGCCTTCAATTCCGGCCGGCGGTAGCTCCACCGCCCCTGCAGGTAATCCGCCTGCGCCTGCCCGGGCGTGCGCGCGAGGTAGCCCTCGCGGTCCAGCGAGAGGTTCATGCCCGTGACACTGCCGAACATCAGAAAATCAATCAGCCAGAGCGCATTGCCGTAGGATCCGGCGAGGGGATGGACGACCCGGCCCGTCCGCTGCGAGTAGTCCGCGACTTCCCGGCAGAGCCGGCGAAAGTCGGCGAACGTGCGCGGGGCCGCCGCCGGCTTGCCCGTGATCCGCTCCAGGAGCTCGCGATTGCAGTACAACCGCATGCTGCCCTGCGCGAGGGTGGCGCCGTAAATCTGCCCGATTTCCGGACTCTGGCTGAGCATGAAATAGAGTCCGTCCGTGAAGGTCAGCCGCCACGGCACCACCTCCAGCGGGGTGCCCCGGTTGTAGGGGTTGGGCTCGTTCATCACCCGGGTGAGGGGCTCGAAATACCGGACCGGCACATCACTCATGCCCCCGAGCCAGTAGCCGAACTCCATGATGTCGGTGGCCGTGCCGCCCGTGAGATTCGTGCGCACCCACTGCCGGTAAACCGGCGAGGGCACCGTCACCTGCTCCACCTTCACCCGCGGGTTCAGCTCTTCGTAGCGCCGGATGACCGCGGCGAACCCGTCGGGCGGGCCCTTTTCAATCTGCCAGTGCGCCACCCGGATCGTCACCGGCCGCGCCGTGACCAGCGGGGTGGAGCGGGTGAACACCCACCAGACCGCGGCGGCGTAGCCCGCCGCGCACAGGACCGCCATCAGGTGAAAATTGCGCCGCTTCATGGCCGGGTCTTGCCTCCGGGCGTCCGGGCCGCGATCTCGGCCAGCTTCAGGTTCACCGTGTACAGCCGCCCATCCGCCTCGTTCTCCGCGGCAAAGCGCTGGAAAAAGGTCCGGGCCTGTTCCCAGCGGCCTTCCCGCCGCGACAGTTCCGCGATCTGCAGCTGCAGTTCCCCGCGCTTCAGCCCCGCCATCCCGCCGATGCGATCCGCCGCCAGGAGATGCGCCAGCACCCGGTCCGTTGGCTGGCCGTGGAAGAGCGCGGCCCGGCCGAGCACGATGTGCAGGTCGCGCTGCAGGTCCGGCCGGGTCAGGCGCGCCAGCAGGGCCTCGGCCGCGGCCAGGCGCGCCGCCGGTTCCGCCGGCTCCGGCAGCGCATAGAGCCGGAGGAGCGCGAGCTTCACCAGCCCGAGCTGCGCCCAGTTGCTGTCCGGATGACGCGCCGCCAGCTGCTCGTACGCCTGCGCCGCCCGCGGGTAGTCCGGCTGAAAAAAATAAACCTGATAAAGCCGGCCGGTCAGGTAGGCCGCGGCGGACGCAATCTCGTCGTCGCCCGCCGCAAGCTTGCCCAGCTGGTCCGCCACCTCCTGCAGGCGGTGCGCGGAGACCGGCGGCGTCGCCAGCATCACCACCGCCCGCGCCAGCGCGGCCTCGCGTTCGCCAGCACCGGACGGCGCCGACAGCCGCGCCGCCGCCTCGCTTGGCTGGTGCCGCGCCAGCAGCTCCCAGGCCGCCGTCACATCCTCGCTCGCCCTCAGCCCCGCCGGCGCGAGCGCCATCCACCCGGTCAGCAGGAGGAGGTAATACGCGAACGGGGTTATTTTCGGCACCTCCGGCATCGTGAAACATTGCGCCCGCGCGACAAGCCCCACTTTGGGAATGTTCGCGGCGGCCGCCGCCGGTCCTACACCGACTGGAGAAAATCCCGCGACGCGAGGAAGCCCCGGCGCTCGCCCTCGAGCGTGCCGTTGAAGTTCACGTCCTCCAGCTCGATCGAGACGTAGCCGGCGAAGCCGGCGGATTGCAGCGTGGCGAGGATCGGCGTCCACGGCGCCTCGCCGCCGCCGGGGATGGTGTACCGCCAGAAATACCCGCCCCACGGCAGGCCCTCGGCGAACACGCCCGCCTGCTCGGTGCCGAGCTGGTAGCGCCGCTCCGCGTCGATGTAGGTGTCCTTGCCGTGCACGTGCACGACCTGGGCGGCGAACTCCTGGACGAAGCGCAGCGGGTCGATGCCCATGCGGAGCAGGTGCGAGGGGTCGTAGTTGATCCCGTAGTGGGGCGAGGCCATCGCCTGGAGGAAGGCGCGGTAGGACTCGGGCGTGCAGCACTGCGCATTGCAGCCCGGCCAGCCCTCGATCGAGAGCCGGGTGCCCGTCTCCTGCAGCACGCCGCGGAGCTGGCCGTAGGTCTCGACCATGTAGCCGAAGGTCTCCTTCCGCGGGAGCTTCTCGTCCTCCGCCAGCATGACCACGAAGACCAGCTTCGCCCCGGCCGCCGCGGCGTCGCGGAGGCACTGCTGCGCCCGCGCCACCGTCGCGCGGCGGCGGCCGGCATCGGCCGAGAGCATGCCGCTCCATTCGGCGCCGAACAGGTCGATCGTGCCCACGGGCAGGCCGGCCTGCAGCCACCCGCGCACGGCGGGCAGGTGGGCGGCCGGCACGTCGACACAGCCGAAGCCGTGGCTCCGGGCCCAGGCCGCCGTCTCGGCGACGGGCCGGGCGGCGAATTCGCCGGTGAGGCGGAGGCCGATGGGAAAACCACCGGTGCGGGTGCGGGCGGGAGGGGTCATGGGAGTGGGGAAAAGTGGGTTGGCCTGGCTTCGGGCCGGCTCCGATCATGGCGCCGGCGCGCCCGCGGGGCCCGGTCGCCTACGCCGATGAAACTCAGCCGGATTTTTTGCATGTCGGTAAATGCGCGCTGCGGACCACCGCACCATGGCCCGAACCCTCCCGCCCCGCCAAGTGCTGTTTTGCAATATTCCATCCGCCCCCAAGAAAATTCAGGCGCCCGCCCCGGCCCACTTTAGCTTTTGCCTGCCCCGCCCGCGCCGTCCACCGTCCTCCCATCCCCATGCTCACCTACCTGCCCGACCGCCGCGCCCGGGTGGCGGCCGCCCTCAACCTGGGCGAGGCCCTCCTCCTCGTCGGCGCCGGCGAGCCGATCCCGCTGCCCGAGGGCACCGACCAGACCTATCCCTTCCGCGCGCACGCCGACTACTACTACCTCGCCGCGCAGGAATGCCCCGGCGGCGTGGTCGCCTTTGATCCCCGCGACGGCGACCGGGACGGCTGGGTGTCGTTCGTGCCCGAGGTGACCGAGGGCGAACGGGTCTGGGAGGGGCGGACCCCCGCGCCCGGCACCCCCCGCACCGCGCTCGCCGCCTGGCTCTCCGCCCGCGCCGGCCGCCCCGTGGTCCAGCTCGGCGCCCCGCTGCCCGGCGTGCC
>CAIKTR010000071.1 GCA_903830425.1 uncultured Opitutia bacterium
CGCCCGCATGAAGCTCACCATCGTCATCCCCTGCTACAACGAGGCCAAGACCATCCGCGCCATCGTCGAGCGCGTGCGGGCCGCCCCCATCGCCAGCAAGGAGATCATCATCGTCGACGACTGCTCCCGCGACGGCACCCGCGACCTGCTCCGCACCCAGCTCTCTGCCCTCGTCGACCGCGTCATCTACCACGACACCAACCAGGGCAAGGGCGCCGCCCTCCGCTCCGGCTTCGCCGCCGCCACCGGCGACGCCGTCATCGTCCAGGACGCCGACCTCGAGTACGACCCGCAGGAGTATCCGCGCCTGCTCAAGCCCATCCTCGACGGCAAGGCCGACGTCGTGTTCGGCTCGCGCTTCATGGGCGCCGAGGCGCACCGCGTGGTCTATTTCTGGCACATGGTCGGCAACAAGTTCCTGACCCTGGTTTCGAACATGTTCACCGGCATCAACCTCACGGACATGGAGACCTGCTACAAAGTCTTCCGGCGCGAGGTGCTGACCAAGATCACGATTGAGGAGGACCGCTTCGGCTTCGAGCCCGAGATCACCGCCAAGGTGGCGAAGCTCAACTGCGTGATCTACGAGGTGGGCATCAGCTACTACGGCCGCACCTACGCCGAGGGCAAAAAGATCGGCTGGCGCGACGGGTTCCGCGCGCTCTACGCGATCGTGAAGTACAACGCCATCCGCTAGGATGCGGAACGCTGGCTGGAAGCACGAAGGCAGGAATCCGAAACCCGAGGGAATTCCCCGCCATACGGAATTGTCGTGTCCGCCCAACATCGGAGCCTGCCGCGGCGAAACGCCCCGCCGGTGAGGAATACGCCGGACCCCGGGCGGACGCGCCGGCCCTAGCATTGACCCCATTTGTCCGGCCTGTCTAGCCCGGCTTTTTTCGGATTTCGTATTTCGACCTTTGTCGTTGTGCTTCTGCCGCCTCGTTGAATACCCCCGCCACCACCACCGCGCCGTTGGCCCGCCCTGCGGGCCCCGCCAGTACGGCCGCCATTGCGGCCGTACTGGTGGCCCTGGCCTTCGCGGGCTTCACGGGCCACATGTGGGAGGACTATTTCATCACCTTCCGCAGCAGCCTGAACCTCGCGACCGGCCACGGGCTCGTCTACCAGCCGGGTGAGCGCGTGCATACGTTCACCTCACCGCTGGGCACCCTGCTGCCGGCGCTGTTTGCGCGGGACGGCGGGGACCACGTTGCCGTCCAGGCGTTGTGGTGGTTCCGCGTGGTGAGCGCCCTGGCGCTCGGCGGTGCGGTCTGGCTCGCCGCCCAGGCGATGCACCGGGCCCGGCTCGCCCCGCTGGCGCTCGGCGCCGCCTGCGGCGCCATCGTATTCGACCCCAAAATCGTGGACTTCTCGATCAACGGCATGGAGACCGCCTGGCTGGTCTTCTTCGTGATCGTCACGTGGCGCGCGTTCACGGATGGCGCCAGACTCCTGCCCTGCGCCCTGGGGTTCGCCGGCCTGCAGTGGACCCGGCCGGACGGGTGGGTGTTTTTCGGCGCCATCGCCGCCGCCTGGCTGGTCGGCGACCCCTCCCCGGGATCCACCGGACCGGCGCGGCTGCGGGCCATCGGACGCGGGATCGCCCTCGGCGCGCTGTGTTACCTGCCGTGGGTGCTGTTCGCCTGGAGCTATTACGGCTCACCCCTGCCCCACACGATCGTCGCCAAGGTTTCCCACCATGCGCCCGGCGAATTGCCGTGGGCGCTGGCCCTCTATCCTTGGCGGCTGCTCTTCGGCCACGTGGCCCTGCACGACGTGTTCATGCCGGCCTATTTTTTCCTGGGCGGCTGGCCCGCGGCCCTGGCCTGGGTCTCGCGGATTATCGCGGTCGGCGCGGCCCTGGCCTGGCTGCTGCC
Organism: uncultured Opitutia bacterium; assembly: GCA_903830425.1. Taxonomy (GTDB): domain Bacteria; phylum Verrucomicrobiota; class Verrucomicrobiia; order Opitutales; family Opitutaceae; genus Opi-474. The sequence goes on from CAIKTR010000071.1 coordinate 1,881, forward strand.
CGGGGTGCGGCCCGCCGGCCGCGTCGCCGCCGCGGCCTTCTTTCTCGGCGGCTTCTATGTCGAAGCCATCCCGCGGTCGCCGTGGTACTATCCTGGCTGGCAGGTGCTGGCCCTGGTGGCCTGGGCCTATCTGCTCGACGCCGCGCTCCGGCCCGGATCGGGCCCGGCAGGGGCGGCCGCGTTGGTTCAGCGGGCCGGCCGGATCGGTGCGGTCGTGCTCGTGGTGCTGCAGGCCACCCTGCTCGCCGGGGTCTCGTGGGAGATGCGCACGCAGCAGGCGATCATTGAAAATGGCCACCGCCGCGAGATCGGCCGCTGGCTGCGCGCCCAGGCCGCCCCAGGCGACCACGTGTACCTGGAGCCCCTCGGCTACATCGGGTATTATTCGGGGCTCAAGATGCTTGATTACCCCGGACTGGCTTCGCCGGAAGTGGTCGCGGCGCGACGCGCCGGCCTTCGTCCCCACGCCCAGCTGATCGCCGCGCTGCAGCCCGAGTGGATTGTGCTCCGGCCGGACCAGGCGCTGGGCATCCAGGCCGAGCGGCCGCGGCTCCTCGTTGACGACTACCGGCTGGCCCGGGTCTTTGATGTCCGCGCGCCGGTGGCTGCCGTCGCTTTCCTGCCCGGCCGCGGCTACCTGGAGTTTGATGCGCTGTACCTGGTGTTCCGGCGCGCTGCTCCCGGTCCGCTGCCATGATGACCTTCGTGGACTTTTTCCTCGGGCTGATCGCGCTCGCCGCCCTGTTGCTGCCGGGATGGATCACCGCGCGGGCGGCGCGGGTGCCGCAGCCGCTCCTCGCCGGCTTTATCGGCAGCACCGTGGCGCTGGTCGGCGTGGTGCTCCTCCTCAACGCCGTCGGGGTTTCACTCACCCTGACCCACGGCGGGGCGGCGTGGCTGGTTCTGGCGATTGGCGCGGCCTGGATGGGGCGGAAATCGATTTTCCCCACCTCTGGGTCGCGCCCGCATCACCCCTGGGCGTGGCGGGCCCACTGGCCGCTGTTCCTGGTGCTGGTGCCGGCCCTCGGCGTGGTCGTCTACCGGGCCGTGGCGCAGCCGCTGTCCGGCATCGATACGGTTTTCCGCTGGAACTATCTCGCCCAGCAGATGCTCGCGCACGGCACGCTCGGGTTTTATCCCCCGGTCACCGCCGCCGACTATGAAATCTATGCCTGGCCGGACGGCATCGCGCCGGCGGTGTCCTCGCTCTATTTCTGGACCTATGCCCTGGCCGGGGCCGCGCGCCCGGCGCTGACCGCACCCCTGGTGATTTGCCAGTTTTGCCTGCTGGTTGTCGCGGCCTTCGCCCTCGCCCGGCGGCTGTTTTCCGACCGGGCTGCCGCCTTTGCCTGCGCCCTGCTGGCCTGCTCCCCGGTGGTCGCCTGGGCCACCGCCATGGGCCAGGAAACGGGGCTCACCGCGATCTCGCTGACCGCCCTGCTCTGCTATCTGCCGCGTCACCGTGGCGAGGAAACCACCGGCACCGTCGTGGCGGCCGGACTGGCGGCCGGGCTCGGCGCTCTCGCCCGCGAATACGGGTTCGCATTTATTCTGCTCGGATTCGTGCTTGTTGTCGTGCGCCGGCTCTCCTGGCGCAGCCGGCTGCTTTTCACCGGTACCGCCCTGCTTGCGGCGCTGCCCTGGTATGTCCGCAACTGGGTCCGCACCGGCAACCCGCTCTTCAACCTTGATCTCGCCGGCTGGTTTCCCGTCAACGCCGCGCATGCCTGGATGAATCAGAGCTATCAGGCCGAGTTCAGTTGGACCCATCTGCCGGCGGCCGCCGGCTGGTTCCTGCTCATCAATTGCTCGGTTGGCCTGCTCGGCGGCCTCGCGGGCGCCCTGGGCCATTTTCGCCCGGGACGCGCCTTGCTCGCCGCCAGCCTCGTGGTCGTGGGCCTCTGGTTCGCCTCGCTCGGCTACACGGCGGCGGGCTTTACGACGGCCGTGCGGGTGCTGAGTCCGGCCCTGGTGCTGGGCGCCGTGCTCGGCGGCGCCGCCTGCGCCCGGTGGATCCCGGCCCAAAGACACCTGGCCGGCGCCAGCCTTGCCCTGGGTCTCCTCGCCGTGGATGCCGCCCTGCGGGCGCTGACGCTGCCGGGCACGGTGTACAAGATTCCCCCCGCCGACTGGCTCACCGCCGGCCGCGCGGTGCACGACTACCACGCCCGGCCGGTTTACCGGGAAATCGCCCGCCGCGCCGGCCCGCAGCGCATCCTGGTGCTCGGACCCAATGCGCTGCTCACCCTGCAGGGCGCGCGCACCCTCCCGCTCTGGAGCCCGGAGGTGGGATTTCTCTTCGACGCCCGGCTCACCCCGGAGGAGACCGCGCGGCGGCTGCGCGCCGCCGGCATCGGCTTCATCCTCCTGAACCGCGGGGCCGCCAACGAGCGCTACCTGGCGCACAGCCCGTATTTTCGCGAACCCGGGAATACGCTGCGGGCGGTCCAGCTGGATGAGATGTATCTGTTGGAGATCACGGTCCCGCCCGCGCGGTGAGATGGGCCGCAAGCACTAAGGTGGCAATTTCGGATTTGGGCTTTAACTCTCCGGCCGTAAGCCTTCCCTCGGATTTCGTATTTTGACCTTCGTGCTTCCAGCTCTGCTGTTTCCCCTGGTCGCCCTCGGCCTGGGCTGGCCGCTGGCCGGCCGGCTCGCCCTCGACCCGGCGGAGAAACTCGGCGCCGCCGTCGTGCTCTCGCTGCTGGGCGCCTACCTGCTGGCCTTCGCGACCTACCTGCTCGGCCTCCCGCCCGCGGCGCTCTGGGCGCTCCCGCTCCTGGGGGCCGGCGGGCTCCTCACCGGCCGGCGGGCGCTCGCCGCGCTGCTGGCCGACCGCGCCGCCCGGGCGCTCCTGACCGGGCTGGCCCTCGTCACCGTCTGGTGCCTGGGCTGGCTGGCCACGATCGTCTCCTACTCCGGCGGCGGCTGGACGAGCGACTGGTTCGAGCACTGGGAGCGCCTGCGCTTCTTCCTCGAGCGCTGGCCGGTCGACACCAAGTTCCTCGGGTTCGGCGCCCTGCCCGCCCGGCCCCCGCTCGCCAACCTCGTCACCGGCGCCCTCCTCGCCCCCGGCGGCGCGACCTTCGCCGGCTACCAGCTCGCCACCACCCTGCTCAGCTGCCTCGCCTTCCTGCCGGCCGCGCTGCTGGCCGGACGGTTCCAGCGGCGGGGCGCGGGACCGGAGCCGGCCGGGCCGCCCGCGCTCCTCTCCGCCAGCGCCGTCCTCACCGTCCTGCTCATGCTCAACCCGTCGTTCGTGCAGAACGCCACCTTCGCCTGGACGAAGCTCATCGCGGTTTTCTTCATCCTCAGCGGCCTGTACTTTTTCCTGCGGTCCCAGGATCCCGCCGCGCCCCCGGCCGCCGCGCCCCTCTGCGCCGTCAGCCTCGCGGCCGGCCTGCTCGCCCACTACTCCGCGGGGCCGTACGTGCTCCTGCTCGCCGGCGCCTGGTGCGCGGCGGGGTGGCGCGGCGGTGCCGGCCGGGCCTGGGGGCGGCAGACCGCGCGCCTCGGCCTGCTCGGCGGGCTGGTGCTGGCCACGTGGTTCGGCTGGTCGCTCGCCGTCTACGGCGCCGCCGCCACGTTGGGCTCGAACAGCAGCGTCGCCGAGGCCGCGCCCGGCCAGCCGCTGGCCAAGATCGCGCTCAACCTGCGCGACACGCTCGTGCCGCACTTTCTCCGCCCGCTGGACGGGGCCCTGATCGCCCAGCGCAGCCCCTGGGGCTACGCGCGCGACTGGTGCTTCCAGCTCTACCAGCTGAACCTGCCCCTGATGCTCGGCAGCCTGGCCTGGCTCGTGCTGGCCCGCGAGCTGGTCCGCGCCGGCCGGTCCGCGCCCGCGGCCCGCCGGCGCTTCTGGCTGGCCTTCGTCGGCGGCGGGGTCGTGCTCGGCGTGGCCGTGCACGGCGCGCGGGACCACTGGGGCCTCGGCCACATCTGCCTGCAGACCCTGGTGGTGCTCGGCCTCGCCTTCCTCGCCGCCCGCTGGCCGGTCCTCAGCCGGGGCGCGCGGCGCGTGCTGGTGGCGGGGGCCGTGGTGGACGCCGGCCTCGGCCTCGCCCTGCACTTCGCGGTGCAGAGCTACGCGCTCGACCGCTGGCTGGCCCCCGGCCAGCCGCCCGGCGAGCTGCTCCGCAGCTACTCGGATTCGGCCTTCATGAACCTCGCGGGCAAGCTGTTTCACCACCTGCGCTTCCTCGCCGACATGGGGCCGCATGCCGGCGCACTTGCGCTCGCCCTGCTCGCGGTCATGCTCCCGCTGGCCCTCCGCCAGGCAGCCTGCGCCACCCGCCCCTCCGACTGAACCCATGACCGTTCCCCTCATCGCCGTCGTCATCCCCGTCTTCAACGAGGAGGCCGTGCTGCCCCAGCTCTTCACCCGGCTGGAGGCGCTCTTTGCCGCGCAGCCCGGCTGCCGCTGGGAGGCGGTGCTGGTCGACGACGGCAGCCGCGACGGGTCGGCCGGGCTGATCCGCGCGCAGGCCGCGCGCGACCCGCGGTTCCGGCTGGTCGAGCTGTCGCGCAACTTCGGCTTCCAGAGCGCGCTGTCCGCCGGGCTCGCGCGCACCGGCGAGGCGGCGGCGGCGGTGACGATGGACGCCGACCTGCAGGACCCGCCGGAGGTCATCCCCGCGCTGGTCGCCGCCTGGCGCGACGGGGCCGACATTGTGCGCGCCACCCGGCGCACGCGGAGCGAGACCGGGCTGCGCCGCGCGGGCTTCGACCTGTTCCATTCCCTCTACGGCCGCCTGACGGACTACCCGATCGAGCCCAACACCGGCACCTTCGGCCTGCTCGGGCGCGCCGCGATCGAGGCGTTCAACGGCCTCCCGGAACGCCACCGGTTCTTCCCCGGCCTGCGCGCCTGGATCGGATTCCAGACCGCCGACGTGCCCTACGACCGCCAGGAGCGCGCCGCCGGCCAGCCGCAGCAGAGCTTCCACCGGCTCGCCCGCTACGCGATGGACGGCCTGTTCAGCTTCTCCTACCTGCCGCTGCGGCTGCTGACCTACTGCGGGCTGTTCGTCGCCGGCATGGGCTTCGCCGTGGGGCTCTTCTTCGCCGTGCGCCGCATCCTCGGCGTCGAGACCGCCGCCACGGGTTTCACCACCCTCGTCACCCTCGTCCTCTTCCTCGGCGGCGTGCAGCTCATCGGCATCGGCGTGCTCGGCGAATACCTCGGCCGCATCTACGACGAGGTGAAGCACCGGCCGCAGTACATCGTCAAGGACGCGGGCAAGGACCGCCGGTGACCGCGGCCCCGGACAAAATTCCCGGCCCGACCTCCCGCCGGGCCCCGCGGGGCCGCTCCCGTCTGGCGGCGTGCCTCGGATTTTGTCCTTCGGATTTTGTCCCTGGGCCTTGACCCTCGGTTTTCCCGCCGCATGTCCCCCGCCCCCCGCCTTCGTCTCCCGGTGCTGCTGCTCGCGCTCGCCGCGGCCGCGCTCACCGTCGCGGCGGGCCTGATGCTGTTCAGCACGTTCATGCTCTACGACGACGAGGGCTACGTGCTCCTCTCGCTGCGCAACTTCAGTGAGCACGGGCACCTCTACGGCGGGGTCTACACACAGTACGGGCCGCTCCCCTACGTCCTGTACGATCTGCTCCACCGGCTCGGGCTGCCGTTCACGCACACCGCGGGCCGGTGCCTGACCCTCGCGGCCTGGAGCGGCGCGGCCACGCTGCTGGCCGCGCTGGTCTGGCGCGTGACCCGCCACAGCGCGTGCATGCTGGCCGTGCTCTCGTCCGTCTTCGTCTACCTCTGGATCATGGTCAGCGAGCCCAACCACCCGGGCGGACTGGCCGCGCTCCTCCTCGCCGTCCTCGCGACCTTCGGCTACCGCTGGCTCGCCGCGGGCCGCGGCACGGCCTGGGCCGTCCTCGCGGGGGCCGGCGCCGCCGCGCTGCTGCTGACCAAGATCAACCTGGGCGCCTTTGCCCTGCTCTCCGCGGCCGGCCTCCTGCTCCTCCACCACCCCCGGGCCGGCGCGCGGCGCGCGATGCCGTGGCTGATCGCGGCCGGCCTGGTCCTCCTGCCATTGGCCCTGATGCGGCCGCTGCTCGGCGCGCCGTGGGTGCAGACCTACGCGCTCACCTTCGCGTTCGCGGCGATCCCGGTGGCGTTCGCCCTCGGGCGCGGCGTCGAACCCTCCGACGCTCCCGCCATCCGCGCAGTCGTCCGTCGGGCCCAATCCGACCACTACCGTTTCTCCGCCCTCATCCTCGGCCTCGTGAACAGCGTCCCCTTCCAACAACGCACCGCCCCCTGAGGCCGCCCTCAAAATCCCACCTTATGCTCAGCCCTCTTTCTCTTTCCTCTTTCTCTTAGTCTTTCTCCTCTGCCCCCAAACCCCTGACGAAAGAGAAAGACGAACGAGGACAATCGCCCACCTTCCCCCGTCTCTCAAGTCTTCCCCGTCTCCCCCGTCTTTCACTCTTCCTCGTCTTCCTCGTCTTCCCCGTCTTCCCCCTTTCCCCATGAGCTCCTTCCTCACCCGCCA
>CAIKTR010000072.1 GCA_903830425.1 uncultured Opitutia bacterium
GCCGCGGGATCCGGGCTGGCGACCATCTCGCCCAGCTGCCGGGCCTCGTCGAGGTTGCGGACGATGACGGCGGGGGCCTGGCGGCGGGTGTTGGAGAAGGTCGCCTTGGTCTCCTCGTGCTCGTGCTTGCCGTGGATGATGACGGTGTAGCCCTCGCGGCCGTAGGCGCGCGCGGCCTTCCAGACCTTTTCCACCAGCATGCAGGTGGCGTCGTAGCGGCAGACGGCGATGCCCTTCCGGACGAGCCGGCGCTTGTCGTCGTCGGTGGCGCCGAAGGCCGGGATGATGACGATGTCCTCGGGGGTGAGGGTGTCCCAGAGCGTGGCCTGCCCGGGCGCGGCGGAGGCCGGGAGGCCGTTGACGGCGTAGGCCTCGCCGCGGTCGGTCTGGAGGTAGCGCAGGCCGCGGCGGAGCAGGTCCTCGTTGACGAACGGATTGTGGATCAGCTCGGAGAGCATGAACACGCGCCGGCCGGGGTTTTCGGCGAGGGTCTCGTAGGCGCGCTCGATGGCGTTTTTCACGCCGAGGCAGAAGCCGAAGTGGCTGGGGATGACGTAGTGGACCGCGCCGAAGTCGAGGGTGACGGGGGCGGTGGCGAAGCGCTCGTGCTGGCGGGCGAGCGCCTTGATCGCGGCGCAGAGCTGCGACTGGTAGAGGGCGCCGGCGCGGGGGTCCTGGCCGTAGATCGCGGTGTTGCGCTCCTGGGCGGGGCGGAACTTGTAGATGAAGTCGCTCTCGCCGAGGTGGAGGTAGGGGATCGCGACGAGGTGGGGCTCGAGCTGGCCGAGCAGGGCGGCGAGCGTCGGCGCGAGGCGGGCGGCCGAGTCGGCCAGCGCCTCGATCGAGTGAAACTCGACGGCCGGGTCGGCGGGCGCGCCGGCGACCTGGGTGAGGTGCGCGGTGCCGGTGGCGCCGCCGAGGGCGAGGGTGAAGGGCGCGGCCGGCGGGAGGTGCTCGGCAAACACCGCCGCCAGCCCGGCGGTGGCGGCGGCGAGGGTGTCGCCGGTAAACGCCAGCTCGAGGCGCGCGCCCTGCCGCCGGACGGCGAGCTGGTTGCCCGCGTTGAAGGCGAGCACGGTGGCGGCGGGAAAGAGTTCGGCGGCGGCCGAGGGCATGGCGGCAGAAGGTGACGGGCCGGGCGGCGGACGGCAAGGACGCTCCCGGCGAAATCGCTCAGGTGCGCAGGTCGAAGGGGAGCTCGCCGAGCCGGCGCCCGTTGACCTGCACGGCCAGGCGGTGCCGGCCCGGATAATGCCGGCGGGTGGTGAAATTTCTCAGGGTCTGCCGCTTCGCGAGGTCCTGGCGCGCGCCGGCCGCGAGGACGACCTCGCGCAGCTTGAAAACCTTGGGCGCGGTCTGACCCGAGGCCTTGACGTAGTGGATGAGGTAGTCGACCACGAGGCGCTGGGTCTGCCGGGCGGTGGACTGGAGGGTGAAGGAGAACTCCAGCGTCTGGCCGAGCTGCAGCCGGGCGGGCGCGAGCCGGAAGTCCGTGAGCCGGATCGCGGGGCGCGGGGCAAAGTGGAACAGGCGGAGGGTGCGGGGATCCCCGGCCTTGAGCAGGGTGCGGGCCGCGCGTTTCGCGATCCACTGGGTGTGCGGGTGGGAGAGGTCCCAGCGCGCGAGCCGGGCGAGCATCCAGCCCGGGTGGTCCTTGGAGATGTCGTTGAGGTGGTTGGCGACGGACTTGCGCACGTAGAGGCTGGGATCGGCCCGGAGGTTTTCGAGTATCGGCGCGACCGGCGCGGGATCGGCGACCAGGGCGGCCAGGCGGAACGACCAGGGCAGGCGCGGCCGGCAGCCCTCGCTGGCGAGGCGCCGGACCTGCTCATCGGGATCGCGCGACCAGCGCTCCATCACGGCGAGCGTGCGCGGGAGGTCCAGCCGGAGAAATTCCCGGACGGCGAACTCGCCGGAGGAGAAACGCGTGAAGTGCCGCAGCGCCGCGAGGGAGGCGTCGAAGTGCCCGCGCCCGTAGACCCCGACATAGTCCGGCAGCAGCAGGCCGACGAAGGAGTGGTCGATCCGCGGGGCGAGCCGGTGCAGGACGTCGAGCGCCGCGGGATAGTCCGCCGGCAGGGTGGCGTGGAGGGCGTGGGTGCCGTGGCGCAGCCGCTGGAGCAGGGAGAGCGGCTCGAGGCCGCGGGTGGCGAGCTGGACAAACCGCCGCCGGTCGAACCCCGGGTGGACGTCGGCCAGCAGCGCGGCGAGCTGGCGGAAGCGGGCCGGGTTGAACCAGTCCCGGAGCTCCGGCGCGGCCGGGAGGGGCATGGCGGATCAGGCCTGGAGCACGGCCGCGAGCTTGGTCGCGTCGCCGCCGCCGCCCATGGCGAAGTCGGGCTTGCCGCCGCCCTTGCCGCCGAGCTGGGCGGTGAGGGCGCCGATCAGCTTGCCGGCCTGGTGCCCGGCCTGGATCGCCTCGGGCGAGCAGAACGCCACGAGGCTGACCTTGCCGTCGAAGAGGGTGCCGAGCCGGACGACGCCGGGGCCGACCTTGTGCAGCACCTGGCTGCCGAGGGACCGGAGCGCGTCGGGGCTGTCGGCGGTGACCACGGCGGAGACCCATTTGAGGCCGTCCTTGGCGACGGCGCCGGCGGCGAGCCGGTCGGCGAGGCCGGCGGCGGCCTGCGACTCGAACGCCTTCAGTTTCTTCTCGAGCTCCTTCTGGTGGGTGAGGAGCGCCTCGAGTTTCAGGCCGACGTCCTTGGGACCGGCGTTGAGCCGGAGGTTGACGGCCTTGAGCGCGGCCTCCTCGTGGGCGACAAAGTCGAGCGCGGCCTGGCCGGCGACGGCCTCGAGGCGGCGGGTGCCGGCGGCGATCGCCATCTCGGCGGTCACCTTGATGAGCCCGATCTCGCCGGTGGTGGCGACGTGGGTGCCGCCGCAGAGCTCGCGGCTGTAGCCGCCGATGTCCACGACGCGGACGATCCGGCCGTACTTGTCGCCGAAGAAGGCGAGCGTGTCGGCGGGCTTCTGGTCGAACTCGGTCTCGTAAACGGTGACGGCGGCGTTGTCGATGACCTGGGCGTTGACGAGCTGCTCGATCGCGAGGAGCTGCGCGGGCGTGACGGCCTCGAAGTGGGAAAAGTCGAAGCGCAGGCGGTCGGCGGTCTTGGACGTGCCGGCCTGGCGGACGTGGGTGCCGAGCACGCGGCGCAGCGCCCAGTGGATCAGGTGCGCGGCGGAGTGGTGGCGGTTGATGGCGCGGCGGCGGGGCAGGTCGACGTGCAGGGTGGCCGGGGCGGGCGCGGCGAGCTGGGCCGCGGGTCCGGCGGCGGACTCGGCGGAGAGCTGGTGCAGGTGGCGGCCGGTCTTGTCCTTCACGCAGCCGACGACCTCGAGCTTCTGGCCCTGGATCAGCGCGTGGCCGGCGTCGCCGGTCTGGCCGCCCATCTCGGCGTAGAACGGGGTCTGGTCGAAAACCAGGTAGGTGTCGGGCCCGGACTTCACGACGTCGACGAGCTGGGCGGGCGTGACGCTGGTGGCGGTCAGGGTGTAGCCGGTGAACGGGGTGGCGACGGCCTTGGCGTCGCCCTCGGTCGCCGCGACGATGACGTCGGTCTTCCGGGCGGCCCGGCCGCGCTCGCGCTGCTTGGCCATCTCGGCCTCGAAGCCGGCGACGTCCACCGTCAGGCCGCGCTCCTGTGCGAGCAGCTGGGTCATGTCCAGCGGGAAGCCGTAGGTGTCGTAGAGCTCGAAGGCGGTGGTGCCGGCGACCTGGGTCGCGGTGCCGGTGTGGCGGGAGGTGAAGACCTGCAGCCCGCGGTCGAGGGTGCGGCCGAACGATTCCTCCTCGGCGCGGACGGCGCGCTCGATCATGACGCGCTGGGTGGCGAGCTCCGGGAAGACGGCGCCGAGCGAGGCGACGACCGGGGCGACGAGGGTGGTGAAGTCGCCGATCTTGAGCCCGAGGGACTTGCGGCCGTAGAGGATGCCGCGGCGGAGGATGCGGCGGATGACGTAGTTGCGGCCCTCGTTGCCGGGGAGGATGCCGTCGGCGATGGCGCAGGCGACGCAGCGGGCGTGGTCGGCGAGCACCCGGAAGGCGACGTCGACCTGCTGCTGCTCGCTCAGGCCGGTGCGCGCGGCCGGGACGGTGCCGGTGTAGGTCTTGCCGGAGAGCGCGGCCAGCTGGTCGAAGGACGGCTGGAACACGTCGGCATTGTAGTTGGACGGCTCGGCGGTGAAGTCGGTGAAGCCCTTGGTGGTGGCGTGGATGCCGGCGACGCGCTCAAAGCCCATGCCGGTGTCGACGTGGCGGGCGGCGAGGGGGGCGAAGGTGCCGTCGGCGTTGGCGTTGAACTGGATGAAGACGTGGTTCCAGATCTCGATGCAGCGCGGGTGGCCGGCGTTGACGAGGGCGCGGCCGGCCGCCTCGTCGTCGGCGACGGCGAGGTTGAAGTGGATCTCGGAGCACGGGCCGCAGGGGCCGGTGTCGCCCATCATCCAGAAATTGTCCTTTTTGTTGCCGTTGACGATATGGACCTTGGGGTCGAGGCCGGCGGCGGTGAACAGCTGGGCCCAGAGGTCGTAGGCCTCCTGGTCAAAGGCGGCGGGGTCGCCCTTGGCCGCGTTGGGGGCGTAGACGGTGGCGAAGAGGCGCTTGGGCGGGAGGCCCCAGACCTGGGTGAGCAGTTCCCAGCCCCAGGTGATGGACTCGCGCTTGAAGTAGTCGCCGAAGGACCAGTTGCCGAGCATCTCGAAGAGCGTGTGGTGGTAGGTGTCGTAGCCGACGTCCTCGAGGTCGTTGTGCTTGCCGCCGGCGCGGATGCATTTCTGGGTGTCGGCCACGCGGCGCCACGGCGCGGGCTGGTCCCCGAGGAAGTAGGGCACGAACTGGTTCATGCCGGCGTTCGTGAACAGCAGGTTGGGGGCGGTGGGCAGGAGCGACGCCGAGGGCACGAGGGTGTGCTGCTTCGACTGGAAGAAATCGAGGAACGACTGGCGGATCGCGGCGGAGGTCATGGCAAAGGGGGCGTGGCAGGAGAGTCAGAGGGGGAGCGGCCGGGAAGAGAAGGCTGTTTGTGCGGCCGTCCGGCGGCGCGGCGTCAGAGGTGCGCGATGATGGCGTCGGCCATGGCCTCGGTGCCGAGGTAGGCGCCGCCGAAGGCGATGTCGCCGGTGCGGAAGCCGCCGGTGACGGCGCGCCGGACGGCGGCCTCGAGGCGGGCGGCCGACTGCTCGAGGCCGAAGCTGTAGCGCAGCATGAGCGCGGCGGAGAGGATCTGGGCGCAGGGATTGGCGATGCCCCGGCCGGCGAGGTCGGGGGCGGTGCCGCCGGCCGGCTCGTAGAGGCCGAACGGCAGGCCGCGGGAGTTGCGGCCGGTGCCGAGCGAGGCGGAGGAGAGCATCCCGAGCGAGCCGCAGATCACCGCCATCTCGTCCGAGAGGATGTCGCCGAACATGTTTTCGGTCACGAAGACGTCGAACTGGTTGGGGTCGCGCACGAGCTGCATCGCGGCGTTGTCGACGTACAGGTGGGAGAGGGTGAGTTCGGGGGCGTGGCGGGCGACGTAGGCGGTGACGGTCTGGCGCCAGAGGACGGAGGTCTCGAGGACGTTGGCCTTGTCGATCGAGCAGAGGCGCCGCTTCCGGGCGCGCGCGGCGGTGATGGCGGTGGCGGTGATGCGCTCGATCTCGCTCTTGCGGTAGACCATGGTGTCGACGGCCTGGATGTCGCCGTCGGGCAGGGTGGTGGTGGCCTTGGGCAGTCCGAAGTAGAGGCCGCCGGTGAGCTCGCGGATGCAGAGGATGTCGATGCCTTGCGGGATGCGCTCGGGCTTGAGGGGAGAGGCGCCGGTGAGCTCGGGGTAGAGCAGGCCGGGGCGGAGGTTGGCGAAGAGGGTGAAGTGCCGGCGCAGCGGGAGGAGGGCGGCGCGCTCGGGCTGCTGGGCGGGGGGGAGCTTTTCCCACTTGGGTCCGCCGACGGAGCCGAAGAGGATGGCGTCGGCGGCGGCGCAGGTCTGGAGGGTGGACTCCGGGAGGGCCTGGCCGTGGCGGTCGATGGCGGCGCCGCCGACGGCGGCCTCGGTGTACTCGAGCACGAGGTTTTCCCGCTGGGCGAGGGCGGCCAGGACGCGCAGCGCGGCGGACATCACTTCGGGCCCGATGTAATCCCCGGCGAGGACGGCGAACTTGAGCGGTGGCATAAGGGGGCAATGAGCTAGCGGGCGGGCGGGGAAAGGGGAAGTGTTTTTCGCGGTTGCACGGGGGCCGAAAGGGCATGGATTGGGGGCGCATGAACCTGCACGTGCTGCCCGCCGGTCCGATCCAGACCAATGCCTACCTGCTCTGCAGCCCCGCGCACGGGGCGGCGGTGCTGATCGACGCCCCGGGCGGGGTCTGGGCGCAGGTACAGCCGATCTTGGCGGCGGCCCACTGCCGGCTGACGGAGCTCTGGCTGACCCACGGCCACTGGGACCACACGCAGGGCGCCGCCGAAGTGGTGCGGGCAACGCAGGCGCGGGTGCGGGCGCATGTCGCCGACCGGGTGCTGTACGAGACCCCCGAGGTCATGAGCGCGTTCCTGGCGCCCGGCATCCGGCTGGAGTCGGTGCGGCCCGACACCTGGGTGGAGCCGGGGGAGACGTTCCCGGCGCTGGGCCTGACAGCGGAGGTCCGGCACGTGCCGGGACATTGTCCGGGCAACGTGCTGTTTTACCTGGCGGCGATGTCGGCGGCGTTCGTGGGCGACGCGCTGTTTGCCGGCAGCGTGGGGCGCACGGATTTTCCCGGCGGGAGCCAGGCGGTGCTGGCGGAATCGATCCGGCGGCAGATCTACACGCTGCCGGCGGCAACCAAAGTTTATCCCGGCCACGGGCCGGCGACGACGGTGGGCGACGAAATGGAGGGCAATCACTATGTCCGCGGCTGAACACGAGACCTTCATGCAGCACGCGCTCGACTTGGCGCGGCGCGGCTGGGGTGCGACCCATCCGAACCCCATGGTGGGCGCGGTGATCGTGGAGGACGGCCGGGTGCGGGCCGAGGGGGCGCACGCCCAGGACGGCGGCCCGCATGCCGAGCGGCTGGCGCTGCTTGCGCTGGGCCACCGGCCGCGGGCGGGGGCCACGCTCTACGTGACCTTGGAGCCGTGCTCGACCCCGGGCCGCACCGGCGCCTGCACCGACGCGATCATCGCCTCCGGCCTCCAGCGGGTGGTGGTCGGGGCGACGGACCCGAATCCGATCCATGCCGGCCGCGGCTTGGAGGTGCTCCGCGCGGCGGGCATCGAGGTGATCACGGGGGTGCGGGAGCGCGCCTGCACCGACCTGAACCTGATCTTCAACCACTGGATCGTGCAGGGCACGCCGCTGCTCGCGGCCAAGTCGGCGGTGACGCTCGACGGCCGGATCGCCTGCCGCTCCGGCGACTCGCAGTGGATCACGGGCGAGGCGGCGCGGGCCGACGTGATGCGCTGGCGGCGCCTGTTTCCGGCGATCGCGGTGGGGGCGGGCACAGTGCTGGCGGACAATCCCCGGCTCACGGCGCGCGTGCCGGGCGCGGCGGAATGGTGCCCGTGGCGCTTTGTCTTCGACGGGCTGCTGCGGACCGTGACGGACCGGGCGATGCCGACGCTGTACACGGATGAGTTTCGGGAGCGGACGGTGGTGGTCACCACGCCGCATGGCGGCGTGGGGTATGTGCGCAAGCTGCAGGCCCTGGGCGTGCAGGTCTGGACGCTGCCCTCGGCGACGGCGCGGGTGCCGCTGCCGGAGTTCCGCAAGCGCTGCACGCAGGAGAAGATCACGGGGGTGTATTTCGAGGGCGGGGCGCAGCTGGTGAGCCAGATCCTGCAGCAACGGCAGATGGACTACCTGTTCGTGTACCGCGCGCCGATCCTGCTGGCGGATGACCGGGCGAAGCCGGCCTGGAGCGGGCTGCGCACCGAGAAGCTCCGGCAGGCCGTCCGGCTGACCGAGGTGTGGCACGAGGGGCTGGGCGACGATTTTCTGACCCGCGGTCGGGTGACGTATCCGGAGCAGATGTTCATCGATGAGACTGCATTTAGCCTCGGGTAACGCGCACAAGGCGGAGGAGTTCGCCGCCCTGGCGGCGGCGGCGGGCCTGCCGCTGGAGGTTGTCTCGGCCCAGGCCGTCGGGGGCATGCCGCCGGTGGTCGAGGACACGGGCACCTTTGCGGGCAACGCCGCCAAGAAGGCGCGGGCGCTCCAGGCCCGGCTGCCGGCGGGCGCCTGGGTGCTGGCGGATGACAGCGGGCTCTGCGTTGACGCGCTAGCGGGGGCGCCGGGCGTGGAGTCGGCCTACTATGCCGGGCCGCAGGGCGACAGCGCAGCCAACCTGCGCCGGCTGGTGCAGGTGATGCGGGACGTGCCGGCGGACCAACGCGGGGCGCACTTCGCCTGTGTGCTGGTCTTGCGGGACGGCACTGGCGGCGAGCACGTGTTCGCCGGCCGCTGCGACGGCACGCTGCGCGCGGCGCCGACCGGCGGCGCGGGGTTCGGCTACGACCCGCTGTTTGTGCCGGCCGGACAGGAGCAGACGTTTGCGCAGCTCCCCGCGGCGGTGAAGGGCGAACTCAGCCACCGCGGCCGCGCCTGGGCGCAACTGGCCGACTGGTGGCGGGCGCGGGCCTGAGTCGCGGGCGGCGCCTCAGGGCACGAAGAGAAACTGGCCCAGGTCGAGCGTGTCGAGCGCGGCGTTGCGGTCGTCGGTCCAGATGAGCTGCGGGGCAAAGAGGGGCGACTCGGCGGTGCGGACGAGGCGCTTGACGCGCCCCTTGTCCTCCTCGGCGGGGAACCACGCGGCGAGGTCCTTGGCCTGCTCGGGGCGGCAGACGAGGATGTACTCGGTGTGCGTCGGGTCCCAGTCGCGGTCCGGCCGGTCGCCGCTGATGTCCGTCGCCACCAGGATGGCGGTGTGGTTCAGCGCCCGGGCGGTGGCCTCGACCACCGGGAAGAGCCGGGAGTAGCGGGTGGAGGCGTGGACCAGCAGCAGCCCGTCGCGCGCCGCGAGCCGGCGGAAATAGAGGGTGAGGGCCTCGGTGGTGAGCAGGTGCGAGGGCACGCCGTCGCCGGTGAAGGCGTCGATCACGATGAGGTCGTAGTCCGTCTTGGAGTCGGCGAGCGCCTTGCGGCCGTCCCGCTCGACGAGGTTGATCTTGCCGGCCGACTCGGCGACGAAGGTGAAGTTGCTGCGGGCGACGCGGAGGGACTTCGGGTCGATGTCCCAGAAGTCATAGACATCGGCCGGCCGGGCGTAGGCGGCGAGGGTGCCGGCGCCGAGGCCGATCACGCCCACGCGCAGGGCCGGGCGGGCGGCCTGCAGGCGCTCGAGCGTCCGGCCGACCCCGGTGCTCTCGGTGTAATAGAGCGTGGGGCGCTTCCGGGCGGCGGCGTCCATCGTGAGCTGGGAGCCGTGGGTGGTGGTGTCGCTGGACAGGACGACGCTGCGGGCGTCGGTGCGGACCAGGATGTGGCCGTAGAGGTCGCGGTAATGACTCATCTGGGCGTTGGGCGCCTCCTGGCGGGACTGGTGGAAGCCGAGCCCGAGCACGGGGATGAACAGCACGAGGGCCACGACGAGCACGGTGGCCGGGTCGCGGCGGCCAGTGAGCCAGAGCAGGCCGGTGGTGAGGAGGGCGGCGGAGGCCAGCTCGAACTCGATCGGGCGGGCGAGGAAAGAGGGGATGACGGCGCTGGAGAGGAGGCCGCCGAGGACGCCGCCGGCGGCGAGCACGAGATAATAGCGCTCGAAGCGCAGCGCGGGGCGCGCGTTGTGGAGCAGGGCATTGCCGAGGAAGCTGCCGCTGGCGGTGAGCGAGAGGAGCCACCAGGCGGTGCCGGCGTTGACGGTGGCGGCGGTGAAGCCCTTGACGACCATGAAGCCGGTGAGGCTGAGGGCCAGCCAGACGAGGGTGACGCGGGTCATCCACGGGCGCCAGCGGCCGGAGAACGTGACCATGAAGCTGAGCAGGTAGGCGCTAAACGGCCCGACCCAGGCGAGGGGGCTGGAGCCCAGCTCGGCGGCGAGGTGGTAGGTGGCGCCGAGCAGGCCGACGCAGGTCAGGGCGCTCAGGCCGAGCCAGAGGGCGACTGGCCCGGCAGTGAGCGGTTCCGCGGGCTCGGCCGGGGCCGGGGCCCCGGTGTCCGGGTTCAGTCGGCGGAGGAGCAGGCCGGCGGCCACGACCAGGCCGGCGACGACGAGCAGCAGGCCGTGCCAGTAGGTTTCCTGTTCGGGCAGGCGGAGGGAGGTCTCGATGAAGAACGGGTAGAGCAGCACGGCGAGGAGGCTGCCCGTGTTGGAGATGGCGTAGAGGTAGTAGGGGACCTCCTCGCCGCGGCGGCGCAGCCAGCCATGGAGGAGCGGGGAGGTGCTGAACAGGAGGACCATGGCCGGCAGCGAGGTGTAGCTCAGCCGCCAGACGACACGGGCGATGCTGGCGGTGGCGTCGGCCTGGTCGGAGGGCAGCTGGAAGGTGAGCACGGCGAGACTAGCCAGCACCGCGGTGGCGGTCACCTGGAAGGCGAGGCGCTGGCGCACGAGCCAGGCGGCCCAGCCGTAGCCGACGAGCAGGGCCAGCTGGAAATACACCATGCAGCCCAGCCAGGTGCCGGAGGTGCCGCCGTAGATCGGGAGCAGGCGCTTGCCCATGAGGGGCTGGATCGCGAAGGCGAGGAAGGCGGCCAGCGGGACGGCGGCGATGACCAGGGTGTTCAGGACCTGGGGCAGGACGCTCGGGGGGCGATTGGAATCGTGCATGATGAAGAAAGGGAAATTTTCAGCCGCCCTTCACGAGGGCGACGAGGGAGCGCAGGGGCGAGGCGCCGATGGCGGGGTAGGCCTCGCAGGGCGTCCAGCAATTCGGGCACCGCGCCTCGGCCACCGCCTGGCGGACGCCGTCGCGGCGGGCCTGCTCGAGGATCGGCAGCAGGGCGTAGCCGTGGTTCCGGACATTGCC
>CAIKTR010000073.1 GCA_903830425.1 uncultured Opitutia bacterium
AAGTCCGCCATGAATTCAATGTCATCGCCGCCACCGGCCAGAAGTTCTGGATCTCCGTCACCGGCGTGCTGATCGACTGGCAGGATCGACCCGCCACGCTGAACTTCGCCACCGACATCACCCAGACCAAGCGCACCGAGCAGGCGCGGATGGAATCCGCCGAGCGGCTGCGCAAGATCACCAACCAGCTCCCCGGGTTTGTCTTCCAGTACCAGTTGCGCCCCGACGGCACCTCCTGCTTCCCCTATGTCAGCAGCGGCCTCGAGGATCTGTACCCGCTCAGCGCCGATCAGGTCCAAGCGGATGCGGGCAGTTTTCTGGCATTCACCCATCCGGAGGACCAGGCCGCTTTCCGCGCCAGCCTGGAGCAATCCGCCCGGGACCTCACGCCCTGGCGGCACGCATACCGGGTCCGGTTCGCCCCGGGCACCAGCCGCTGGCTGAAGGGCGACGCCCGGCCGCAGCGCGAGGCGGATGGCTCGGTGCTCTGGCATGGGTTCATCGGCGAAATCACCGAGTCCAAACTCGCCGCGGAGCAGCTGCGCCTCAGCGAACAAAGCCTCGCCATCACGCTGCAGTCCATCGCCGACGCCGTCATCGCCACCGATCCCGCCGGCCGGATCACCCGGATGAACGCCACCGCCGAGACCCTGACCGGCTGGCCGCTGGCCGAGGCGCTGGGCCGACCCTTGGCCGACGTGTTCCGGATCATCCACACCGCGACGCGGGCGCCCGCGCCCGATCCGGTGCAACTCGTCATGGCCCACGGCACCATCCTGGCCGAGAGTCACGCGACGACCCTCCTCGCCCGCCACGGCCGGGAACATCTCATCGCCCGCAATGCCGCGCCCATCCGCAGCCAGGACGGCCGGCTCGTCGGCGTGGTGCTCGCCTTCAGCGACATCACCGAGACACAACTCGTGCAACAGACCCTCGCGTCCACCACCGAGCTGCTGGAGCGCACCGGTGAAATTGCCCAGGTGGGCGGATGGGAACTGGACCTGCAGACCCAGCAGCCCCTCTGGTCGCGGGAAACCTGCCGCATCTACGAGGTGGACCCGCCCGTCACCCCGCCCCGCGACCAAATGGGCCGGTTTTACAGCCCGGAGACCCGCCAGATCACCGAGGCGGCCCTGCAGGCCGTGATCGACCACGGCACCCCGTTTGACTTGGAGCTGCCCATGATCACGGCCCGGGGACGATCCAAGTGGGTGCGCGCCCAGGGCTCGGCCAAGTTCGCGGGGGGCAAGGTCGTCAAGGTGCTCGGCGCCTTCCAGGATATCACCGAACGCAAGCTGGCGGAGATTAATAATCTGCGCAGCCTGCGGTTCACAGAGGCGCTGCTGAACGCGGTGCCCACGCCGGTATTTTACAAGGACACCCAGGGACGCTACCTGGGCTGCAACGAGGCGTTCTGCAAAATCATGGGCGTGTCCCTGGAGGAGATCCGGGGAAAAACGGCGTTGGAATTGTGGCCGCCCAGCATCGCCGAGACCTACCAGCAGCAGGACCTGCAGCTCGTTTCCAGCCGCCGGCACCAGAGCTATGAGTCCCAGGTGACCAGCCGGCGCGGCCAGACTTTCGAGGTGATTTTCGCCAAGGATATTTTTTACGACGAGTCCGGCCATCCGGCCGGCATCGTCGGCGCCTTCAGCGACATCACGGCGCACAAGCAGGCGGAGGCGCTGATGCAGGCGTCGCTGCAGGAGAAGGAGGCGCTGCTCAAGGAGGTGCACCACCGGGTGAAGAACAACCTGCAGGTGATCACCAGCCTGCTGCGGCTGGAGGCCGGGCGCAGCCTGCAGCCCGACACCAAGGCGGTGCTCAAGGAGATGCAGGGCCGCATCCGGTCCATGGCGCTCCTGCA